>CALQSQ010000036.1 GCA_943333275.1 Akkermansia muciniphila
ACTCATGTGCATACCCGCACATCGTGAGTGCGCCGTTGCTCGTTCGGAAATCAGCTTTGCAGAGGACATCCACGATTGCCGCCAAGCGCTGCATTTCCTTTAAAATATGCCATTGCATCAATTTTCACTTGACGCCATTTTTTCAGAGAGGTGTGCGAAAGTTGACAAACCATCACTCGAAACATTTGAGAACTGCGATTCACCACACCTCGCCCAACCGATTGCATTTCCTCGGACTTGCGAGAGTTTCCCCGGCAATGATCCCGCCAATTTCATCTCTGAATGCCCGTTTCCTCGGCCTGAACGTGAGCGGGCCGGGGCTGCCGTCGCGGTCCTACGCGGTGATTTCCCAATCCGGCGGGGACGTGCCGGGGCAGCAGTATTGGAATGATAGGGGCGGATCGCCGGCCAATGGCTCGGGGTTCACGCTGAGTCGCTGTTCCACGGGCAATACGGACGGGCTGCCGGAGAACCTTACCCATGTGAGCCACGGAGCGAGCACCAACCAGATCGTGCAGTCGTTCGGTTACATTTACGACAAGGACCGCGTCACCAAGACGACACGGGAGGGAATGGACACCTGGAAATACGCCTGCGACGCCAAGAGCCTGGTGGCCGTGCCCACAAGGATTTAGGGCCCGATCCCATTGCGGAGATCTTTGCGAGGACGCAGGCGGCGACTTCCCCTGATCAGCTCGGGAATCTCACGGCGGCGCAACAAGGCGGTGTCATCGATATTCATCGCCCCCTGCCTATGTGAAATTGACTTTGAAGTCGCCAGGCCCCATTTGTTCCAACAGGTCCCTAGCCTAGTCCTGTAAAAGCCCATGAACTACATCGAAAGTCGTATTTTTAGCTTTGAACGGGCCGACTAGTTTCGCAGAACCGATACCCAATTTACTTCAAATAACGCCGCTAACCACAACTCATCCTTACGATGAAACTTCACCACCTCTTCTCAGGCTTACTCCTGATCTCACCACTGGCCCGTGCAGAAACCTTTGATGTTCGCAGTTCGGCGGACAATCGAAGGTTCGTTCCGGGCAATGGCGTCCACGCCGTCATGGTGAATTTGGACGCGGACCCTGAACTGGAAGTTTATTCAGGCGAAGGAGTCATGAATCTTTCCAACACCCCGGCGCGCACCATTCTGCCAGAGCCAAGCCGCGCGCCCTACAATAGTGCGGAGCCGATCACCTGGGTGGACAACTGCGGTGATGTGGCAGACGTGGATTTGGATGGTGATCTGGACATCGTGCGCCAGTGCCGCCTGCGCTACAACGGTGGCCCCGAGCCGCGGTGGCGCATCCAGGTGCTGAAGAACAATGGCAGCGGCACCTTTACGGAAGGCTGGACGTTAAATCTCGACAATCCGGGCGGAGTGATCTATCCGGGCCAAGCACTCACTCTCGGGGACTTTGATGCGGATGGCGATGCCGATATGGTTATCAGCAATACGGCGGGCGTGGTCATTCGCTGGAATGGCGGTCACGGCACGGCGGTCTTCGATACCACCCTGACGCTCAGTAGTCTCTATGAACTCTACAACGCGGAGGTGGCGGATTTCGATGGTGATGGGCTGGTGGACATTCTCGCCTTTGTCAATGACTCCAACGCCAGTGTCCCGCGCCTCGTGCTCTACACGAATGGCGGCACCAATGGCGGGCAACCTGGCGTGTTTGTCAGCACCATTCTGGCGACCTTCAGCTACGGCGTCACCTATCAGTTGAAGGCCGCGGATGTTGATGTCGATGGCCGCATGGACTTCCTCCTGAGGAGAACCGGAGTCAACAGCGGCAACGTTTCCTGGTATCGGAACACGGGCTCGGGATTTAGTGGTCCCAACGTCCTCTACAACTCCTCGACGGTGCGTTGTTTCAACATGGATCTCGCGGACGTAAACGAAGACGGTCTTCACGATTTGATTCTGACGTTGGATGACACCTCCCCGCAAGGCACGATTTACACTTACCCAGGCACGAGTCCAGGATCGTTCGGGGCAGCGCAATATCTCGCGTCAGCCTATCTGCAATCAGAAGGTTACCTGCCGCGTTCGCTTTGTTCGGGAGATGCGGATGGCGATGGCGACATTGATCTTGTGCTCTACAGCGATATCCCAACCTACATTCGCAATATAGCCGTGCATCATCGCGCCCAGGTGGAAAATACCATCTTTGTCGGCACCGCGCCCTCTGGAGCCGCAGACCTCGCAGTGGCGGATGTGAATTGGGATGGGAAGCTGGATCTTGTCGCGGCAAGCAGTGCGGATAATAAACTCTTCTGGTATTCTACCGCGACTGGATCGCTGGGTGCCCCAGTTTCCTTCAGCACCGGCTCGCGCAGTCCGTCGGGGATTGTGCCGGGGGATTTTGATGCGGATGGCGATGTCGACCTTGGTTACACCGTGCCCGCCAGTTCTGAAGTCCGAGTTGCTTGGAACAACACGGGCACTGGAATCGTGTTCCAGGATGCCTATATGACCGCCGTGGCCAATGCCACGCGGGCCTACGCAGAGGATGCGAACAGGGATGGGAAGCTCGATTTCGTGGTGGCCTCCACCGCGTCCAACTCGGTGCGGTGGTTTCTGAACAACGGCACGGGAACGTCCTTCACGCAGGAAAGCGTGGTCACCGGCATGGCAAATTGCCTGGCCTTCCCCATGGAAACGTTCCGGAATGGCCAGCCCGAAGTCCTCGTCTTTGGCACTTCCGTCAGCGGCCCGAACTACCTGCGCTCCTACCGTCGCAGCACCAGTTCCTGGGTCGTGCAGGCGGAAAATAGTCTGATCGCCACGGTCATCACCGCTGGAGATGTCAACAATGACCGCATTCCAGATGCCATTTATGCCAGTGCAGCCAACCAGGTTCTCTTCTGGCCACTATTTGGCGTGACAAGCTATCTGCTGGGTCAGATGCCCGGCACCGTGCGCAGTCTGGAATGGGTGGACTGGAACAACGATGGGCGGGGCGATGTCCTCTGCGCGTGGAATGGTGGCGTGACGCTGTTGCTCAATGGCCTGAATGGCTGGGAAACGATCCCCTTTGCGACCAGTGGAAACTTCACGGAACTCGCCCTCCTCGATATTGATCGCGATGGGAGGGTGGAAGCCGTGGGCGTGAATCAGACCACTGCGAAACTACACATCTTCAAGAACACTTCCTGGCAGGTGCGCATGAGCCACATCAGCATGGCGGACGACACGGGTCGCGCGCGGATCAAGGCCGGCCAAACCGGCAAAGCATTGCGGATCAAGGTGGAGCATGGTTCTCCCCAAAACTTCGGCACCGGAGATAGCGCCATTTATACGGGAACTACCCGGCTACGTTTCCTCAAGGCCGTGCCTTCCGGCCAGACCTACGTGCCAGGCGCACCCCTCACTGAAGCAGAAGCCGTGGAAGTGGTCTCCACCGTGCAGATGGTGGATGACGCGGGCAATGTCCGCGCTGCGCTCCCGCTTTCCCCATTCGCCAACTACGCCAATGGTTACTTCACCTATAACATGCTGACCGTGCTGCAATACGCTGGGGGCCCCCGCATGCAGGACATCCAACTTCAGCTGACCGCCAATGCCAACACTTCGGCCAATGCCCTCTTCTTTGTCCAACACATTGCCAACAGCCCCACGCAGGAACATACCGGATGGTGGCCTGTCGCCGGCTCAGGCTCTTATACCCGATTCTTAAAACAGGAGACAGACGTGGATACCTTTTCCGCCCTTGTCGAGGCCACCTCCTCCACCCTCACTGCACTGGAAACGTGGCGGCAAAGTAATTTTGGCACCTATCAATCCGCCGGGGATGCGGCTAACGATGCCGATCCGAATGGCGATGGCTTGCCGAACATTTTGGAATACGTCATGGGACGTGATCCAAAGGCCTTCGGCAGTGGCGTTGGGAGCAATCTCGCCATCGAACTCATTTACAATGGTCAGGCCAGTCCGCTCCAGGCCGACCTGCGCCTCCTCACCAGTTACGACAGCAAAGTGCGCCTCACCCTGCAACGCACCACCAACCTGCAAACGTGGACCACCCTGAGCACCCGCACCGGAACCACTGCATGGACAGTGACGGTGCCCACCTCCAGTGCGATAGGTGGAGGACGGACGAGATTCATCTTCAATACCAGTGCCACGCCCAATACCACCCCTCGCTTCTGGACGCGGCTGAAGGCCGAGGAACTGCCCTAACCTTCAAGATAGCTTGGATCGCGATAGCGTCTCAAAGCCATCTGTTGATGAACAGGCCCGGTGATTCACACGGCGCTTTGGAACGGGTTTCTTTGGTTTATGCTGGGGACTGGAGTCGGAGGAGATGGGAAATGTAGATGCGAATCAGAGAAGAAAAAGATTCCGCACATCCCAGTCCATCCTCAACTCAAAATTCCCTTCACCACGTGCCCGTGAACATCCGTGAGGCGCTAGTCGCGGTCTTGGAAGGGGCGGGTGAGTTTTTCTTGATCCAGCCCCTCTATTGACATCTGCATAAGTTCTGACACGCCCGTAGAGGGCAAGCTAACGAAACCCGAGCCGCGCCTTCTCAAAGCCTTCCGAACCGCGCCGGAGCGGAAACAGGAAAAGGGGACAGGCAAAGGAAATTGACAAAATCTCCGATACCCAATCCATGCCCGAAATCGACATCCCCGCAGCCCAACGTTTTTCCTGACGAAACACAGCGAAGTCTCGGGTGGAAACGGAAGGAACGCCGACATGGTGGAAATCGGATGGGATTGATTCGAGGGTTTCCTCTCTGGGGAACGAAACATCGACAGCTCCTTCGCGGTGAAAATAGCACCTCAATGGCATGGGTGGAGTGCGGGACTTATGTTTCTGCTACTTTTAACCCATACCTTGAGTTGGGCTTGTAAGGAATTGGAAGGGGATATGGAGCAGAAAACTCATTGCTTCGGCAACCCGATCCGCTACCGGGGATAGCTAAGGGGAACGTTTCCGAGCGGGGGAGCGGCTGCAACGGCGATTTACGCGGAGATCCTACGTGGCGGGTGGATCGAGATTCTGCGGGTAAATCACTTGCGCCCCCTAGCGCGTTCACTATGGTGATTTCCTCCCTTCACAGGACGTCTGGTGCAGCTTCAATTCCGTTCTCCCTCACGTTCCCTGATTGGAGAAATTCAACCCAATTTTCTTCCTGCAAGTGAGCGACCCCAACGACCGAATTGAAATGGTGAACGTGGCGGACGAGATGTCCAAATCGTTCCTGGACTACTCCATGTCCGTCATCATTTCCCGTGCCCTGCCCGACGTGCGGGATGGCCTGAAACCCTCCCAGCGCCGGATTCTCTATGCGATGAGCGAGCTGAGCCTGTGGCCCAACCGGAAGGCTTACAAGTGCGCAAAAATTTGCGGTGACACCTCCGGAAACTACCACCCCCACGGCGAGGCAGTCATTTATCCGACGCTCGTCAACATGGCCCAGCCATGGTCGATGCGGGAGCGATTGATCGATGGTCAGGGAAATTTTGGTTCGATGGATGGCGATGCCCCGGCTGCCATGCGTTATACGGAGGCGAAGCTCACGTACCTGGGCACGGCGCTCCTGGATGACATGGACAAGGACACGGTCGATTTCGTGCCGAACTACGACGAACGGCTCACGGAGCCCACGGTCTTTCCGGCAGCCTTTCCGAATCTGCTCGTCAATGGCGGCACGGGGATTGCGGTGGGCATGGCCACGAATCTGGCTCCGCACAATCTGGGAGAAGTCATCGATGGCATCTGTGCCCAGATCGATGAGCCTCAGATTACAATTCCGGAGTTGATGCAGCACATCAAGGGGCCGGATTTCCCCACGGGTGGATTTGTCCTTGGGAAGACTGGCATTGCGCAATATTTCGCGACCGGTCGCGGTCAGGTGAAAGTCCGCGGCAAGGTGGAGATTGAGGAGGGCGATAATGGTCGCGAGCAGATCGTCATTACCGAAGTCCCTTACAATACCAACCGGGCCACCCTGATGATCCGGATCGGTGAACTGGCAAACGAAAAGGTCCTGCCGGAAATCAGCGCGGTGCGGGACGAGTGTACCGAGAGCACCCGGATTGTCATTGAACTGAAAAAGGACGCCCGGGCCCAGGTGGTGGTGAACAACCTTTACAAACTGACCGCGCTGGGTGGAAGTTTCAGTGTCAACATGCTGGCGATCGACAATCGCCGCCCGCGCCTCCTGAATCTCAAGGACGCCATTTCCTGCTACATTGACCACCGCCGCGAGGTGGTGCTGCGCCGCACGAAATTTCTCCTCCGCAAAGCCGAGGATCGTGCGGAAATTCTCGAAGCGCTCCTGCTCTCGAGTTCGCAAATCGATGATTTCATCAAAATGATCCGGGAGTCGAAGGACCGGCCCGAGGCTGAAGCCAAAATCAAGGAATACACTTTCACCGAAGCTGCGGCTCTGGCCCTGGGCGTCGTCGTGCACGGACAGCCGCATTTCCGCGATGGGAATTATTTCTTCAGCGACCGCCAGGTCAAGGCCATCGTGGAACTGCAGCTCTACAAACTCACCAGCCTGGAGCGGAACAAGATCAAGGAGGAATACGATGAAGTGATGGCCGAGATCAAGGATTACCTCGACATCCTGGCCAACGAATGGCGCGTCATGCAGATCATCAAGGATGAGCTGCAGATCATCAAAGCAAAATACGCCACGCCACGCAAGACCGAGATCATTGTGGATGATTCCGAGATCACGACCGTGGACCTCATTGCCAACGAGGCGCAGATCATCACGATCACCCACCGCGGCTATATGAAACGCACCGTCGCCACCCAGTTCCGCAGCCAGCGGCGTGGTGGCAAGGGCGTCAAGGGCATGGAGGCCCGCGCCGCCCAGCATGATGACGAAGAGGATGATTTCGTGGAGCACCTCTTCAGCGCAAGTTCGCATGACTACCTGATGTTCTTCACGAACACGGGGCGGGTGTATGTCGAGCGCGTCTATCAGATTCCGGAGGCGGATCGCACGTCGAAGGGACGCAGTGTGAAAAACCTGCTGAACCTCCGGCCCGAAGAAAAGATTGCCTCCGTGCTGCGGATTGAAGCCGTGGGCACCACCGACAAGGATACGACCTTCGACAACAGCAAGTTCGTCATTTTCGGAACCCGAAACGGCGTGGTCAAGCGCACCAACCTTTCAGAATTCCGCAACACCCAGAAGAACGGCATCAATGCCATCAACATTGAGGAGGACGATTCTCTGATCGGAGTCGTGCTGACCAACGGCGCCGATGAACTGGTCTTCGTCACGCACGAGGGACTCAGCCTGCGCTGCAAGGAAGAGAGTATTCGAGCCGTGGGCCGTGCCGCCACTGGCGTCTGGGGAATTCGTCCCGAACTCGGAGATTACGTTGTTGGACTCACCATCGTGGAATCAGGAGCCATGCTGCTGGTCGCGAGTGAAAATGGTCTCGGCAAGCGGAGTTCGTTTGATGAATACCGTATTCAATCGCGCGGCGGCAAGGGGATCATCACGATGAAGACCACAGACAAGACCGGCAAGGTGATCGCGGCCATCGTTGTTCATGAAGAGGATGAACTCATGCTCATGACGACCAGCGGCCAGAGTGTCCGCATTCCGGTCAACCAGATCCGCGAGACGGGCCGCAATGCCCAGGGGGTGAAACTCCTTTCACTGAAAGCCGGTGAACTGCTGCAGGACATTGCCAAGGTCATTTCTGAAAAGGAAGAGGTGGAGGGCGAAGGTGAAGGAGTCCCGGCTGAAGAGGGGGCCTCCCCCGAAGAGGAAACCGCCCCGGAATAATCCCTGCCAGCGCTGAGGAAAGTTTTCCAAACTGACCGCTGCCATGGAAGTAGTCCCGTCAACGCCGCCCGTTCCCTGGCTGAACCGGGAGATCAAAGGCATTGGGTGATTTTTCGGCCCTGTGCTGTTGAATGCCCTTGTGTATGTTGGGTCCGTTTCCTGACACCTTTTTCCAATGAATACGAAGGGGCTATTTCTGCTGCTCTGCAATCTGCCTCACTACCTGATGGTCGTGGTAGTCGGGATGCGCCGTGCCCGCAAGGTCACTGCCAGTGGTTTCCTGTTTTTTGTGGCAGGAAATTTTCTGATATTCGCGATCATGCAGAAATTGATGGATTGGCTCTACACCTACTCCAGGCGCTAAGTCGTCGGTGCGTGATTTTCCCGACGGGGGCTATTCAGGCGGGTCCCGCTGCGCGCGGCTGCTGATGGTTCAGCCCTTGGGCTTCTTGCCTTTACGCTCGGTGGCTTCGCCCTCCATCTTGTCCAGAATTTCCTCCAGACTCAGAGTGTGGACGTGGGGATGGTGATCGGCATCGTCCTCGTCCTCGGCATCATCGAAATCCTCATTTTCCACATAGGCCGTGACGGGCTTGGCGAACTTGCGGGTGCGTTGATGGGAGGCGACGGGGCTGAGCATCATGCTGATGCTGCGGCCGGCCTGTTTGGGCATCATGTCCACGTGACCCATGCCTTTGAGATCATCCTTGATACGGTTCATCAGGACAAATCCGAGTTCCTGGTGGGCCATTTCCCGACCTTTGAACTGGAGGTGGATGCGGATCTTGTTGTTGTGGTCGAGAAATTCCTCCGCGTGGGACAGCTTGATGCCGTAATCGTGCGGGCTGATGTTGATGCGGAATTTCACTTCCTTGACCTTGCCGCCGGAACTCTTGGCTTTGACCTTTTGCTTGGACTGCTGGTATTTGTACTTCCCGTAGCTGACGATCTTGCAGACGGGCGGCTTGGCTTCGGCGGAAACCTCCACCAAATCCAATCCGCGTTGTTTGGCAATCACGAGCGCCTCCTGCGGCGTCATCACGCCGATCTGCTGGTTGGTTTCACCATCGACCACACGGATTTTGGGGGCACGGATCCGGTCATTGATGCGCGTCATGTCCCTCCCGCGGTAATTTCGGGAGCCTCCGCTGTTGTTGTTGTTACTGCCGCTGCTGCTGTTGTTGCTGCTCAGAGGCGGACGTGGTCCCGAATTGAAGGGGGCTGCCAAGCCGGGGCTTGGATTCGGGTTGGAACTGGGGATGGTGGCTATAAGCGTGGATAGGTTGGAGTTAAGCGATGGGATGGGATTGAACGGGCGAAATTTTCAGAGGCACAGATCAAATGTACGAAGGGTTCCGTCGAGGAAACTTCCGATTCTGAGGCTGGACAACTTGAGCGATGGTAGCATGCGACTAAAGTGTCTCACTGCCCCGAACGAGGGATGACGCGGAAGAAAGCGGTAGGACGCCCGCTGTGTGAACAGGGAAATTTCCGGTCAGAAAGGATTGCGGTGAGTTTGCCAATGGGAGGACACTACCTTGACCAGCCGGATTCAGCAAGTCGAAAAATAGCCTGATCGGAGGCCGATTTCCGGTTAGAAGGGGGGTAAGCGGCGGAAAAGGCTTCATTTATTGCACCAAATTTGCTTTATTTAGGGTGAAATACATTTCGACACCGCTTCGTATGGGATGTCGATTCTCCTGTTCCATGAAGCCTGATGACCAACAAGCCACCCTTTTAAATATCGCCGATGGCAACACCCACGAACTTTCCGACCTGACCATTTTCGGCCGCAAGGCTGATTCTGCGGTGCACCTTGCCGATACGCGGGTGTCGCGGAGGCATGCCATGATCCGGAGACAGGAGGGGGGGCAGTTTTGGTTTTACGATCTGGGGAGTTTTAATGGCAGTTACATCAATGACGAGCGCGTCACCGCCACCCGGCAGCTCGAGCCCAACGACGTCATCCGGATCTGCGATCACGAATTTCGTTTCCTCATGCTCATTCCTGGGCAGACGCCGGTGACCTCCGAGTTGGATGTGACGACGGTTCCCATGTTGATTCTGGTCAGTGATATCAAGGGATTCACGCGGCTTTCCGAACTCATCCCCCACGAGGAACTGGCGCAGGCGATCGGGAGTTGGTATGATTACTGCACGGAAATTCTCACCGAGCACGGCGCGGCGATTGATAAATTCATCGGCGATGCCGTGCTGGCCTACTGGACGGATGTCTCGGCCAATGCCCGCAAATGGGCGGTGATGGCTGCGCGGGAGTTGCGGCGGGGATGCGAGGAAATCGGCCAGCAAATGCGGCATACCTTCGACAAATACGGCGGCGAATTTGCCAGCGGCGTGGGTCTGCATTCGGGTGATGTCGCCTACGGGCAGTTTGGCCAGGGGGGGCTGACCATGCTCGGGGATGCAGTGAATACCACTTTTCGCGTGCAGGCCATGACGCGCATGCTGGGACACGATGTGCTGGCGAGCGGGGAATTTTTCAGCGAATGGCCTGAAGGAATTCGATTTTCGCAACCGCTTGGTGTGCATGAACTGAAAGGTCGTCTGGCTCCCGTGGAGCTTTACGCGGTGGACACCACTCCTTCGTTGCTGGTTTCATGAGTGCCGAGGCCGCGCCGAAGCAACTTGAGAGCCGCCGGAGCATCATCATCGTGGCCGTGCTCTGCGCGTCGTTTCTCTGGTGGTGGAGCACTGTCGAGGTGCCGCCCGAACCCGTGGGTCCGATGGGACTGGTGGAGCTTGCGCTGGCTGATCTGACGCAGGCAAAACAGGCGCGCCCGCTGATCATGGATTTTGATTTGTTGGAATTCTCCATGTGCTGGCTCCGGGCGGGCAAGCCGGGGGAGGCAATGGAAACAGCTGGAAAAATCAAACAGCCCATTTTGCAAGCCCGCGCCGTCCGGGCCATCGCGCAAGGGTATCTTGGCAATGATGCGGGATCCATGGGGCCGGCTTTGAAGTGTCTGGAGCAGATTGCGGACCCTGCGCTGCGGCAATCCAGCCGGGAGATTTTGCTGCTGGAAATTGCGCGCATGGGATTCTCGGATGTCGGATGGGAGCAGGCGGGCAGTGTCTCGCTGAAAGCAAAAATCCTGCGTACCATGTGTGAGACCGATGCCCAGGAAGCGGCGGCGAAACGCCTTCCAGCCGTGGAAGCAGAAATCCTGGCCAATCCCCGTGAGGAAGATCTGACGCAACTCGCCTGGGCGCATCTCTGGCTGCACCATGAGGAGCGCTTGCTGGAGCTTGTGCCGAAGCTCGCCATTCCAACCCAGGACGAGATCTACAAGGAATATTTTCGGATGACGCGACTGGAGAGTCCCGAACAGGCTCCGAGAGTGCTCGCGGCGATTCCGGCCCGGCTGCAAATTGCCTGCCGGTTGGAGGCGGCGAGATTGAATGGATCGATTGAGACTCCCGCACAGTTGTTGGCCTCGCTGGAATCGGCGCTGCCCAAGGAGGGTTCCCCTGAAGCGCTGGCCGCAGCGTGGCTTGAATATACCAATGCCCAATGGCAACTGCAGCCGGAAGCGGAAGCGAGCAAGCTTTCGGCAGCCAGACTGGAATCGATGGTGACAGACCTGCCACCGACTCAGAAAATCCATGACACCCTGGAGCTTTCCAAGATTTACTACGATACCCTTGATCTGGTTGCCGGTCATCGCCTTTTGGAATCGGCAAGGCAGACGGCTTTTGCCGCAGCGACTCCGCAGGAGAAACTGACTCTCGTCGCCCCGATTCTGGATGCAGCCTTCCGCAGTGGGGAGTCGGAATACCTGCCCTTGTTGTTGCGCGATTTAACTCCCGATCTGCGCAAGGCAGCCGCGGAAATTTCCGACCCGGAGATCCTCGAACCCCTGCTCGTTGCCTATTTCAGGGAAGGGGGCTGGCAGACGGTCATGGAAACGCTCGCCGTCGTGCAACCATCCGTCGCCACTGCATTGATCACCCGCCTTGCTGATCTTCCCGTCGAGGCGACCGCAGGTCAGGGTTACGCCATTTCCCAGGACACATCACAGGCCCGCTTCCGGCAGGTGGCCACCAGTCAGGGTGAAGCTGAAGCCTCCAAACTGGCGATCCGACTAAAATCTGGAGTCGACCGCGGTCGTGCTTGGCTGGAAATCGGCAAGGGATTGATTCTCAAACAAGTGCTCGATGCGGAACAGGCACAGCCCGCGCAGAAGCCTGAGTGAATCGAATCACACGCAGGAAAGGAGCCGGGCGGGGGAGGGAATCCCATTGACCCAGCCAGCCAGTGCGGCACAATCCGCTCACCATGAAAACATTGCCCGTCTGCCTGTTGATCTCGGTTGTCTTTTGCAACCCTTTACGAGCCAAGGAACTTGAGGGCGTCTATGCCCCCGTGAGCACGCCTTGTCCAACCGTGGAGGAGGCGATCAAAAAAATGACGGTGCCGGAGGGCTACGAGGTGCGAAATTTTGCATCAGAGCCGATGATTGTGAACCCCGTGGCGATGACGTGGGATCATCGCGGGCGGTTGTGGGTGGTGGAACTTTTTGAATATCCGAGTGGCGCGAAGCAAACGAATGATTACCAGAAAACGTCCACCGACGAAGACTGGCATCCCGTGATCAAGACCGGCCAAGGTTCGCCGCGTGACCGCGTTGTGGTGCTTGAAGACACGGACAATGATGGCAAGGCGGACAAGCGCACGGTTTTTGCCGAAAGTCTGAGCCTGGCTACAGGCATTCTCTGCGGCTATGATGGGGTGTTCGTGGGTCAGGCTCCGAACATGTTTTTCTTTCGCGACAAGGATGGCGACGACAAGGCCGACGAATACAAAACAGTCCTCACAGGATTCGGCATGGAGGATCGGCATGAACTTCTGAACAGCTTTACTTGGGGTCCGGATGGCTGGATGTATTTCACACATGGTGTGTTTACCAATTCGAAAGTGCATCGTCCGACGGTGGCGAAGGAAACAGGGACGACATTGAATGCCGGGATCTACCGCGTGCAGTTCACAGCTTCCGACAAAGGCCCCGAGGCCATCTTTCATGAAGTCTTTGCAGACGGCACCAGCAATCCCTGGGGCTGTGATTACGATGCGGCCGGAAATTGGTTCGTGGAGGCCTGCGTCATCGACCACCTCTTCCACATGGCGCCGGGAGGCCTCTATCAACGCCAGGGCGGGGCACCGGAGAATCCGTATGCTTACGAATTGCTGCCCAGCATCGTGAATCACAAACATTTCCGCGCCGCCTATGCCGGAATTCAGGTCTATCAGGGAGGGCGGTATCCCAAGGACACGGATGGGCATTTGTTTTTTGGAAATATCCACGACAACAGCATTCACGAGGAGGCTGTGGAGCCGGTGGGAGCGACGTTTAAGGCCAAGCCCGTGCGGGATTTCCTGCGCGCCAACGATGGTTGGTTCCGGCCCGTGAGCATCCAGACGGGCCCCGATGGTTTCCTCTGGGTCATGGACTGGTGTGATAAGTATCCTTGCTACCAGAATGCCGTGGCGAATCCGGAAGGGGTGGATCGGGAGAAGGGACGGATTTGGCGAGTGGTTTATATTGGAAAGGGGGGCGAGAAGACCCCCCTCCTTGGGTCTCGCATGGAGAAGGAGATGGATTTTCATAAAAAATCGCCCCCTGAACTCGTGGCTGAACTTAAGAATTCAAACAGTTGGATCTCGCGCATGGCCTCACTGACCCAGCGCCGGGCCATGACTTCGGCGGAGGCGCTTGAGGCAAGCAAAGGCGATGTTTCACAGCGGAGGAAGGCCGCGCTTTGGGCTGGAGAACAGAACAAATCGGATGCGAAAAGTGACGTGCTCTGGCTGCTTGATCTTGCAAAGGATCCTGATCCAAATGTCAGGCACGCCGTTGCTGTTGCCGCACGTCAATTGGGAGGAGCAAAGGCCCTGACTGCGGACGTGGGAAAGGGGGGCGCGGCTTCCCTTGAGGGGCTGCTCACGGCGTTGGTAAAAGCCTCCCCAAACTCCGACCCAACGCTCTCCTTCGGCATCTGGATGGCGTTGGAAAATGAATTGGCAACGACTCCCGGACTCTATCTCCCATGGTTGTCAAAACTCGCCCCCACCACCAAACCCCTTTCTCTCACCCTCACCTACAAATCCGCCCGCCGTGTCACGGACACCCGCAGTGCGGAGAACATGGACCTGTTGTTGAAATTCCTCGACGATATCAAATCCGACGATTCGCTCGTAGCCCATGCGCTCAATGGCATGCTCAAAGCACAGGAGGCAGGGGCGGTGAAGCCTGCGAAGACGGATCCAGCTCCGTTCTTTGCGGCTTGGGCGAAGAGTGGAAGTGCGGATGTGCGTAATTTGGGTGCACGCTTGGCCACGCTTTGGGGCGATCCGAATGCGGTGGCCGGATTGATGGGCATGGTGCTTGATGAAAAGGCGGATGAGGGAAAGCGCATTGAAGCGATTCTCACGGTTCGGAAATTGAAGAGCGATGCGGCACGGGCGGGGATTTTGAAATTGCTGGGGACGAAGGCTTCGGAAAAATTAACGATTGAGACATTGCGGGCGGCGGGGGAACTTGGCGGGATGGACTTGGCTTCGGCCATTTTAAAGGCCTGGAGCGGCTATGTGCCCGCGTTGAAATCCGCTGCGGCGGAAGTCATGATTTCCCGTGGGGACTGGGCCGAGAAATTGCTCGATGCCGTGGAGGGGAAATGGGTCGCCAGCCAGCAGATTCCCGCTTCCGAGATTCCTGCGACGGCGCGCCGATACTATGCCACGCAACCCAACGCGGAGGTCAAAGCGAGAGCGGCGAAATTGCTCGGCGCCTGGAATGAAACCAATGCGGACACCAAGGCGCTCATTTCCGCCAAGAGGAAAGCCTCGCTGGAAGGCGAACCGAATTTGGAAAATGGAAAGCTCATTTTCACGACGACCTGCGCCGTGTGTCACAAGTTCCACGGCGGAGGGCAGGAGGTCGGGCCGGAGTTGATCGGGTCGGGCCGCTCCAGTCTGGACGCGCTGCTGAATAATGTCATCGATCCCAATCAGATCATCGGAAATGGGTATGAAAATGTGACCGTGACGACAAAGGATGCGCGCACATTGGCGGGTCGGGTGCTGGAGGACACGCCAAACCAGGTCACGCTGCTGGGGATTGGAGGAAAACGCGAAGTGATTGCACGCGGTGATATTGCAAAACTTGAGAACACGCATCAAAGCCTGATGCCGATGGGATTCGGCGGCCTGCCGGATGATGTTTTCCGGGATCTCGTCTGGTATATGCTGGCTCCGCCTGAGGAGGGTCCGCTGACGCCGGAAAAGAAGGCCGCGCTTTCGGCACCCGTCACGGAACTCGTCGCGCCGAAGAATGAGAAGGAGTATCCGAAGATCGATTGGGAATCCGTGAGTCTCTGGAACCCCGACTGGAAAGTGGTGGCCCCGGAATTTGAAGGCACGCCTGTGAAACTGACGGATTTCGCAGGGCGGAAAAACATCCTGCAAATGCATCCGTATCCGGATAAAAAGACACCCTCACGGTTCGTGCGAAAGCTCGACGTTTCCGCAGACAAGCCGGGAAAATTGAATTTCTCCGTGGCTTCCGGTCCGGATACCGATTGGGAACTCGTCGTGAAAGTTGCCGACAAGGAAATCAAGCGCGAGGTCATCGGCGCCAAACCCCGCTGGCATGAAATCGAAATCTCGCTGGAGGCGTGGAAGGGCCAGACGGTGGAAGTCAGCCTGGAGAACCACGCGAATGGCTGGGCATGGGAGTTCAGCTATTGGGATACGATTCAGATGAAGTGAGCGCACCGGGCCTTTACTCGCGCGCAAAATCTGCGTCATTGAACGAAGAATTCCCTCACCATGCATAAATTGATTTCCCTCCTCGCGCTGCTTCTCGGCTGCACCACGCTGTGGGCCGAAGAAGAAGACGAACGTTTTCCGCCCTACGACAACACCACCGAGGTCGATGCCTACTACAAGGCGAATCCGGAGTTCTTCGTGTTCAAGACGCCGGCGGATTTGCCACAGGATTTGAAATGGGATGACGGGATGCAGTGGCCGGAGTTCAGCGATCCGGAAGCCAGGAAAGGCGGAACTCTGCATTTTTATCTCCCCTCGTTCCCTCCGAGTCTCAGAACGGTGGGGCCAAATTCCAACAGTTCCTTTCGCAGTGAACACTGGGATGACATTGGGATCGCCCAAGTGTCGGTGCACCCCAATGTTGAAGGTGCCTACATGCCGGGATTGGCGAACCAATGGGCAACCTCCGCCGACCGGACAACCTGCTATTTCAAGCTGGATCCGGAAGCCAGGTTTTCCAATGGAGAGCCTGTGAAGGTGGATGATTTCCTGATGATGTTCTACATCATGCATTCGCCCTACATCAAGGACCCGTGGTATAACAATCAGTACAAGAAGAAATACAAATCGATCATCAAATACGATGACCTGACGTTTGCGATCGTTCTTCCGGAACCCCGGGCCGACCCCCTATATTGGAGTGCAATCGTTCCCTACAATGTGAAATTCTTCCGCGCGTTCGGTCCGGATTTCGCGCAGCGCTACAACTGGAAGGCCTACCCCACCACGGGGGCTTACGAATTGGACACGGAGACGATGCTGAAGGGTCGGAAGATCAATCTCCGGCGCGTCAAAAACTGGTTTCTGAAAGATCGGAAATACTACCGCAATCGATTCAACCCCGATGTGATCAACTATTCGGTCATTGGAAACCTGGACAAGGCCTTTGAGGCGTTTCGCAAGGGGACACTGGATTGGTTTCCCCTGGATAATCCGATCTACTGGAACGACAAGATGGACATCCCCGAGTTCCACAAGGGTTACATCGTAAAGAGCAAATTCTACAACGATTATCCCCGTCCTCCGTGGGGCATCTACATCAACTGTGCGCAGCCCAGACTGGATGATGTGCGCGTGCGGGTGGGCATCCAGCATGCATTCAATGTTCAGAAGGTGATCGATGTGGACATTCGCGGCGAGTTTGACCGACTGAGTACAACCTCCGATGGGTATGGGCGTTTTTCAACTAAGGACCTCAAGGCCCGTGAATTTTCAGTCGAGAAGGCCCGTGCCGCCTTTGCGAGTGCCGGATATACCCAGACCGGGAGCGATGGCGTGCTGGTCAACGCAGCGGGTGAACGCCTGAGTTTTGAACTGACCACCCGGGATGATCCGGTGCGGCGCCGGTATGCGCTGCGATTCAAGGAGGAGGCGCTCAAGGCAGGCCTGGAGATTAGGATTGAGGCACTTGACAGCACCCAGGCATTTAAAAAAATCCGCGATAAGAAGCATGAGCTTACCTACACCGCCTGGAGCAGCACGCCCCCGTATCCTCGCTACTGGGAGGGATTCCATTCGGACAACGCCTACGAAAAAAAGAATGGTGTCTATGAACTGGATGTGAATGGCAGGCGCAAGCCCAAGCCCAACACCAACAACATCACGAGCACCGCCAACGAGGCGCTGGACAAACTCATCGACGAATATGAAAAAGCCCAGACCGTGGAGCAGATTGAAACGCTCGCCCATGCCTGCGATCACATCCTGTTTGATGAGGCAAGCTATGTGCCGTGCTGGGCGCCGAATTTCTTCCGCACCGGCTACTGGCGTTGGATCCGCTGGCCAAAGGATTTCAATGTGCGCGTGAGTGAACTGGCGGTGACAAACCACGTGCTCTGGATCGATGAGGAGGAAAGGGAGCGGACCATGAAGGCGAAACGCAGTGGGCAGACGTTCCCCCCGCAGGAACTCATCTTCGATCAATACCGCGCGAAGCAGCCCTGAAGTTGCGGGATGTCACCGGGCCATGTAGCCCACGGCATCGGCGGTCTTGGCGACGGCGGATTCTCCTTCGAGCAACTCGGCGATGGGGTCCCACTGGCCGGCGAGCAGGGCATCGCGGGCGGTGTCCGGGATGTGGACGGTGAAATTCTGATCACCGAAAAAGACGCGGCATTTGTCAACATCGATTCGGACCTCAGTTTCGGGATGCGCCTCGATGATGGCCGCCAGTTTCTGCACATCCGCCGTGGTGGCGGTGACGCAAGGGATGCCGAGGGTCACGCAATTCCCAAAGAAAATCTCCGCGAAGCTTTCGGCGATCACCGCGCGCAGTCCATAACGGTAGAGGGCCTGCGGGGCATGTTCACGGGAACTGCCGCAGCCGAAATTTGCGCCGGAGAGCAGGACCTTCGCCTCGGCGAAGCGCGGGTCATTGAGCGGGTGCGGTTTGTCCGTTCCATCCTCATGCTTGCGCACATCGTAGAAGAAGAATTCGCCCAGACCATCAAAGGTCACGCACTTCATGAAGCGGGCGGGGATGATGCGATCGGTGTCGATATCCGATCCGGGAACATAGACACCGCGGCCGGTGACTTGAGTGATTTTTTCGAGAGACATGGGGTGGATTTTTTAAAGGATTGAAATGAACTGGAACTCAGGCCATGGCGGCGGCCTCGACGTCGAAGACCTCGCGGGCATCCGCGACGGATCCCATGATGGCGGCGGCGGCGACCATGAGGGGGCTCATAAGCAGCGTGCGCCCGGTGGGGCTGCCCTGACGGCCTTTGAAATTGCGGTTGCTGGAGCTGGCGCAGAGTTGGTCTCCGATTAATTTATCTGGGTTCATCGCCAGACACATCGAACAACCCGCTTCGCGCCATTCGAAACCGGCATCACGAAACACCTTGTCCAGGCCTTCCTTGATGGCGAGCACGGCGACAATCTGACTGCCGGGAACGGCGATGGCTTTCACGCCCGGAGCCACTTGCCGGCCCTGGATGTATTTGGCCACTTCGCGGAAATCGCTCAGGCGACCATTGGTGCAGGAGCCGATGAAGGCCACGTCGATCTTGGTTCCTTTGAGTGGAGTGCCGGGCTTGAGTTTCATGTAGGCCAGGGCTTCGCGGATGCTTTCCTGCTCGGCGGGTGTTTTGGCTGCGGCGGGATCGGGGATCGTGCTGTCGATGCTGAATCCCTGGTCCGGACTGATGCCCCAGGTGACGGTGGGGGCGATGTCCTCGGCACGGATGTTGATCACGTCGTCGTATTTGGCCTCGGCATCGGATGCGAAGGATTTCCAGCGCTCCACGGCTGCATCCCAGGCGGCTCCGGTGGGGCAGTAGGGGCGGCCTTTGAGGTAATCGAACGTTTTTTGATCAGGATTTACATAACCGCAACGCGCCCCACCCTCGATGCTCATGTTACAGACCGTCATGCGTTCCTCCATGGAGAAGCGATCCATGACTTCGCCGCCGTATTCATAGGCGTAGCCGATGCCGCCCTTGGCGCCGAGCTGGGCAATGATGTGCAGGATCACGTCCTTCGCATAGACCCCTGGGAGGAGTCTGCCATCCACATTGATTCGGCGGACCTTGGCCTTGCTCATGGCCATGGTCTGGGTCGCCAGTACATCGCGCACCTGAGTGGTGCCGATGCCAAAGGCGATGGCTCCAAAGGCACCGTGTGTGGCGGTATGCGAGTCCCCGCAGGCAATAGTCGTGCCCGGCTGGGTGATCCCCTGCTCCGGTCCCACGACGTGAACGATTCCCTGGCGTCCGCTGCTCAGATCGAAATAAGTGATGCCGAAGTCCTCCGCATTTTTTCGCAGCTGGCGGATCATTTCCGCAGCCAGGGGATCGGCGAAGGGCTCGACCTGGCTGTCGGTGGGCACGATGTGATCGACGGTCGCAAAGGTGCGGTGGGGGAATTTCACCTTCAGGCCAAGATCGCGCATCATGCCAAAGGCCTGCGGGCTGGTGACTTCATGGATCAAATGGGTGCCGATGAGCAACTGGGATTGTCCATTGCTCAGCTTGCGCACGGAATGCGCGTTCCAGACTTTTTCAAAGAGGGTGTGGCCCATGATATTTGCAGTTGATTGAGGAGTTGCGAACGAGGTTCCAAAGGGAACAGGCGCGTCCGGAGGGGGGGTGAAAATAGCACGGAATCAGGCGGGGCAAACAGAAACGTTGCCAACTTCGTGCGGGCCATTCAGAGGCATTTCCCCAATTTGCCCAAAAACCAGAAACTTTCCGTTGCACACCCCGGGGAAACTCCGTGGAATGGGCCGGAAATGAACACGCCCACTCCGGAGGAAATGAGATTGGAGGCCACGCGGCTCGTACGGGTCCTGCGCGAGGCGGGATTCACCGCCTACTTTGCCGGCGGCTGTGTTCGCGACGCCCTGAGGGGTCATAAACCCAAGGACTACGATATTGCAACGAATGCCATCCCGGCCCAGTTGATCAGCCTTTTTCCCCGCGCTCATTCCGTGGGAGCCCATTTCGGAGTGATTGTGCTTCGCTCCAAGGGGGCTACTTATGAAATCGCCACCTTCCGCACGGATGGCAGCTATAGCGATGGCCGCCGTCCTGAAACAGTCACTTTCTCCACCCCTCAGGAGGATGCCCAGCGGCGGGATTTCACCATCAATGGACTGTTTTATGATCCGGAAACAGACGGGGTCATCGATTTCGTCGGTGGTCAGGAGGATCTGCGGGCAGGTTTGCTGCGGGCCATCGGTGAGCCTGTCGCCCGGTTCCGGGAGGATTATTTGCGACTGCTCCGGGCGGTGCGTTTTGCCACCTCCCTGGGATTTGAAATTGAGCCCGTCACTTGGCAGGCGGTGCAAACCTGCGCACCGCAACTCGGCTGCATCAGCCAGGAGCGCATCCGGGATGAATTCAACCGTATCCTGCTGCATCCCAATCGCGTGCGGGGGTTTGATCTCCTTGTCGAGAGCGGGCTCATGGCCCAATTCCTGCCGGAAATTCTCGACCTGCGCGGCTGCGAACAGCCTCCGGAATGGCATCCCGAGGGCGATGTCTTCGTGCACACCCGTCTCATGCTCAGTCTGGTGCAGGCGGAGGCCTCGCTGCCCCTGCTTCTTTCCATTCTGTTGCACGACATCGCCAAGCCTGCCACGCAGACTCGCGACGAGGACACCGGTCGCATTCGATTTAGCGGTCACGATGCCCTGGGTGCCACGATGGCGGGAAATATCCTCCGCCGTCTCCGCTATTCCAACGACGTGATCGACGAGGTCATTGAAATGGTCGCCTGCCACATGCGATTCATGAATGTGCAGGACATGCGTGTAGCCAAGCTGAAGCGTTTCATGGCGCGGCCGACGTTTCAGGAGGAAATGGAACTCCACCGGGTCGATTGCGCCAGCAGCAACGGATTGACTGACAACTACGATTTCCTGCGCTCCAAGGAGGAGGAATTCAGCCGCGCCCCCATCATTCCGGAGCCCCTCATCAATGGTCGCGATCTCCTTTCCCTGGGCATCCCCCCGGGACCCAAAATCGGAGAAATCCTTACCGCTGTGCAGACGCTTCAACTCGAGGGTGCCCTGACCAGTCATGACGAAGCCATGGAGTGGGTGCGGCAGCAGCCCGGGCTATGATTCGATGATTGCGCGGGCCCGATGACGGCATAAAACTGTTTCCATGAAATCACCAATCACCACCCTCCTGCTGCTCGCCGCCTCCAGTCTCGCGCTGCGGGCCCAGGCACCCGGCGTGCCCATTGAAGAGCCAGGGGACCAGAACGGCAGCGCCGAAATGATCGCCAAAGCCAGCGCGCTGCGTGAGGAGGGGAAACTCGTGGATGCCTCGAGGATCAAGGAATTGATTGAAAAGCCGGTTCCGGAAAAAATTGCGCTGCCGCCTGCAAAGTCGATTCCACTCAGTCGGGAGGGTGTTTACGAATTCTCACGGCAAAGTCGCGTCAGGGTTGGGTGGTATTTCCTGTGTCACAAATGCAACCATTGGCATACACGGCTCGCGGGCGGCTATCCGCTGACTGAGGATGGGGTGATCGCCACCTGCCATCACGTGGTCAAGCCCGAGGATGACATGCGCGAAGGCTATCTCATCGTGGTGGATGCGGGTGGAAATGTCACCCCGGTAACTTCAATCATCGCCGACAATGTCGAACTCGACATCTGTCTCCTCCGCGCCAGCGGTGGAAAATTCAATGCCATGGCCCTCAACGATGCAGTGCGTCCGGGTGATGCGGCCTATTGCCTGAGCGATCCTTTCGGCATCAATGGCTACTTCAGCGAGGGCATGGTGAACCGATTTTATCGCCGTCCCGAAGGCCAGGGCTCGCCGGACGAGCGCCTGCGTTTGCATGTCAGCACCGACTGGGCCCCCGGCTCCAGTGGGTCGCCCGTGTTGGACGAATGCGGAAATGTCATCGGCCATGTTTCCACCATTTCCGCCATGTCCGATCCGCGCAATCAGGCCGCGGGAAATCCCGACCAACCCCGCCGTGGTGAGACGCAGATGGTCCTGCATGAAGCCAGTCCGGCGCGCGGTGTGCTGCAGATGATCAGGACTGCTGCTGAATCTTTTGAACACTCGACGGCAGAGCCCGTGGCCTCCTCAGAGCCTCCACGGGAACCGGAAATACCCGTCGTTCCAAGTGAGGAAGCACCCACCGAATCAAAAGATCCCTGAATGCAGCAATACCGCAAACAACTGGACACCGCTAGGGGGCCCGGGTCACCGCGGTGGTGGGAGGGAAGATATTTTCCCCCAGGGTCGTGGCGCTGTTGGGCACCGTGATGGTTGCGATGTTCACACAACCCCAGAAGGCCTTGTCTGCGATGGTGGTGACGCTGTTGGGGATCGTGACGCTGGTCAGCCCCTCACATCCGTCAAAGGCCTCCGCACCAATGGAGGTAACACTGCCAGGAATCGCAACGGTTGTCAGGGCTCTGCAGGTCTGAAAGGTTTTTGGTTCAATGGTGGTGATGCTGTCGGGGATCGTCAGATCAGCTAGTTTCCAGCAGCCGCCGAACGCCCTTTGTCCAATCGAGGTGACACTGCGGGGAATGGTGACGCTGGCCAGCACCACGCAATCTGCCAACGCCTCTTCTCCAATCGAAGTGGCGCCTTCGGGAATCGCCGCTGCGGTGAGGTTCGAGCAGCCGAGGAACGCACCATTTCCGATGGATGAAACGCTCTTCGGAATCTCGGCACCTGTCAGCGCGGTGCAGCCGGACAACACCCGCTCTGCGAGAGCTGCCAGGCCACCTGGCAGCTTGATGGTGGTCAGGGCCGTGCAGTCGGCAAAGCCATTCTTACCGATGCTGGTGACCGAGTCGGGAATGGTCATTTCCACCAAACTGGTGCAGCCGCCGAAGGAGTTCTCTCCGATGCTGATGGGACCATTCGCAATCGTCACGTCCTTGAGCACGGTGCATCCGGAAAAGGTCTTGTCGGGAATGGCTGAGACACCGGCCGGAATCGCGATGCCGGTCAGGCTGATGCAGTTCGCGAAGGAGCTCTCGCCAAGGCTGGTGAGCCCTTCGGGCAGATTGATCGTCGTCAGCCCCGAACACCCGGAGAACGCGCCGTTCCCAATACTGGTGACACTGGCCGGGAGCGTGACGCTGGCCAGATTGAGGCAACCGGCAAAGGCATTCTCGCCAATGCTGGTTACGCCATTTTCAATCGTCAGGCTGGTCAGATTCATGCAGCCCGCAAAAGCTGCCGGCCCGATGCTGGTGACACCGCTCGGAATCTTCACCGTCGTAAGATTCATGTGGTCGGCGAAAGCACTCTTGCCAATGCTGGTGACGGGCATTCCAGCAATGGTTTCCGGTATGAGGGCTTCGCCGATTTTTCCATCCCAGCCGTCGATGGAAACTTTGGAAGCATTCTCGCTGTGTTTATAAGCAGCGGCGGGGTCTGCCTTGGGAGGTGGGGGAGCGACCGGGTCTTTTTTGGGACTGCATGAACCCAACAAACCTAGGATGAACACCAACGGAGCCAGAATATTCTTCATGGAGCGCAATATAGCTCCACCTAACGCAACTAGAAAGGAAAAAATTGCCTCCAATCACAGTTCCGGCTGTCAGCCTGTTCGGTTTCGAAATGAGTACCAGAACAGATTCCAAGCTCGCAGCTTTTTTCATGCCAAAGGAAGTAGCTCCACCGGGAATCGAACCCAGATCTAGAGTTTAGGAAACCCTCGTTCTATCCGTTGAACTATGGAACCGCAGGCGGTTGAGGTGGGATTTATTCCCGAGGATGGGGGATTCCGCAAGTTGGATCATGTTCGAATGCCAGGCTGGGTTCATTTCCCTGAGGAGGTGGGAGGGGGCCTTAGATTGACGGGGAGCTTAAGGCAAATGAGGCAGCAGGAGCCTGGTGCGGAGGGAGTATCCGGAGGTGCTGGGGTGCAGTTTGTCATCGACGTAGAGTTCGGGTTTGGGCATGCCATCAGGTCCGATCGAGTCGGACCAGAGGTCTACATACGTGAGGCTTTTTCCGGTGGCGATGTATTCGCGCACCAATTTGTTGGCCTGCTGCTGTTTGTCGCGTTGCTCCCATCGCTGGGGACTGGGGTTGAGACTGAGAAAGATGATTTTTACGTCCTGCAGGGCGGCCCGGACTTTGGCTACGTAGGTTTTGAAATCCGTCAGCACTTGTTCAGGCGATTTCCCGGCATTGATGTCATTGCCGCCGGCCTGAATGATGATGGTCTGTGGCTTGTAGTGGATTGAAATGCGGTCGGCGAAATATATGGAATCGGAGAGTTGCGAACCGCCGAAGCCGCGATTGATCACGGTCAGTCCGGGGAAATCTTTGGCGAGCGATGTCCACATGCGAATGCTGGATGCACCGGTGAAGAGGATGGCTCCCTCCGGCGGATGGGCGTCTTTGTCGGACTTTTCATAAGCAAGGATCTCGGGCTCAAAGGCGTTGCCGGCGGGGGGCTCGGCGGAAGTGAACTGGACGAAACATACCAGTGCGAGGAGCGTGAGGGTGGGTGCAGGCATGCGAATCCTTAGCACCAAGAGGGAAGTTTGCCCGGGCGCATTCATGGTGGGGCCAATGAATTGACTGGGAGCGGGCACGGGACGAACTGGTGCAAAATATTTCCCGATGTTCAAGCTTCTTTCTGTGCTCACGATTGTTCTCCAAGCTCTCTCGCTTGAGGTAATGGGAATGGCATCCATTCCGGAAAAAGTGTTTGCACTGGTGGTGGTCGACACCCGGTTGCATGCGCTGGTGAAGGATGATCTGGTGGGCTATGTGCGGGCTGCGGAAGCGCGCCGGGGATTTCCCATTGGCATTGTTGCCGTTGATGGGATCGATGACTGGAAGCCACCGCAGGTTCGCGCTGCCATTTCCGAATGGCTGAAGCAGTATCCGAAGCTTGAGGGAGTATTGATGGTTGGAAACATCAAGCTGCCCTCGTTCTTTATGCCCCGCGCGGATTTGCCTGAGACACGCTTGTGGCCCCGCTATTATGAGGACCCAGAATTGGTGGCGGAGCAATGGATCGCGCCGGGCACCATTCTGCAACCTGCCACGAGCCCGCATCCCGGATGGCCCTTTGTCGCTGGTTCCGAACCATTTACCGTTCCCGAGCATGATTTCGATGACATGCAGCCACCCTCGCCCTCCGGGCCGAGGATCTGGACCGCCTATCTGCCGGTGGGATATGCGGAGGAGGAGCGCAACACTTACGAGAATTTTGCGAAACAACTGGGGCCCTTTTTTCGAAAGGCTCTCGGCTTTTACAAACAACCGGACCGCTACAACCGATCGCTCTATATTGTCTCCAATGATCTGAGCGTCCTTTCCCGAGCCGGTCTGGTCTGGGATGCCATCGGGCCGCGCCATATTGAATACTATTCGGTGAACGAGAAGGGGAAGGGTGCCTTCAAGAACAATCCGGAGGGTTATGTTCGAACGGATCTTGGGAAATTTGCCGGTTTGAAAGAATTTCTAGATTTCGCGACGCCGCTTCCGTGGATGGACGAGGGGTGGCAGTCACCCCAGGTTTTCCTGTCGCACATGAAGGAATCGCAGCGCCGGGTCGTCTGCTGGAATGTGCATTCCAACCCGGAGCTTTCGCTGCTCAGCTGGCAGCAAGCCCGGGAGATGCAGGGTGGTGGGCTCATTGGGGTGATGCTGGGCTGCGGTGTCGCAGGCTTCAAGCAACCGAACTCACCATCGCATGTGGATACCAAAACCCCGGTGGATCACAATGTCATGGTCAATGTAGTCTTTGGAAAGTCAGCCTTCGTGGCCGCCACCGGCTGTCCGTTTGCGCGCGTGCGCGATGAGAATGGCACGCCCTTTTACCGGACAATGTATGTCGACGGCGGTTATCTCGGGCGGGCTCATCTGCTGCGTCTCCGTGAAGGACAGGCATCCTCGCCGAATGAATTGCGCCAGCAGCAGGAGATATTGATTGGCGATCCGTTTGTGGATGCGCGTTAAGGTGAGCCATCGCGCAGGAAGGCCAGGAGGTCGCGTAACTCCTCATCGGTAATCGTTGAAGGAAGTCCTGCGGGCATGAGGGAGGCTTTGAGTTCGGCACGCTGCTGGATGTCATCCGGTTTAAATACCCGTTCCTGTCCCGTTAAATCGCGAAAGACATCGACACTCGAGGAACGAAGCAGAATGCCTGTAAAATCCGTGCCATCTTTTAGCTTTAGCTGCGTGGGGAAAAATTGAGGTGCGACGTCGCGACCGGGATCGAGGATGGATTGCAGCACGGATTTGAGATCGCCCTGGCGGCCAATCAGAGTGAGGTCCGGTCCGACGACATTGCCACGGCCGCTGTGGCGATGGCAGGATGCGCACAAGGCCATGCGCGGGTGAAAGAAGAGCCGCCGACCGGCCTCCGGATTGGGCTTTCCCGGAAGGGATTCAAGGCGTTTGAGCCAGGCATCGGTATCGGACAATGCCGGGCGGTTCTCGTTGATGGATGCGGGGTTTACCAGAAGTTTGACGAGCGCCGCCGATTCCGGATGGTGGTGTTCGACCTCACGCAGGCTTTGTATTTCCGTCTCATCCAGCACGGAAAACCGCAGCGCCCGCAGGGCTTCCTCGCGCACTGAGGGGGACACATCCGAGGCAAGTTTTACAAGAAGGGCACGGTCTTCAGCCGCAATGCCGGGAATGGCTTCGGCGCGGAGGTTGGGGTCGCGCGAAGCATCCGCGGCGATGGCTCCAAGCACGGACTTCGCCTCGGGTTCATTGCGGGAAACGAGCGTGCGCACAACTTCGAGAGTTAGGGAAGCGTCACCAACTTCCAAGAGTTTGCGCAGAATGGGAATGCCCAGCTTTGGATGGTTGGGGGGCAAAAGTCGAAGCGCGAAGGCCTTCAGACGGGCTGGAGTGGCGGCATGTTCGATGCGCTCCATGAGGGCTGTCCCATCGGTTACGCCCGCGCCGGGATTGCCGCGCAGGGTATTCCAGGTCGCCAGCAGGGCTTCGAAGAGGTGGAAGTCGAGATCGGTTTGCGAAAGCATTTTCTCAACATCAGCGGTGAAATTGATGAGGACGCCATCCGCGATCCAGCGGAGGCACTCAAAACGAATTTCAGAACTGGCATCGCCAATCAGCGCCCGCACCCATTTCTCCTCCTGCAAATCGATGCGTCGCAAGGCAACCAGTGCCCAGATGCGATCCTTGTCTGGCAGTGCTCGAAGGGACTCCGGTGTCCAGTGTTTACTCTCACGCGCCAGGGCCGTCAGCGCTGCGTCAGACAAATAGGCATCGTTCCCCTGGGCATATTTGAAAAGCTGATCGGTTGGGAAATAGGATTTTCCCTCGCGCAGGGAGCTGGCAAGATTGGCCGCATCGTTGGGTGGGTCAAAGGAGGGTTTGCGCCAGGTGGCCAGGGCTGGATCAATTTCCAGTTTCCACAAACGTCCCCGTCCGTGCAATTCATAGGAACTGAAGGCCCAGTCGGTCAGGTAAAAGGCTCCCTCCGGTCCCGGAGCGATGCACACAGGCCGGAAATATTCGCCACCGCGCAGTACTTCAATCCGTTGCGAAGCATAGCCGGCGCCCTTGCGTTCCAGTGGAAAATAATCAATGCGGTGATTGCTCCACGAGGGGACCATCACGCCCCCTCCCACCTCGACCACGGCGCACGGTCCCTCACCGGTGGGGTGGATCATCGGGAGGGTGCCGCGCAACTCTCCATTCCAGGCCACAAAGGGATGCACCGGCGCGCTGCCATAGACCCATTGAAAGCCGTAATCCGCACCTGCGATCACCTGCAACAGTCGGCATGGAGGGCGGCTGCCAGGATCATTGTCCACGGCGAATATTTCCCCATTATCGCGCACCAGCAGTCCAAACGGATTCCAGAATCCGCGCGCAATGCGTCGCAGACCGGCACCGTCCGGTCGGCAGCGAAACACGCCGCCCTCGCCGCGTCCGGTGAGCTTGATGCCATCCTTGGCCGTGAGGGTGCAGTCTTTCCCGAAATTTTCACCCAATGCAAAGACGAGACCGCCGTCTGGATGCCATGCCATGCCGGAGAGCCCGTTGTGGGGATAATCGGCCAGCGTATCAAGCGTGGCGATGTTTTCCTCAAGGTCAGCCAGTCCATCGCCGTTAGTATCCTTGATGCGCAAAATGCGACTGCGTTCAGCCAGATAAATCCAACCCTCCGGTCCAACTTCCACATGCATGGTGGACTTGGTTTTGCTGTAAAACACCCGGCGATTTTCGCCATCCTTGTCGAACACAAGGATTTCGTCATGCTCGGGTCCGGCATAGCCAGCGGGTCGGAAATGGGTGTGATTCGAAACGAGAAAAATCTGGCCCCTGTCATCCACATCGACTCCGGTCGGGGTGACAAGATCGGGATGCTCCGCCAGCAGAGTCATTTTCACCCCGGGTTGCAATGCTTCAATTTGCGGCGGGAGATTGGCCGGGACGACGGGCGGTGCCGGGGCGTCTGCCAGCAGTGAATTCAGCGTGAGCAGGGACGGGGTGAACCGACGAATGAAATTTTTCATAGCGAATGGTTCTTGGTTGGTTTATTCCGAAACGAGCGTCCGGTAGAAGCGGTGTTCGACGGTGGCGTTGGGATCCATGACAGTGAGCGTTTCTCCAGTGGCGAGTTGCATTGTTCCCAGTGGATACCATGTCAGAAGATCACCACTGAATTGGACTTGGTAATTCAATCCCGAAGTGGTTGTGAAAGTCAGGCTCAGCTGCTCGTCGATCCAGGAGATGTCCGTAAAATGCAGATTTGGGGAGAGCACGACCGTGAGGCCGCCGAGGATACCGGTTTCGTTGACGCCGAAAAGCCCGGTGATCGCCCCCGCTGTCACAGGCACGCCCAAATAGGCTGTCGCATTGAGCCCATTGAAATTTCCAAAAACTGGGCTTCCCGAATACCCGGCGATTATGAAATCCGGTGAGGTGTTGAAACTCCCGTAAAGGTAAACGTCCACAGTGGCCGCTCCGCCGAGTCCGCTGATCGTGAAGGGCGAGCCTCCAGGCGTGCTGTTGCCAGCTGAGTTATTGAATATGTAATCGTCAAAGAGAGAGGCTGCCTCAAAAGGCTGGCCCGGTTCGTGATCTCCGCCGACCGGACCAATCGTGAAGCCGACCGTGGTTGATGAACCGATGTCGCTCAGCAAATTGAATCCGGAGACGATCAGATTATCATCCCCGTCGGTGGAATCAGCAGTGATACTGTTGAAAAGGGTGCCGCCTCCTGCCGCACTCAGTCCGATGTAGGTTCCTGCCGATGATGCGTCCCCGGGTCGCAGTGCATCGAAGTCGATATTTACCCGCTGAGACGGAAGTGGCAGGCCTGTAGTGGTGCTGATCGTAAGACCACCAAGCACTCCGGTTGCACCGACACCGAAGAACCCGGTGATCGCGCCACCAGTTACCGGCACGCCGATATATGCCGTGGCATTCAGACCGTTGTAGTTTCCAAAAACGCCGCTGCCCGAATACCCGGTGAACACGAAATCCGGATTCGCATCAAAACTCCCATAAAGGTAAACGTCCGCCGTGGTCGCACCACCGAGTCTGCTGATTGTGAAGGGCGAGCCGCCGGGCGTGCTGTTACCGGCAGAGTTGTTGAAGATGTAATCATCGTAGAGCGAGATGGATTCGAATGGCTGCCCCGGCTCGTGATCTCCGCCGACCGGACCTATCGCGAAGCCCGCCAAGGTTGGTGAACCGGTGTCACTGAGTAAATTGAATCCGGACACAGTCAGATTGTCATCGCCACCTTTAGAGTCCGCAGTGAGGCCATTGAAATGGCTGCCGCCCCCTGCCGCGCCGGAGCCGACAAACGTGCCTGCAGAATCGCCATCGCCGGGACGTTTCCCGTTAAAATCAATATTGACGATCTGCGGCGGTGCCACGCTTAAGGTTGCGGTGAGTCCAGTCGAATCGCCCCCGATGTTGTCGGGCCCCGCTCCAGTGGAAAAATCGATCCGATCCCCCACTGCGAGTTTTAAAGAAAACGCAAAGGTTCCTTCGTTGATGATCGTCACCAACGGCGTGGTGTTGTGCAGGATGGTGTTCTCCGTAATGCCGCCATCAAGGGAGCGGAAGTTGCCCTTGATGTTGTAAACACCTGTGGTGGGTGCGGTGAAGCGGAGGACACTGTCAAATAGCGGGTCCGCGAAACCATTGGGTCCGCGGCCTCCGGGGTGGAGGAGAATTTCGCCGGCATTAAGTCCTGAGAACCCAGAGAATGGAATCGTGGAGACGTTTACGACGGCCGCCGGGACGATGACATTATTGACCGTGAGAAAGCCCTGGGTGTCCGCGTTGCCAGCGAAGCTGTTGGTGTGCTCCGCCGATGAATAGGGTGTAAATTCGCCGAAGTTTTCGGCATAGCCGACGCTAAACGGTCCAAACGAGGGAGTGTTCTCGTCGCCGCCCAGTTCGTTGCCTTTGAAGGCCTCATTTGCATCGTAGATTTGGGCGATGCCTTGACCTTTGAGTGCCCAGGAGACGGTCAGAATTCCGAATGCGAGGAGGATGTGTATGTTCATTAGGAGTGGGTGAGTTCTTGATTACGGGAAGTGCAGCCTGGTGTTGGTTTCATTCTGAGACGACCGCACGATAAAATTTCCTTCCATCGGTGGCGGCGGAATCCACAAAGGTGAGTATCGTGCCAGTCGCGACCTGTTGGATTCCCAGCGGCAGCCAAACGCCAAGTGTTTGACTGGATTCGATTTGGTATCTCAGACCGGGAGTGGTGGTGAAAGCAACGGTTATGGCTGTGCCGGTGCGCATCACCTGAGTGAATTGAGTGAGAGAGTTCGCGGTGCCAGGCGTTGGCAGAGTGAGCGTCTGGATGCTACTGCTGCCATCAGGGTAACGGCCCTCCGATCGATCCGTTGTTTGCGGGCCGAAGGTGACAGCGTCGACAAGCGAGCCGTCGGGCGCGGAGAGGAGGAGGGCGCTGCCGGCCGCACTGAGTTTGAAATTGCTGTGAACCTGTAAATTTCCAGCGACGTTTTGCAGGGGTTCGTTGTCGGCCCAGACGAGCAATCGCCCTCCGGCGGGAAGGCTGTAGCCACCGGGAATTACATACTTTGCGGGTTTCGCGGCATTGTCACTCAGCCGCCAGTTCGTGAGGTCCACCGGAGCTGCACTCGGGTTGTAAATTTCCAGCCAGTCGTCGGTATCACCATCCGCCGGATCGAAGTATGAATTGTTTGACGCCATCCACTCATTGATGCGAAGGGCAGCCCATGACGCGGTGCCGGTATAGGTGATCGTGAGCGTCGTTGTGCCAAGCTCGGAACCCATGCCGTCTATTGCACGGATGACGAGCGTGTTGGTTCCGGGTGCAAGCAGATAGCTTGCGCTCCATGCCGTGACTGATGACCATACGGGAGAAATGACGAGTCCATTGATCTCAATCGTCGCCGTGCCTACGGGTGCGGTGCCGCTCAGTGAGAGCGTGCTGTTTGCCGTGTCGAAAGTGGTGGGACCGGCGACGGTGAATGTCGCGGCGACGGTGGCGAGCTGGCCGAGAATGTAATTGCGCCGGTCGGTCGTGTAGGTCTTCACCGTCTGGATTCCGCTCGGCGTGATGCCTTCCGCGACGAGTCCGTTGTTCACGAGGTCGATGCGTGCGTTTGCGACCGACATCGGGCCATTTGCTGCGTCACTGAATGCACGCCAGTATTCGCGCCGAAATGCCACGGTGTTTCGGAACTTTGTCATCAGTGCATCGGCCATGGACTCGTTGCCGATATGCTCCGAGGTATTCGTGAAAAGGTTGGAGACTGCGGAGTCGCCGACTTGTGCGAATGAGAAGTCAATGTCCCACGGAATCATCGACCAGCGACCCAGGCGCGGCTTGTAGGCATACATGTTTTTGCCGATGCTCCAGCCGTAGGAATCCCAGTTGCCGGCGATCCGTTGCAGCGCCATCGCGCGCATCCACGAACTGACATCCACAAGCGCCGCGACCTGTGTTTCGTAGAGTGGAAGCGAGGTCTGATTGTGGGCATCGACCAGGGCAAAAAAGTCTGCGAAATCATTGTCCAAAACATCGCCGGCCCGCGGGGCCCATTGCCAGCGATAGCGGGCTGTCTTTTTGATGCCGCCCGTAGTCGTGAAGTTTCCAAGTGTTGCCCGGACGTCGCCGAGCGCGCTCATCGCGTTGTCCTGAAACTCGACCCAATCCTGCGATTTGTGCAGCCGCCCTCCATCGTCGTTCGGAAACCATTCTGCGAGGAATTGACCGGCGAGCTGCTGCGTATCCTCGAGCACTTGCTGGCGCTGCTGTCCGTTCACAAAGACGCGCACGAAGCGCCGGTGCAGCGCCAGCATCTTAAGCTTGCGTGCCATCCACCAGATCAGTTGTTCGCGCTGCAAAGTGGTGTCGTCGCCGACGGTGCCAGGGAGGGCGAGGACTGCGCTGGTTTCTCCGAGCAGTCGATCGTCGGCGGGGAAATCCAGAGTGTAATCGCATGCATTGCCGACAGGGCTGCTGTAGTTCGGCGTGTGCGCCCAGCTGCCGCTATATTTGGCCCCTGCATTGTAGATCGCCCGCACACCGCCATAGACGAACGTTACGTCGAGCGGCGAGTTGCTGTTCTTGTCGCGGGATGCCCAGCGGTCGCGCGTGGCCTGCGTCATCCACAGGCGATAAGCTCCGAGCGAGCCGCCTGGCTTGGGATCGCCCCAACGCACGAGGCATTCGCGGGCCGGTGCGTCGTTTGGAAAAATGGCGGCTGCCCCGGGAGTGTCCGATGCCGCGATTCGGAATGCGACAATCGTGCCCGTAGCCTGCGAGGGAATCTGAGCGCTGAACCAGCCGGAACTGACGGGTGTCATTGCAACATTTGCGAGAACTTGCGAGGGATCGAGGCGATACTGGAGCGCGATCGTGCCCAGACCATCCAGATCAGAGATGCGCGCAAAGACCGTCACCGGCTGACCGAAGCCGGGCAGAATTGGACGATGGGTGACTTCGGTAATGGCCGGTGCAGCATTCGCAGTTACCCGGGAATTGGGTGCCCCGGGAGTGCCTAATGCGGAGGTCGTGAGGATATTACCGCTCGCTTCCAGCCAGCTTCCACGGAGGCGGATGAGAAATTCCGGCGAACCGCGCAGCCATTTTACGCGTGCCCGGAGTGTTGCAGTCGTGCCAGTGGTAAGAGTGGTGGTAAGATTCGCGAAGACGCGATTTGCGGTGTCCCCGCGATCGGTTGCGCGCAAATTGAGCACTCCGTTTGCTATCGTCGAATTCTCCTGCGTGCCCTGAAACGACCACCCCATTGTGGATGCAAAGCCACCGTTCGTAACGACATTCGCTCCGCTGTTTGAAAGCACCTCCACGTCGTCCACCAAGCATTCGCCTGCGCCGAGAAGGAAAAGCTGGACTTGATTTGCGGGCGCCGCGCTCATGCCGTTGTCGAGCACACCGGTGACTTGGATGGTCTTCCATCCGCTTTTTGCAGATTCGTCGCTATCTGCCCAATTTGGCGCGATCCGTGCATCTGAGTGAACGTCGGTGAGTTCGAGACTGCTGCCGCCGCCGTCGCTCCATTTCCCCCAGCGTCCACCCGTGTTGTAATCGACTGCATCCACCTCGACACGAATCATCGTCGTGGTTCCGCCATCAGGCGTGTAGGCGACCGGTTTTTGCAGCGAAATGCGACCCGAGCGATCGCTCAACGATCCGGAGAACGGTCCTCGCACGTTAGCTGCGCTGAGACCCGGGTAGGAAGCGATGAGGTGCGTTGGATTTTTCGCAATCACCAGGCGCGTGCCGGCCGCGAGCGTCGTGCCGGAAGGGATGTCAAAGTCCGCTTCGCCCCGCAACCGCCAGCCGCCGAGGTCCACGGAAGCAGCGCTGCGATTGTGCAGCTCGATGTATTCGTCCTCAGCAAGCGTCGTGATCGCGTGATACATGATTTCGCTGATGACCACTTCTGCACGGTTCATGAATGAATTTCCCGCGCCTGGTGTCGGGCTCGCCAGCTGGGACCAATTTCGTGCACCGTTCGGCGAGCGTCCGCTGCTCACGTCATCCTCCTGCGCACCAAAGTGGACGGCATCGAGGATGCGCGTTCCGTCAGGCGATTTGAGATAAAGCGTGTCGCCGGTCGCATGCGGCGCAAAACCGAGTTCCGTTTCGGTGTGGGAGAGAAAGCTGTTTGGAAGAATTGTCGTGCCGGGTGGAAAGGTGTATTTGGAAACGTCCGAACTGTCCGTGAGAACACAGCCGGCGAGGTCCACAACGGTCCCGCCGGAGTTGTAAAGTTCGATGAAATCAACGCCTGTGGAGTTAGCAAGCACTTCGTTGATTACGACGCCCGCTTGTGGATTGACCGGCTCCGTTTCCGCCGCACCTGGTGACCCGCCGACCAGAGCGCCCGCGGCCCATGCGAGCGGGTTTGACATACCAAGGCTTGGTCGTGCGAGCACGAGCGAAGGGCCGCCGCCATCGGGCGCAGGAGGCCATCCATGATCGCTGTCGTAATCGACTTCGAACGCGATCCCATCGCCTTCATTGCGCAGCCGCAAAGCTCCGCCACTGTCCGCAAGCTGGCCTGTGAACGGTCCGAGCACACCAGTGATTCCATACACCGACTGCACATCCGCCGGCACTGCAGCAATCACAAGACGCCCCAGCGCCGGAATTGTGGTGCCCCCGGGAAAATCGTAGTTCACATCGCCGCTGATGCGGTATCCGGTTAGATCTTCCGCCCATGGTTGCGAATTATAGAGTTCGATAAACTCCACGTTGAGCCCGTCTGGGCGCGTGGCCGGGTGATACATGATCTCGGAGAAAACGAAAGGTCCGCGCCGGGTCGCGGGGCCGATTGGCTCCGGTTTGTCCAAGCTGAGATCCACAGGGTCCACCGGCGGCGAACCTTGCACGATGTTCGCATAGAGGCCTGTTGAATCGCTGCCGATGTCTCCTGCATCATCGACGACAAAATCAATGAAGTCGCCTGCAGTGAGCGTCACGACTTCAAAAAAGGATGTCGCATCGGAGCCCGCGCCGCTCGTGAGAATCGACACTCCATTGCGCAGGACATCGACCGCGACGGTGCCGCTATTCAGAGACTGAAACTCGCCGCTGATCGTATGCACGCCGGCAGTCGCGACCGTAAAGCGCAGCACCGCAGCTGACGCGGGTTGCCCGAACGCATTGCTTGATGGATTGCCCGGGTGCATGTGAATCTGCTTCGGTCCCGTAATCGCAAAGCCAGTGTCCACCGCAGCCCCGGTTGTATTCACGACCAGCGAGGGAACGATCGCGCCGTTGGGAAAATACCATCCCTGCAGTGACGGGGCACCCGCCCAACTGTCCGTGTGGCTCAAGCCCGTCGTGAGCAATGTTGCCGGGTTGGCTGGTGTGAGATTGTGTCCAAGCCGCAGGGTGCCCCCGAGCGGCCCCGGAAATGTGATGGCTCCCGTTCCCAGTTCGTTTGCAACAAAGGCATCATTGATGTTGAACTGCGCATTCGCCACCCCAAGCGGAATGAGTGCCGCGATCCATGGAAATAAAAATTTTATGGGCGTAGTGAAGGTTTGAAGTGAAATTGACGATCCATGCGCCTTCCGTTTACAAGGTGGCCGAGGGTCTCCTAAAAAGGAGGAATGATAAAAATTCGAAGGAGCGCTTCACAGTGCTTTTAGTTTCGTGAGGAAATCTGGAATCACGGTCCATGGATCGGGCTTGGATTCGTATTCGAGGGCCACGTAGCCCTGGTAGTTGGCGTCGCGGAGAATTTTTCCAAGTTTGGTGAAATCTGTGGCCTCGGCTCCCTTGCCCTTTGGTGAGATCTCGACCTTGACCTGGACGTTGACGGCATACGGAGCGCACTGCGCCAGTGCGGCATAAGGGTCATCGGTGTGGAAATTTCCGGTGTCCAGATTGATGCCCAGCCAGGGGTTCTTCACGCTTTGAATGATGTGGAGCAGCGCTTCCGGTTCCGCGACGATGCCCCCATGGTTTTCCACACCAAGAAAAATGCCGCGCCGGGCGGCGAGTTCCGCACACTCGTCCAGCGCTTCAATGCAACTGGCGATGGCCTCCTCATTGCTTGTGCCTTTGGGAGGAGATCCTGCAAAGACCCGGATGTGTGGCGCCCCCATGAGGGCAGCCCGGTCGATCCATTGCCGGACCGATGCGATCTCCTTATCCCGGGCCTCGCCTTTTGGGTGGGCGAAGTTATTCCCCACCGCCGTTCCGCTGATGGCCACGCCGCGCAGGAAGGCATGGTGCTTCAATTTGAGAAAATAGGCGTCATCCGCATCCTTGGGAAAATAATAGCTTGTGACCTCCGCGCCGGCCAGGCCCTGATCGGCGCAGTAGTCGATAAATTTAAACATATCCAATTTTTCCGGCTCCTTCTGAAAGGTGTCCCGGAACGAATAAGCCGCGAGGCTGGTGAGAAGTCTGGGTTCGCCGGCACGCTTCCACGGTTCAACGGCAAGGGCAGTGGTGGCTGCGAACGGGACGGCGAGATTCAGGAAATGGCGTCGATTCATGGCTGCAAGCATGAGGCCCGCTCCCCCTGAATGCAATGAAATGTGCTCGCGGGAGCGCGGGAGGGATGAGGCGGAAAGTTCCCCCAAATTCCTAAATTCGTGATATGTTTGCGGATATTCCCCTAATGCAATGAACCCCCCCGGCATTTCCCCAGGATTTTTGATTGGTGTCCTCGCCTCATTGGCCGCCACGGCTTTCGCCGCACCGCATCGTTATGATCATGTCGTGGTCGTAATTGAGGAGAACAAGACCATTGGGCAGATCATCTCCGATTTGACCAACGCGCCATATATTAACAGCCTTGCAGCCGGGGGCGTGAGCCTGGGAAAAATGTTTGCCATCGAGCATCCCAGTCAGCCGAATTATCTGGAACTATTCTCTGGAGGAAACCAGGGGGTCAAGGATGACAACCTGCCGCCCAATTTCTACACGACACCGACCGCAACTTATCCTTTTACCTCCCTGAATCTTGGTTCCGAACTGCTGGCTACAGGGTTCAGCTTCGCGGGTTACAGTGAGCAACTTGAAACTGCGGGGGCGGGCGACTGGGCTGACTTTGACCCGCATACCGCCACGCATCCCGGCGTGACCTACCGTCGCAAACACAATCCGTGGGCGAACTGGGTGGCCAAAGTTGTGCCGATCCCCGCCAATCAACTGCCACCCTCGGTCAACAAGGCCTTCACCCAATTTCCCGCTGATTTCAACCTGCTGCCCTCCGTGAGCTTCATCGTCCCCAACCAGTTGCATGACATGCACGATGGCACGCGCAAGGCGGGTGATGACTGGCTGAAGGCGAATCTGGATGCCTACGCGCTATGGGCGAAGACGCACAACAGCCTGCTGATCGTCACCTGGGACGAGGATGATTACAACGGCACAAACCAGATCGCCACCGTGCTATATGGTGCCGCGCTACAAGATGGTGCCACCGTGGGAGGAACGTGGACGCTGCACAATCTACTGCGCACGATGGAGGACATGTATGGATGCGCCACGCATGCCGGTGCCGCAGCCGCCGTGCGGAGCATCGTCGGTCCCTTCATTGGAGATTCGGTGGTGACCACTTCGACCTTTCGCATGGATCTCAACGGTTACCTGGGAGTCCGGGATACCATGATCTGGCAGGACACTCCCGCCACCAACAATGCGGCGACGGTAAACATCACTGCGGATCGTGATACCAACTCCACCCTGGCGGGAAATCAGGAAGGGCAGGTGCTGGTGAAGTTTGAAAATCTTTTCGGGGCGGCGTCGGGCCAGATTCCCGCGAATGCCCTGATTCAATCGGCCAAGCTGCTGCTCAGCACGCCTCTGAATACCACCGGAACAGCCTACGATTCCATCGACACCTTCCGCATTCATCGCATGCTTATCAATTGGAGCGATACGGCCACCTGGGACAGTTTGATTGGAGGGGTAAGCATTGACAACGTGGAGGCACAGTCAGTGGCTACATTCTCCCTGGTGCCCTACGTGGATGGCGGTCCGGCGATTTTCGATGTCACATCAGATATCGAATTGTTTCGCGCTGGAGCAGAGAACTGGGGTTGGGTGGTGCGGGCATCCTCAAGTGGCACCGGTGACGGGTGGACAATGAAAAGCAGTGAAACTACCACCCTGGCGCTGCGCCCCACACTGGAGGTCATTTACTCCCTTCCATCGTCCGATGCCTATGCGGCCTGGGCCACAGCCTCGGGGCTGACCAACGCCAACAACTCACCCACATGGGATCCGGAAAATGATGGTCTGGTAAATATGCTGGAGTTCGCCTTCAACCTGAACCCGCTCCAGTCAGGCAACACTCCGCTGCCACCTGGGGGCAACAGTGGTCTGCCCAGCCTGAGGATCGTGACTGGTGGACCGCAGAAATTTATGGAATTGGATTACCTGCGGCGCACGACTCTGGCGGGGACCCTGATCAATTACACTCCGCAGTTTTCCGAAGATCTTACAAATTGGTCGTCCGGTGGCTCGGAGACCACCACACCCGCCGGGGCGGGGTGGGAGCGCGTTACGGTGCGTGACAACGTCGCGGCCACACCTGCCCGCCGATTTGCCAGAGTATCGGTTTCCCTCAATCGCTGAGAAAATTTCGGAGCCCTGCGGCACAAACTCAAGCGCCCACCAGGGCCAGGGCGGATTCCACGGAGGCGTCGTCGTGCACCATGGCCATGAGCGCCTGGGTGATGCCCTTGGGATTGGGGTGCTGGATGACGTTGCGTCCGTAAACGATCCCCGCAGCGCCCTGCTTGAGCAGGCCCTGGGTGCGTTCGAGAATTTCGCGGTCACTCACGCGGCCACCGCCGCGCACCAGCACGGGGATGCCCCCTGCAGTCTCCACCACCTTGTGGTAGAGGTTGACGTCGTCGGTGGGATCCGCCTTGATGATGTCCGCACCGAGCTCCACCGCCTGACGGACGAGATACATGATCTGCGTCAGATCGCCATTCACCATGTAACCGCCGGCTTGCGAGTTCGGCTGGAATACCAGCGGCTCCACCATCATGGGCATGCCGTAGTAGTCTGCCTGTGGCTTGAGTTTCAGAATATTCTCCACGCATTGCTCATGGACTTCGGGGGCGCCGGGGATTTGGAAAAGGTTCACGCACACGCAGGCGGCATCGAAACGCACCGCCTGGAGCATCGTTTCCTCAATCATCAGGCTGAACCGGCTGGTGGGAAGTTCCTTGCCGTAGATGTTAGCGACATCGGTGCGCAGCACGAGCGACGGCTTTTGCCGGCCGCGGATGTCCTGGAGATGGCGGGCCTGGCCGAGCGTGAGTTGGATGGCGTCCGGAGCGGCATCCACCAGCACTTTGACCACCTGGCGCATGTCCTCGATTCCTTGCAGGAAACCGGGCTGATTAAAGAATCCATGGTCCACAGCCACGTCAAAGCAGCGGCCGGATTTGGCATTGAAGAGACGATTGAGACGGAATTGTTTCATTGAATTGGGGAGGGGAGTGGGGATGGAAATTATTTGAGTCCCATGAGGTGCTTGAGCACATAGAGTTCGAGCGCCTCGTAATCGCGGGCATCACGATACTGCGCGACGAGCTTGGAATCAAGGCTGCGGGACTTGTCCACGAGGTGGAGGAAAATTTCGCGACTGTTTTTCAAATGATCCGTCACGGGACATCCCCGCTGGGTGCGGATGGCTTTGACATCCAGTCCGATAAATTCCCCATGACTTCCGTATCCCGCTTCCTCCAGCACGCGCACCTGATTGAATCCAGCGCGCAGATTGGCTCCGCCGAAATTTTTATCCTGATCGTATTTGAGGCCGTTCTGATCGTTGAGGTGAACGCTGGCCAGTTTGTCGTGGGCGAGAGCGAAGGCCATTTCATCGCTTGGGTCCAGACCCGCCAGCAGTGCGTGGGCGCTCTCGATCAATCCTTTGACGCGGGTGTGATCCTTGGAGGCAAAGGATAGTGCCACGGCATGGCCGATCGTGGGCATGTAGGCCTGGTCGGTGGGTTCATTGGGCTTGGGTTCGATCCAGACCTCGATCTCCTTGTCGTAATCGAGCATGGAGTTCACCGTCTCCAAGATCCGATTGTAAGCCAGCCGTGCGTCCTTGGCTTCACGGATGTAAGTGCCCTCGCGAGCGAGCCAGAGCACCGTGGCCTTGCTGCCAATGGCGAGGGCGATGTCGATGCACTTCTTGGTGCGATCCCAGGCATAAGCGCGATCCGAAGCGCTGTTGGAGGTGTAGGCACCGTCCACGGTCTGCTCTGCAAACCAGAGCCGCGGTGCCACGAATTCCGGGGTCAGTCCCTGGTTGGCGAGCATCGTTTTGATCTCGCCGGCTTTCTTCATGATCTGGTCGGGCGTCAGACCGTCCAGTCCTGGAACCACGTCATCATCATGAAACTGCACGCCTTCAAATCCCAATGGACGATACAAGGCGAATTTTTCCTCATGGGGAAAGACAGGGCGGACTTCGACCCCAAAAGGATCAGCACCTTCGCTGATGTTCCAGGGGCCGAACGAAAAACGGTAGTTGATAGGCGAACTCATAGTGGGCCCGTCCTACACCAGAACCCTGCGTGCCGCTACGCTTCCCGTCTCGAAATCTGCGACTATTGTCTCAGAGTCCGGTTGCATTTACAGGCAGAGATGCCACAAAAGACGGCATGAAAGGATCGCGCGAGAAAATTCAAATTCCGGATGGGCATTCCTTCCGCGTCCTGAGATGGAATCGTTCTCTTCGGGACGTGGCATGTATTCTGGGACCGGGCCGGTCCGTCAAGATTGCCGGAGAGGGCACGCACTGGCATTTTCATCCTGAAATGGAATTGACCCTTTTTATTTCAGGGGAGGGCACCCGGTTCGTTGGGGATCATATGGGACCATTTGAGGCGGGCGATTTGTTGCTCCTTGGCGGACGGTTGCCCCACCACTGGCATACCGGCGGCCCCACCAGCGGAATTTCCCTGCAATGGCATTTTCCCCAAAGTCATCCGGTTTGGGCGCTTCCTGAAACGAAGGAAATGATGGAGTTGTTTAAAAGGGCTGAACGGGGGATCCTTTTCACGGGTGGAACTTCGCAGGCAGCGGCCGGAATGCTGCAGGAAATCGGCTCCGTCAGTGGAACCATGCGGTTGTCCCATCTGCTCCATGTCTTCGCGTTGCTCACAGAGGCCCCGAAATCGGAATTCCGCCTGCTTTCCCAGCGTTCGTTTGCCATTACCGCCGACTCCCATTACCAGCAGGCCATCGCCCGCTCGATTCGTCATTTGATTGCCAATTTTCGCGAGTCGGTGCGTCTTGAGGATGTGGTGAAACTAACCGCGTTGAGCCGCCCAACTTTCGCCCGGCAGTTCAAGCAGCATGCCGGCCTGACCTTCAGCGCATTCCTGAACCGTCTGCGCCTGCAGGCCGCCTGCCAGGCTCTGGCCGAATCCAATCAAAGCGTCATGGAGATCGCGCTCGCGTGCGGGTTCACCCAAATCTCCTTTTTCAACCGGCTCTTCCGGCGGATGCAGGGATGCAGCCCGTCCGTGTTCCGGCAGAGGCAGCAAGTGCCGAGAAAAGGCGCTTGAAATGGTTCGGCATGACCAGGCGGACGCTGATTTATCTGGCCGCAGACAGTTGTTTGTTCGCCTCTGCGATCAGATCCAACTGCCAGGCCCGGGCATTCTCGGCGGTGACATTGAAATCAGGCTGATTGGGATAATCAAAAACCCACAGGGTCGCGAGCGGAATACCGTGATCGACAATGCCCTTGAGCAATCGACGGCATTTCGCGGCCTGTTCCGGCGTTTCCCCCTGCGCCCCGAACTCACCGATGAAAATGGGTTTGCCCATTTTTCGGGACACAGTCATGGCGGCGGCAAATCTTTGGTCGTCATCCTCATAAGCATGCAGGCCGATGCCGCTGATGGGATCGGGATTGGAAAGTCGTAACATTTCCTGAAATTGTTCCGTCGTATCATTCGTCCAACTGTTCTCCTGCTCCTGATGCCAGGCACTGAGACGAGGGAAGCTGTCGCCCGTAAAAATCAGCCGCTTGGGGTCGTGCTGTTTAACCGCCTTGCCGAATTCGACAAACGCCGTTCGGACCATGGCGTAGGATAAATCATCACGATCACTTCGGGATGTAGCCGTGCCCAATGCGGGGTGCACATCCGGCCGGTGCTCTTTTGCATTTGGCAACTGGGCTTGCAGTGAAAACTCATTTCCCAACTCCCATGCCCAGACGGTGGGATTGTCGCGATACCGCGTGACCACTTCGCGCACATACTCCTGCATCCAGGCGATGGTTTTACTTTTCGGATTGGCCCATTGATCCATCGGCTCGCCTACAATGTCCGGCACGCAGGCGAAGAACCAGAACAGCGAGGGCACGAGGCCGATGTTGTGCTGTGCTGCTGATTTCACCACGGCATCCAGGCGGCGGAAATATTCCGGGCGATCCTGCCGGTAAAGCTCCAGATCTTTCGGCCAGTAGCCCGTCGCGCAGAACCTCACGAAGGGAATCCCCTTTGCCTGCAGTGTGGCGAATCCCTTTTCGTAACTCGTGTCCTCCTTGTTGCTCAAGGTTCGCAGGAAAAAGTCGAAATAATTGATGCCGATGCCTCGATAGGGTTTGCCCTGTAGCAGCAAGGAGCCATCCGGTCCGGCCGTGAGCTGGGCATGGGCCAGACTGCCGGTCATCAGAAAAAATGAGAAAATCAGGCGGGTAAACATCGGATGATTAGAGAAGGATTTCCCGGATCACATTTCCTTCCACGTTCGTCAGCCGGCGTTGCACTCCATTGTGTTCAAAGGTGAGATGTTCGTGACCCAGGCCAAGCAGGTGGAGGATGGTGGCGTTGAAATCGTAGAGCGGGTGGATGTCCTTGATGGCGCGCTGGCCGAGTTCATCGGTCGCTCCATGGCTGACGCCGGGCCTCACGCCTGCTCCGGTCATCCAGCAGGTAAAGCCATCCGGATTGTGATCGCGGCCCTGGGCTCCTTTTTGAAAGAAGGGCATGCGCCCAAATTCCGTGCACCAGACAACCAGCGTTTCCTCCAGTAAGCCACGCTCCCGCAGATCGCGGATCAGGGCGGCGGCGGGCTGGTCGAGGATGGCCGCGTGTCTGTCGTATTGCTCCCGGATTTTGTTGTGGCCGTCCCAATTGAGTTCCCCACCGCTGGCATAGGCCCCGTTGAAGAGTTGCACGAAGCGCACGCCCTTTTCAATCAAGCGCCGGGCCAGGATGCAGTTGCGGGCAAACCCGGCCTTGAGGGGATTCGAGGCATCGTCAGCACCGTAACTTTTCAGAACATGTGCAGGCTCTGTGGAAAGATCGCTGATCTCGGGAACGCTCAGCTGCATGCGAGCGGCCAGTTCATAGCTCGCGATCCGTGCGGCCAGTTTTCCATCGCCGGGATGTTGCTCCAGATGCTGGGCATTCATGCGGGTAAGCAGGGATCGCGCCGCCTGATCTGACTCACCGGAAATTCCCGGAGCGAACAAATGCCGCACGGGGTCCTTGGAACTCATCGGCGTGCCTTGAAATGCCGCCGGCAGAAATCCCGGGCTCCAGTTGTTCATGCCATTCTGCGGCACGCCGCGCGGATCAGGGATCGCGACATAGGCGGGCAAATTCTGATTCTCACTGCCCAGCGCATACGTCGTCCACGCACCCAGACTTGGAAATCCATCCAGGACAAATCCCGTCGAAAGAAAATTCTCCGCCGGGCCATGGGTATTGCTCTTGCTCGTCAGCGAGTGGACGAAGGCGATTTCATCCGTGAGTTCCGCCAGATGGGGAATCATGTCCGAGACCATCTTGCCGGTCTGTCCACGCGGACGGAAATCATACTGAGGGCGGGCCAGGTTTCCCGCTGGTCCTTGAAATGTCACCGCCGGTCCTCCCGGCAACGGTTTTCCATCCCACTTGATCAATTCCGGCTTGTAATCCCACGTCTCCAATTGACTGACCGCCCCCGCACAAAAGATCACCACCACATTCTTGGCCTTGGCCGAGAAATGCGGCATGCGTGGCGCATAGGGCCGGGCCGGATCAATGAGGGGACCACCGGAAGCCAGCAATCCATCCAGCCCCAGCAGATTTGTCAACGCCACGGAACCAAGCGCCGTCGCGCTGCTGGAAAGGAATCTCCGGCGATCCAGGAGGACCCGGCCGGCGGTGGAAAGATGTTCGGGGGTGGGGGACATTTTGACTTAGAGGCGAAGAAACCAGCCGCGGCGGTTGAGGATCCAGACGAGGCAGGTGTTGACCAGGATGAAGGCGGTAGTGACCAGCAGGGCGATGCCGAGCGGGGCGTGTTTTTGGATGGCGAGTGAGAAAGGAATCTCCACCAGGGCATGGATGAGGTAGCCGGCGAGGGCGTTGGCTCCGAGGATGGCGAAGAGTTTCATTTTCATTTGCCGGATGTCGCACAACCAAACGAATCCTGCATAAATCGCGAGAGAAAACCCCGCCGCAAACGTGAGATACGACACGCTGCCTGCACGCTGGCTCATCGTCCACATGTCCACGGGTGCCTGGGGTGGAAGAAATGGGGCCGCGGCCAGGTGACCGCCCGCGCCCAGGCAGGAGAGACCATATCCGAGCAGCATGAAAACGGTGCCCCATTGGAGGAGCGGACGCAGCGAACCACGCGGCCCCTTGTTCTTCCAGAGGTCACAGGCAAAGGCCCCCGCCAGCGTGGGAATCGTCCAGGTGAGGAAACCGAGCGGTCCGCCGTCGATCACGTGCTTCTCATTCAGCAGCGCATACCAGAACCATGCGGATAGGCCCACATGCAGCAGGGCCGAGGCGATGCCAAAGAGCAGCCGGGGCATCGCAGGCCGCGCCATCACGGGCAGCACCCAGAGACTGGTCACCGCGATGTGCAGCAGCGTTTGGAAAGAATCCCGCCAGAAACTCTCCACCGCCCAGTCCGTCCATCTGGGCCGCAGCAGGCCGAACCATCGGTTCTCATCGAAACTCAGATTATAAAACACCAGCGCCAGCACCGCCAGCACCCCGATCCTCCGCAACGCCCGCCCATACGCCTTGCGCGCTCCCATGCTCCCGATGTTCCGCAGCAGCACCAGCCGCAGGGCAAAGCCCACCGCAAAAAAGAACTGCGGCATGATCGTATCCGCATAGCTGCAATACGTGTTGTGATGCTTCAGCACCGCCGGAATCGCCGCGAACCCGCCTGCAAAATTGACAAAAAACATCCCAGCCACCGTGTAGCCACGGAACTGGTCGAGCGATTGGATGCGGGCCTGGGCCATGACGTAAGAAAGATCCCCTGGGGGCACCCACAGAAGCCCATGAATGCCCCGGCATCACACACGCAAGTGGGGCGTGCTCCGGTTTTGTAAATCCCGCGCAATCATTCCTTCGGCGGCTCTGTTCCTTGCTGCGATTCGCCCAGACAGCGTTAGTTCCTTTTCTCCTTTCTTGAATGTAGCCAGAAATGGAGCAGCCAAAATACTAATGGTAGCCCAAGCAGATATGACTGCGCAGCGCGGTACCACAGGGGGCTGGGCCTGCGGCGACTCAGCGGTACACCTGGTGGACCCAGAGGCTCTGGAGGGAGACAAAGGAAGACAAACCCCAAGAGAATCAAACAAAGCAGCAGCGACCCAAGCTGCGTCACACCGTCCTTCGTTACTTTCGCCAGGAACCAAATACAGATCAACACCGCAACGATGCCAATCAAGTACATCATGGTTTCCGCATCCCATTTCGGAGCCCAGAAGAAAAAATTCACGTGTATGCCCAGTCCAAACAAGAGGGCGACAAGTGCGGAGGTCGCAGCCAACCACCCAGCCTGTGTTGCCATTATCCGCTTTGTTCCGATCTGCGCCCGCGGCGACGGAAGAGTGGCTTCTGGTTTCTGGGTGGGCATGGCGGGGGCAGTGTTGGGGGGGCTTTGGTGTCGCGTCGCGAGATTGGAGGTTGGCCAGTCGCGCAGGGGAGGTTGCTTAGTCATGACGCATTTTCACTTCTCTACAGCCGGCATTCGCTAGCGTCGCACGGGTGGGGCGATAGAAATAATTAGGCCGTAGGCAAAGAAACCGAAACCGATAACGACGCACACTGGCATCGTGAACATCACATACGAACCTTCCTTCACATCGAACATCCAGTCTAAGACCAGTCCAACCCACGAGAAAACAAAACCGAACAGTAGCCCCAAAATCATGCTCCCACGTCCTGTCTTCCACCAAGCCTTGCGCGGGGATTCGAGTGTCGAGCTGGGAGCTTCTTCGTTCTGGGTGGGCATGACGGGGAAATGTAGGGGAAATTGGGTGGGTGGGCAAATGGTTTCCGGACGTGGGGGGTGAGGGAGCTTGGGTCGGGGGGAATTTACAGGAAAATGGGGAGGGGGGTGGTTTGTAGGGGAGGAAGGGTGGGGGATATGGGGGTTTTTGCATTAGAATGGGAAAGGACGGGGGCATCCTTGGGAAGTTGGAGGGTGTTGCGAGAAAGGTCAGGGGTAGAATGGTGGGTGCCTTGATCGTTATGGCGGTCCTGTTGGTTGCTATGGCCGTCCTCTTGGCCGTCAAGGCGATCTACTTGGTTGGTATGGAGGCCTTGTTGGTCGCAAAGGCTGTCCTCTTGGTCATTATGGCGGTGACTTTGGCCGTTATGGCGTTTTGTTTGGTCAAAAAAAGTTTTTGTGAGATTGGTCGTTTGTGTTGAAGGCAAAGTTGTTTGTTTTTCGATGAAAGTTGTGTTTGTAGTTCTGAAAATCGTGTGGACAGAAGTGAAAGTTGTCTTTTGGATGACCAAAGTTGACTTTTTTTCTAGCAAAGTTGAGTCTGTTTTAGTGAACGTTGACCTCATAGTGATGGGGGTTTTCTTTTTGGTGAGCAGAGTTTTGTTCATAGTGAGCAGAGTTTTGTTCTTTACAGGGGGGCGGTGGGGATGGATGATGGGGAGGATGGATTTTTTAACTTAACTTTTTCTTTCGATGGCTAAGGCGGAGACTTCTTTTGCGGACCGGTTGGGTCGTGGGAGGGAGATGCAGGCGGCGATGGCGGCGTTCTCGCCTGCTTTTGCCCCGGCGGATGTGGCTTTGGGGGCGGTGGCTTTTAATTCTTTCCTGGATAGCCTGACTTCGCTGAATACGGCGGTGGCGACGGCGGAGGCGACTTGGAAGGGGAGTGTGGGGGCGCGGGCGACGATGGTGGCGGATGTGAAGGGGCGGGGGTTGCGGGCGTGTGCGCGGGTGCGGAGTAACGCAACTTGGAAGGGGTATGTGCCGGGGGTGAAGGCGGCGGCGGGGGCGCTGCGGGGGTATCGGGTGCCGAAGGTGAAGGGGGCTGCGGAGGGTGGGGAGGTGGTGTGGACGCGGCCGCGGGCGGAGCAGAGCTACGCGGATTTAAAGGGTTTGCTGGATAAGTTGATCGCAATGCTGACGGCGGTGCCGGGGTACGCGACGGGGGCGCCGTCGGATCTGACGCTGGTTTCGCTGACGGCGCTGTCCACGGCGCTGGATACGATGAATAAAACGGTGGGGACCAATGAGGCGGCGCTGGCGGGGGCGCGGGGGGCGCGGCTGGCGGCTTACAAGGCGGCGGATACGGGGCTGCGCGCGAAGATGCAGTCGATCAAGCAGGCGACGAAGAGTCAGTATGGGGTGCGGAGCGTGGCGTTCCGGCAGATCAAAGGGATTCGGTGGTAGGGGGTGGGCTTTGCTCGCTATGGGGTTGTGGCAGGGGGACTTTCCGTGTGGTGGTTCCACCCAGACCGGTAGGCGGCGTTAATGATCTTGGAGCATCCCGTGGAGGCAATTGCGAGATTCAGTGTCACGACTCCGCCGCAGCAAAATAACCAGATGAGGAGCGTGGGAAAGAAGCTGTCCTTGCCAATGTAACTTGCGAGTTTGGTGCCGAGGAAGAGGCACATGCCCAAGGCGATGGGGCCGGTGAAGATTCCTGTTACCATCGCTCGACGAGCCGTGTCGGCGTCGGTTGGGCCGCGTGCGCCGAAAGCCGCACCAGCGATCATGAGCAGGCTGGGGGTGAGGACCCAGAGGGGCATCAGCCATTGCCAGAGAGTCCAGGGGCGTTTGGGAGGGGGAGTTTCTGTGGAGGGCTCATTGTCCATGGTGGTGCGGGTCCGGGTTTGTAGGGAGAACGATGCGTCTCCGAGGGGTAGGGGGGGCCTTCTCCGTGGGTTGATCACTTTGTTTCTCAGGCTTTTCCGTGAGGGTATCCTGACGCTTGTCCGAGGCGGGCGGGGTTCCGCTATTCGTAGGCAGGACGACGCGACGACGGACTTCGAGTTTGGGCTCAACGTTTGTGGGAGGGCTTCGGTTAAGATCCACGAGGGATTGGTATAGCTCGTCATCGTTCAGCCGACCATCATCATTAAGATCATACTTGGCTAACGTAGCCCCCCGTCGCTCGGCGGATTCGCTGGCTTGGTTGGCTTCTCGGTTGCGCAGGTATTGCTGTACCCTTGCCAATTCGTCATTTTCGAGCGTGCCATTGTTGTCGCGATCGAATAAACGAAGGCGGATGCCTTTGATTAACTCCAGTTTACTCAGTGGAAGCTCTGTTTCATCCGGATCTGGTTCAGGCACTACTTCCCGACTGGATTCCTCTGCAATTAAATTGCTGGTAGTTGATTTTCGATGCAGCCATTCAACCAGAATCACTGCCCCTATGAGCAGGCACAGGAACAAGCATTTCCCGCCGATGGACCATGGTCTGGGATAAATTTGCATGTTGGCAATCTAGTTCGACTGGTGGCTGGAAACAACCACGGAGTCTGCGGCAGATCAAGGGGTAGGGGGGCGTGCGGTGATTTTTTTAAGGCACGAAGAGGAACTCGTTGGAGTTGAAGAGGGTGCGGCAGAGGGTGGGGAGGCCGTGGGTTTATACGAGTCAAAAATGTTTTGTCAGGCAAAGAGTGTTCAAAAAATGGTTTAATCCTTGGGCTAATCCGGCACTTCCCAGCCATCCATAATGATCCAGCCATCGAAGCCACCTTCACGGAGCACGCGCAGACTTTCCGCAATGATTGAATGCCCGTCGCCGACAGGAAGGTGCTTTGAGGTGCCGTTGTCCCTGAGGGGGCCATCCGTGTCCGTGAGATGAACGCAGGCGATGTTTTTGACACCGAGCCGCTGGAGTACTTCATGGGGACGTCCGGTTGAATCGTTGAACAAATGGCAATGGCTGGGATCGTAAGTGGCCTTAATGGCGGAGCCTGCCATGATTCTTAGCAAGTGTTCCTCGCTGTGAAACAGAACCTGCGCGAAGGCGGCAATTACGGTCAGTGTTTCCACCGTGCGTAGACACCCGCCTAGCTCCTGCTGGCCTGGAGCGGACGGGCAACGTGGAACGCATCTGGATCAAGCACACGCAAGGTGAGCAAGACCCCTTCAAACTGCACAACTGAGTGGAGAACAAATTCCGCAAATTGTGGTAAATCGCGGGCGAATCCGGAAGCGAAGATGAGGAGGAGCGCGCCCCCCAGTAACCTAAGAGCCTGTTGAAAAACGAGTTCATTTTTAAAAAATCGACCCTAACATGAAAATGGCCGCAGCATGGTCGGGGCGCAGAAGCTTTGGGCGATCCGAACCTTCAACCGCTTAAAAAGCGCCCTCCAGGTGTCTTTGATTCCCAAAA
>CALQSQ010000037.1 GCA_943333275.1 Akkermansia muciniphila
CAGCGGATTTGAGGGGTGCCAAAACACAGTGTTGGCTTTGTCGAAAATTATAGTTGGCAAAAGCTGCATCCTAACTTATTTCCCGGCAGTTCTCCCCCAAACCAACATTCTCCGACATACCATGGCAACTATCACCAAGCGGGACTTGATTGTCCAAGTCACCAATTCCACAGGTCTTACCCAGCAGCAGGTCTCTGAGGTGGTGCAACATTTTGTCGATGAGGTTTCCAGGCACCTGGCCAATAACGACGAGGTGGTGCTCCGCAACTTTGGCTCGTTTGAGACCCGGGTGGCCAAGGCCAAGGTGGGACGCAATCCCAATGCCCCGGAGAAGGCGGTGCCAATTCCGGCGAGGGTCGTGGTCAAGTTCAAGCCCGGCAAGGAACTGAAGGAGCGGGTGGCGCAATTGCTGCCCCAGTTGTCCAAGTAATCTGGCCGCGGACGGTGGTTCCTGAGTGGGCGGCCTAGCTGAGGGTCGCATTTTCCGCATCCGTGAAAAGCAGATGGGCATGACGCCGGAGGGAGGGGTCCTGGCTCAGGGCTTCCGTGGCGAGCTGACGCGCGACATTGACGAGGGCCTGATCGCGCACGAGGTCGCCGAGTTGCAATCCGGGCAGTCCGCTCTGGGCGGTGCCGAGGAGTTCGCCGGGGCCGCGCAGTTTCAAATCCTCCTCGGCGACGGCGAAACCATCGGTGGTTTTTTCGAGGACTTTCAATCGTTCCGTGCCCTCGGGATTCTGCCCGCTGGCGACGAGAATGCACCAGCTGCGGTGCTGGCCACGGCCGATGCGGCCACGCAGCTGGTGGAGCTGAGCGAGGCCAAAGCGTTCCGCTTCGAAGACCATCATGACAGTCGCATTGGGAACGTCGACGCCGACTTCAATGACGCTGGTGGCGATGAGGACTTTGATTTCCATGGAGCGGAAGGCCTGCATGGTGGCGGCTTTCTCCTCGGCGCTCATCCGTCCATGGACGAGACCGATGGGGATGGGGGAGAGGCGCTGCTGCCAGGCGGTGAATTCATCCGTGGCGGCCTTGAGCTTGAGTTTCTCGCTGGCTTCCACGAGGGGATAAACGAGATAGGCCTGACGCCCGGCTTCGACCTGCTGGCGCAGGAAGGCGGCGACTTGTTTCATGTCGGGCTTCTCGCGGACGGTCGTTTGGATGATGCCGCGACCGGCTGGCATTTCATCGAGCAGGGAGACATCCAGATCGCCATAGACCGTCATGGTCAGGGTGCGCGGGATGGGGGTGGCAGTCATGACGAGCACATGCGGGGCAGTGCCCGAGCGGATGAGTTTTGCGCGCTGGGAGACGCCGAATTTATGCTGCTCATCGATGACCACGAGGCCCAGGTTGTCGAAGAACGCCTTTTCTGAGAGTAGGGCGTGGGTGCCGATGATGATTTGGGGCGGGCCGTCCGACCAGAGGTCCGCTTCGAGGCCTTCCTTGCGGGTGCCGGTGCGCATGCCGATGCGCAGGCCCAGGGGGGCGAGCCATTTCGTGAAATTGGCGAAATGCTGTTCGGCGAGGATGACTGTGGGGGCCATGAGGACCGCCTGTGTGCCCGATTCCACCGCCCGAATCATTGCGGCCATGGCGACGAAGGTTTTCCCGGATCCGACATCACCCTGGAGCAACCGATGCATCGGTCGCACGCCTGCGAGATCGGCATTGATCTCCGCGATGCAGCGCTGTTGAGCGTTGGTCAGTGCAAAGGGCATGCTCTCCAGCCATTGGGGAATGAGGCTGCCTGTGCCGGAGGATTTGGGCGGGGTGAGTTGATCCCACTGCTGCCGGCGGTGGAGGACGTTGAGTTGGAGGGTGAAAAATTCCTCCAGGGCCAGGTAGCGTCGGGCCTGGGTCAATGATTCCTGGGAGGTTGGAAAATGAATTTCCTGTAGGGCGAGAAATCGGGAAAGTCCGGCGAAGCCCCCCTTGGCCGACGGGGTGCGCAGGACATCATTCACCGCCGTGGCAGGCAGGTCGGCGAGCACTTCATAAAGGACGCGCCGCAGGGTTCGCTGCGGCACGCCGCCGCGTTTACCGTAGATGGGGGTGATGCGGTTGAGGTGGATGGGCTGTTCCTCGGAATCCTCAGGAATGGGTTCGAACTCCGGATGATCCATGATCAGGCGGGCGCCGCTGCTCTTGACTTTTCCGTAGAGGATGACTTTCTCATCCACAGGGAAGGCCTTGGCGATGAAGGGCATGGAGAAGAATCTTACAGTCAGGGATCGCCCCCATGCGTTCTCCGTGAGTTCCGCTAATTGAACTTCGGTGTAGCGCTGCTTGGGACCGGCAAAGCGCACCTTCACATCCGTGACGCGCGCCTGCAGGCAAAGGGCCTTTTCCGAGGCCTCCTGCGGGAAGGCGTCATAGCTCCGCCGGTCCTCGTAGCGCATGGGAAAATGGGTGAGCAGGTCGCCAACGGTGGCGAATCCCGCTTCCTTCAGCTGGTTCCGCTCGCGGGTTCCGAGCGAAGGAAGTTCAGCAACGGGCGTCTGGAAAGTGAGGGGCATGGATGATGGCGCTGATGTTCCATGCAAAGGCTGCCGGCCTCACGCCGCCGCCATCACTTGGTTTCGTCCGAACTCCGGCTAAGTGCGAAATAGATAACGTAAATCCACGAGAAAAAAGCCGCGAGAATCGCCCAGAGAATCGAGCGATTCCGTTGCCAGGAACACACTACGGCAAGCACGGAACCGAGTTCGATGCCCGACTGGACCACGACGTTGCTGTTTTGCAGGGCGATGGCGGAAAGGTGCATGGGCGGGAGGAGGTTTGGCTTAACCGACGATAATGCCCTGCTGTTTGCGCTGGGCTTCGCGTTCCAGCAGGGGAATGCGTTCCTTCGTTTCAATGACGGCGACGCCCTGCGGGCCGATTTTGCCAAGATTCAATCCGTTGAATGCGGGCACGGAGGCCGCCATTTGCTTGAAAACATCCTCAATCGAATAGAGGCCGTTCTGACCACTGATCGCCAGGATCAGATCACGGAGAACTTCCCAGTCATCCCTGGCCTGGACGGGAGGAGTGACGGCGGCATTGAGGCGCTGGAGCCGGCCGGTGGCATTGATCATACTGCCGCGTTTCTCGGCGGTGGCGGCGAGCGGGAGGACGACGTGCGAAGCCTCCGCAGTGGGATTGGCGAGGATGTGGCCGGAGAGGAGGAAATCCAACCGCTGCAAATCTTCGGCGGCAAATCCGGCTTCCTTGAGGAGATTTTCCTTCCAAACGATGAGGGTCTTGATGTCGCCGGACTGCACTGCGGCGCGGATGGAGGCGAGACCGGAGGCATCGGCTCCGAGAATGAGTTTGGCGCCGTTGGTGTTGGGGTTCTTGTCGGCGGCGACCAGGTAGTTGTCGGCTTCGCCAACGCGATCCACGATGGTGATGAGGTCGGTCTTCAGGGAGGCGGCGAGACGTTTCATGAGAAACAGTTCCTCGTTCGTCATGCGTCCGCTGGCGATGATGGCGATCTGGGATGGCGAGAAATCACGGAGTCGGGTGGCGGCCGTTTCCAGCGCCTCGCGCCAGGCGGCGATGCGGTGTCGGCCCTTTTCCTTGAGCATCGGTTCGGTGAGACGCGACTCACTGCCGATGTAATGGAAATCGAGGCGTCCCTGATCGCACATCCAGGAGCTGTTGACCTGCTCGTTGTCGCGCGGGGTCTGGCGGTAAATGACATTCTCCCGGGTGCCGATCGTGACATTGCATCCGCGCGCGCACTTGGTGCAGAACGATTCTGTTTCCTTGAGGAACCAGACCCGCATTTGAAAACGAAAGTCATTGCTGGTCAGCGCGCCCACCGGGCAGATGTCCACGGTGTTTAAAGAATAGTTGTTGGCCAGTTGCTTGCCCGGATGCACCGCCAGTGTAGTGTAGCTGCCGCGCTCGGTGAAGCCCAGGACATCGTCATCGGCAATCTCGCTGCTGAAGCGGATGCACCGACTGCACATGATGCAGCGCTCGTCATCCAGCGTGATACGCGGGCCGATGTTCTGGCGCTTGGGCTTTTTGACCTTGTCCTCGATGAATCGGGATATGCCCCGGCCATGCTCGACGCTGAATTCCTGGAGTCGGCATTCCCCGGCCTGATCGCAGATGGGGCAGTCCAGCGGGTGATTGATGAGGAGAAATTCCATCACTCCCCGGCGGCATTCCTGCGTCAGCTTGGAATCGGTGCGGATCCCCATGCCCTCGGCCACGGTGTTGGCGCAGGCGATGGCGGCGCGGGGCATCCAGCCAATTTTGGCGAAGCCGTGTTCGTCCTTTTCCACTTCCTGTCCAGGGGCGGGACGCGCCGGCATCCCCATTTCCACCAGACACATCCGGCAGTTTCCGGGACTGGAGAGCTTGGGGTGGTAGCAGTAGTGCGGGACCTCCTTCTTCGCCTGTTTGCAGGCCTCGATCATCCGCGTTCCCTTGGGAAATTTCATCCAGACACCATCGATCTGCACATTGACGAGATCAACGGTGGCGGTGGCGGCGGTTGGGGAGGCGGCGGGAGCGGGAGTGGACATGGGAAAAGGAAGGGGGAGGCAGCCGGGAAAGAGGCCGCTGGAATATCCTCGCGGCTAAATCGCCAGCAAGAGGGATTTGTGAAAAATTTCACAAGCTCCCACAGTAACGACTTTCCCGATTCCCCGCACTGCCCTTGAAAGCGGGGGAAGTTTGGGTTGTCTCGGTGCCGGGGCATGGTCGATGGTGACCATTGCACTCCGCAATTTCCCCTTATGAGAATCCTCCTCTGCCTCCTGCTCTCTTTTCAACTGCTGCCCGCCGCAGAAACGCTGCCCGCCGGAGTCTCCGTGGCGGAACTTCAGGTGATGCCCAGGGAGATCGCCTTGAAGCGACCCACGGAATATGCCCAGCTGGTGGTGACGGCGAAATTGTCCACCGGGGTCACGGCGGATGTCACACGGATGGTGGTGCCCTCGGGCGTTGAGGCATTTTTGAATGTATCGCCCACGGGCATGGTGAGGGCCAAGGCGGACGGGGCGGGGGAATTGCTGCTGACGCTGGGGGACAAGTCGGTGAAGGTGCCCGCGACGGTGGCTGGGTTCAGCGCTCCGTTCACGGTTGATTACGTTCGCGATTGCATGCCCGTCCTTTCCAAGGCCGGTTGCAATGCCGGAACGTGCCATGGCTCCAAGGAGGGCAAGGCGGGATTCAAGCTTTCCCTGCGAGGGTATGATCCCATTTATGACGTGCGGGCGTTTACCGATGACGCCAAGGGCCGCCGGACCAATGTGGCCTCGCCGGACGACAGCCTGATGCTTTTAAAAGCCACGGGCGCCGTGCCGCATGAGGGCAACCAGGTCATGACGCCGGACAGCGATTACTACAAGATCATCCGTGCGTGGATTGCCAATGGAGCGAAATTGAACATCGACACACCGCGCGTCACCAAGATCGAATTGAGCCCGACCATGCCCGTCGTGCAACTCATCGGCGACAAGCAGCAAATGCGCGTCGTGGCAACCTATGCCGATGGTCTCGTCAAGGATGTGACGGCGGAGGCCTACATCGACAGCGGCAATGCGGAGGTTCTGACCGCCGATAAAGCCGGGCTTGCGACGGCTGTGCGCCGGGGTGAAGCCGCGTTGCTGGCGCGCTTTGAAGGAAACTATGCCTCCACGGTGGTCACGGTCATGGGGGATCGGGAGGGGTTCGTTTGGGAAGCACCACCGGTGAACAATGAGATTGATCGCTTCGTAAATACCAAACTCGAGCGCATGAAGACCTCGCAGAGCGGCTTGTGCACGGACGAGGAATTCATCCGCCGCCTCTATCTTGATCTGACGGGACTGCCTCCGATGCCGGATGAGATCCGGGCCTTTCTTGCGGACACGCACGACTCACGCTGGAAGCGCGATGCGCTGATCGACAAATTGATTGGTTCCGAGGATTGGATCGAACAGTGGTCGAACAAATGGGCGGATCTCCTGCAGGTGAACAGTAAATTTCTCGGTGGAGAAGGTGCGTCCCTCTTCCGCGCCTGGATTCGCGAGCAGGTGAAGTCCAATGTGCCGTATGACCAGTTCGTGCGCAAAATCATCACTGCCACGGGATCGAACAAGGCGAACCCGCCTGCTTCGTATTTCAAAATTCTCCGCGAACCCGCCGAACTCATGGAGAATACCACCCACCTGTTTCTTGCCACCCGATTCAACTGTAACAAGTGCCACGACCATCCGTTCGAGCGCTGGACGCAGGATCAGTATTACCAGATGACAGCGTATTTCTCGAGGGTGGGCCTGACTCGCGACCCCGATAGTGGCAATGCGAACATTGGTGGCACTGCGGTGGAAGGTGCCAAGCCGCTCTATGAATTAGTGGTGGATAAAAATGAAGGCGAGTCCAAGCACGAACGCACCGGAGCCATCACCCCGCCGAAATTTCCCTATCCCGCAACCCCGGTCACGATGCCGGCCCCGGAAGGTCGTGAACCCTCGCGCCGCGACGAACTGGCCAAGTGGATCACCAGCCCGGACAATCAATATTTCGCCAAGAGCTTCACCAACCGCATCTTCGGCTACCTGACCGGCACCGGGCTTATAGAACCTCTGGACGACATCCGCGCCGGCAATCCTCCGTCCAATCCGGAACTGCTCGACTGGCTGACGAAGCAGTTTATCGACGGAGGCTTTGATGTCCGCAAACTCATGCGACTGATCTGCCAGAGCCGCGTTTACCAGTTGTCGATCGTCAGCAACAAATGGAACGAGGACGACCAGATCAACTACAGCCGCGGCAAGGCTCGCCGACTTCCTTCCGAGACGCTTTACGATGCCATTTTCCGCGTCACGGGATCGACGAGCAACCTGCCCGGCATTGCTCCCGGCGCCCGCGCCGCCGCCCTGCAGGATAGTCAGGCCAATCCGTCTGACGGATTTCTCATCAACCTCGGCCGCCCGGTGCGCGAAAGCGCCTGCGAATGTGAACGAAGCGCCGACCTGCAAATGGGGCCAATCATGGCCCTGATCAGCGGTCCGACCGTGGGCGAGGCTCTGAGCCAGCCAGGCAATGCCATCGCGAAGCTCGCCGCAGAGGTTACCGATGATACCAAACTCGTTCAGGAAATGTTTCTTCGATTCCTGGGACGTCCCGCGAACGAAAACGAAGTCAAATCCGCTCTGGAAACGCTGAATATTCAGGCGCCAGAGCATGAACAATTGGTGATCGCCACCCAGACGCACGAAACGGAAATCGCCCCGCAGCGTGTCGCGATGGAGCAGGAACGTTTGACTAAGATCGAGCAGGCGAAGGCTGTGCTGGCGCAGTATGAAGCGGAGTTGGCACCCAAAATGGCGGTGGCTGAACAACAACGACAGGAACGCATTGCCGCTGCTCAGAAAGCTCTAGCAGAACAGGAAACAGTTGTGCTTGCTAGGCAACCCGAGTGGGAAAAAGCCCAGGGAATGCAAACTCCCTGGGTTACCATCGATCCCGCCACGATGACCTCCACACAGGCGGGCACGATGTTGAACAAGGAGCCGGACCTGAGCATTTTTGTGACCGGCGCGGAAGGTAAACAACACTATACCGTCACCGGCTCGGTCGCGGAGGGCCTGCTCACCGGAGTGCGACTCGAAGCCATGACCGACACCCGGATCCCTGGAAATGGTCCGGGGCGCAGTGGCATGGGAAATTTTGTGCTTACTGAAATGGAAGTTTACCTGACGCCCACGGGTGGCACGGAGCAGAAGATCACCTTTAAAGACGCCAAGGCGACATTCAGTCAAGGGGGCTTTGATGTGAAGTCCGCCGTGGATGGCGAAGGCAATGCGGAGGCCAACGGGTGGGCGATTTTCCCTGATGGCATGGGCAAGCCCTCCACTGCCTACTTTGTTCCCGCCGCCCCCATTGCCGTTCCTGCGGGTGGTGGCACGCTGCGCTTCCTCATGAAGCAACAATACACCGACGGCAAACACACCCTCGGCAAGTTCCGTCTCAGCACCACGACCGCGCAGGGAGAACTGAATTTTGGTTTGCCGCAGGATCTCGGTGCCGCCCTCGCGGTGGCTCCGGAGCAGCGGTCGGACGCTCAGAAGGCGGCGCTGGCCACGTATTTCAAAAATCAGGATCCGGAGCTGGTGAATCGCCAGAAGGCGGTGGCCGCCGCGCAGCAACCGCTGCCGCCCGATGCCCAACTTGGTGAGTTCAAAGCCAGGCTTGCCAAAGCGGAGGCCCCTCTGGCACCCGATGCCCGCCTGGCGAGATTAAAACAGGACGTGGCCCTCAGCGAGCAGCAGCTGGCAAATCGCCGTCTCACCGGAGCGCAGGATTTGGGCTGGGCGCTGATCAACAGTGCTTCCTTCCTGTTCAATCGCTAGGAGGGGTTAGTGCACGAGCCACCCCCATGGAGCGCGAAGTTGCACTTCGCACCACTGCACGTGTCCGCCATGCCTGCGATGCGGAGTGCAACTTCGCGCTCCTGGGAGGCATTCCAAATAGCGAGACAGCGCGGCCCCGGGCCGTGAGGTTTTGTTCCCCTCCTCGGTGCCAAGGCTCGTTGGATTGTCCTGCCCCAAGCGGCGGCAAGCTGCTTCAGAGTGCTTGGCAGAACGGTCCAGGCAGTCTAGACTGCGGTTCCAAACATCATGAACGCATCTGATCCCGCCAAGCCTGGAACCGCCCACATTACCCTGAACAACCCGTATCCCGGCATCACCGGGCTCATGGAATTTCGCAAGGAAACGGCCCATCCCTTGAATGAACTTGCTGAAACGCTCCTGCGCGGACCTTCCTCGCTGACAAGTGGCGAGCGTGAATTGATTGCCACGCTCGTTTCCTCGCGCAACGATTGTGTGTTTTGCCAGAGCTGCCATGGAGCCGCCGCCGCCCACCACCTGGACGGCAATTGCGATCTGGTGGATGCGGTGAAACGCGATTTTGAAAGCGCCGACGTTTCGCCCAAAATGAAGGCCCTGCTGAACATCGCCAGCAAGGTGCAGGTCAGCGGTAAAATGGTCACCCCCGCCGACATCACCCGTGCCAAATCCGAGGGTGCCACCGACCTTGAACTTCACGATACCGTGCTCATCGCCGCCGCCTTCTGCATGTATAACCGCTACGTGGACGGTCTCGGCACCTGGGCCCCCACCGAGCGCGAGGCCTATTTCAGCAGCGGCAAACGCCTGGCCGAAATTGGCTACAATCCAGCCAAGCCTTATCCGTAAAACCACCGCGTCTCTCATTTTCTTTTTTTGTATGAAATCCAATTCCCAATCTCCGCACTTCAGGAAGCTCCCTTTATTTCCCTTATTGGATTTCCTTATCCTTCTGGGGATTTTCGGAGGGGCCATGAGAGTGATCGCGGAAACGCCCGCTGGGAAACCACTGGAGGCCCGGAAGATTTGGGACAAGGCCCCGCACAATGCGTTTACGGATCTGGCCCGGTGGCGGGATGGGTGGTGGTGTGTGTTTCGCGAGAGCGAGGGACATGTGGGTGGGGATGGGAAGATTCGGGTGCTCACTTCGCGTGACGGCGAGGCTTGGGAGAGTGCGGCGTTGGTGGCGGAGGAGGGGATTGATTTGCGCGATCCCAAGATCTGCGTCACGCCGGACAACCGGCTGATGCTTGTGGCGGGAGGCAGTGTTTACAAGGGAGGGTCCACGTTGCTGGGCCGGCAGCCGCGTGTGGCTTTCTCCAACGATGGTGTGAAATGGGAGGCCACGCAGCGGGTGCTGGCTGAGAATGACTGGCTCTGGCGGGTGACGTGGCATGAGGGAATGGCTTATGGGATGTCGTATCGCACCAGCGCTCCGGAAGGAACGCCGGCCGACACTGGTGAGTGGTCGCTGACACTTTTTAAGAGCCGCGATGGCCTTGTCTGGGAGAAACTCAGCGATCTGGCGATCACCGGCCGCCCTAATGAAACCACGCTGCGTTTCCGGCCGGATGGCGAGTGCCTCGCGCTGGTGCGGCGCGAAACAGCGGACAAGGAAGGCTGGTTCGGACGGGCCAGGCTGCCCTATCGCGAGTGGCAGTGGGAACCGATCGGCCGGGGCATTGGCGGGCCGAATTTTCTGGTGTTGAAGGATGGAAGGCTGCTGGCCGCGGGGCGGGATTATCGCGCAGCGGGTCCGAAGACCGCGCTCGATTTCATCAACGATGGCAAATGGCCCGCTGCGATTACGCTTCCAAGCGGCAGCGATACCAGCTATCCGGGGATGGTGGAACACGATGGCGTGATCTGGATCAGCTATTATTCCACCCATGAGGGCAAATCGGCAATTTACATGTCCAAGTATTCACTGCCTGCTGAGCTGAAGTAGCGCTTCAGATGCCTCGCTAAAGATGCTCGCCGAGCGTCTGCTCGCCTTCGATGCGGGAGCGGTAGGAGCGCGGCAGCGGTGTCTCGCGTTTTCTCCACCAGCGCCAGAGGCCCCAGAGGAGGAAGGGGCTCACGATGAGGAACCATTTCACCCAATCGGTTTCCTCCTGGAAGGGAACGCCGAAGGGGAGGGGATCGGTGGGGAGGGAGTAGGTGCCGTCGGGAGCCTTGGTGGCGATGCGGTAGCCGTTGCTGCCGTTCTCAGCCTTGAGGCCGCGGATGGTGGCGGTGACCTCCTGGCCGACTTTCCCGTAGGTGACGTTGGTGACCGGCACCCACACGACAATGGGGAAGCCGCCGCTGAAGCCGACCTTGCGGTGCAGCACTTCGTAGGTGTAAGCGGTATCGCTCTTCACCGGGAACCAGCCGAGGGTGATGGAGTCGGAGGTGTTGCTGATCTGTCGGATCTCATTGACCCTCGGCAGGGCCGGGTTGATTTTCATCGATGATGGCAAAAGTCCATCGCGCACGAGCCGCATTTCGGAATCGATGGTCTTGGAATCGCTGGTTTCGAGGGGTTCGTAGGCCAGGTCGGGATCGGCGGCAGTGGTGGGGGAGATGTCGGAAGGGCGGGCGATGGATTCGGGGCGGACGTTAAGGACTTCCGCATGGAGGTGGAAGACGATCGGAGTCTTGTCCCAGGTCCATTTCAGAGAGTTTTGGAGTTTTCCGGCCGCGCCGGGTTTGAGACCGATGGTGATGGGAATCTCCATGCCTGGGGCGAGCGTCATGCCGGGTTCGAAGCCGGAAATAGTGAAGGATTCGGGGAGGTCGCCGAAGACGGAAACGGACTGGCCGCCTTTGTTGACCAGCAGCAGTTTTTTCTGAGCCTGCGCGAGTTCTTCGGTGGCCACGGGTCCGAAATCCACAATGCTTTCCCTCGTGAATCCGACGAGTTCCACCTGGGCAGGAGCGGTTTCGGCGGTGACGGTGATGGGCTGGCTGATGCCGTTGACGGTGAGCGTCAGTTGGGTATGCAGCGGCGCGGCAGGGATGTCCTCGAGCAGAAAATGGACCGGGACGGTCGTGTTGGCTGGGAGGCTGATTTTATCGGGAAAGCGGAGCTTGCCCTGCGGACCGGCGAGTGTCGCCACGAGGGGGGTGTCCGAGGGATTGCGCATCGGGACCTCCAGCGATCGCTGGGCCTTGGCCTTGTCCCAGGCCAGTGTGAGGACGCCGGGGAAATCCACCGGCAGCAATCCGTAACCGACGAGCGTCATCTGGGATTTGGGGCTCTCGCCGAGCTTCAGCGTGCTGACGGAGGAGCCGAGGTACAGCGCGGAGAAACGCATTTTCATCTCCACACTTTTGCCCGAAGGGACGACCAGGCGATCGCTTCCCACCCAACTCCAGCCTTCCGGCAGGGGGACGGTCTGGTCAAACGGACCGTTGCCCACGTTGGCGATGATGAGGGAAGCCTCCCGCTGCTGGCCGAAGCGGACCTGACCGACATCCAGCTTGGCGGGCAGTTCCAGCACGGGTTTGATTTCCATGATGTTGATGGTCACAGTTTCGCTGGGCGAAACGGCGCCATTGACGACACGGGCGACAAATTTGATGACCTCCTGCGTGGCCTGGCTGTTGGGGTCCGACTGGTAGCGAAAGGTGGCGGAACTCTTGGTTTTGCGGATGGGTTCGGGATCGAGAATTTTACCGGCGGTCGGTTGGGAGCGCAACATGAACGAGACGTCCCGGGAGGACGCGCTCAGGGCGTTGAGGGTGATGTTTACCGTTTCGCCGCGATTGATCGTGATCTTCACGGGCTGGGGCACCGGAGCCCTTTCCAGGTCAGTGGGGTTTTTGATGTCGGCTTGTGCGGAAAAAATACCGGTGAGCAGCAAAAGACATAAGCCGAAGCAGGCTCGCGAGACGTAATTCATGGGGATCAGGAAATCATTGTGCTAAAAGCAGAATGCCGACACTTTGCCCCAAGAACCCGTTCCAACAACCAAAACCTTTCCCTGCCCCGCCCATGCCGCACCTGCCTCAAGCCGCCCTCATCCTTGTCGGTCACGGATCCACGCTCAATCCGGATTCCAGCCAGCCAACCTATCAGCACGCGGAGACGATCCGGCGGCAGGAGATTTTTGGGGAGATCGCCTGCGCCTTTTGGAAGGAGGAGCCTTCGCTGCGCGAGGTGCTGGGGATGGTGCGCAGTCGCACGGTGTTTGTGGTGCCGAATTTTATCAGCGAGGGGTATTTCACCCAGGAGGTCATTCCGAGGGAACTGAGGCTGACGGGCAAAACGACGCAGATTGAGGAGCAGACGGTACATTACTGCGATCCCGTGGGCATTCATCCGAGCATGACGAAGCTCCTGCTGCAACGCGCGGATGATCTTGCGCCCGGCGTGCCCCGGAACCAGTGCAGCCTGATCATCGTCGGCCACGGCACGGGACTGAATGATCAATCGACCAAGGCGATCAAGGATCAGGTGGCGCATATTCAATCGCTGAACCTGGGATTCGCAGAAGTGCTGGATGCCTACATGGAGGAGCCTCCGCTGGTGGCCGACTGGGCATCGCTCACGACCGCGCCGCATGTGCTGGTGGTCCCGTTTTTCATTGCGGATGGTCTGCATAGTTTCCAGGACATCCCGGTGCTGCTGGGCATCGAGGCTGAGCCCACCGCCGCCGCGAGCCAGATGGCGGTGTTCCGTCAGAACCCGCATGCTTTGCAGGGACGCTCGCTTTATTACAGCTCGGCCATCGGCACGGAACCGATGCTGGCGGAGGTGATGGTGGATCAGGTGGAGGCCTTTATAAAATCTCACGGACTGGATGTCGCCGCGATGCCAGCACCACCTGAGGAGGCATCCATTCCGGAGCCGTATGAGCAAATCGGTGAAATTTTGATCCGTCGAACCGGGGATGGAATTTCCCTGCTGCACGTTGAGGATGCGTCGAGCCAGGAATTGCTGGAGATTTTCCGACATCCGGCCGACGCTTTGGAAATTGCGAAATACGATGCAGAAGGCGCTTTCCGGCCATTGAAATCAGCGCCCACGCTGCGCCGCGGTTGGATCATGGACCTCACGTCCGAGGCCGATCTTCGGCAGGCGCTCGATTATTTCTACCCTGCGGCCCTCGGCAACTGGCGGCATCCACAAGTCACCCCCTTGCGCGAAACGCTGCAGCGGCAGACGGGTATGTATCGGGTGACGGGATTGCTGACGGATGACGAGGCGCAGGAGCTTGTGGAAACGCATTGCTGCGATTCCAAATGCCTGCGGATAATTCTCTGGCCGTTGAACGAAACGACCCCGCTGCGCCTCTCCAAGGCCGCGGCCGGGCCATCCGCGATTCCACTGAATTGTATTGAACTCTGCAATCTGGTGGTGGCCGCAGCCCGCACGGTGGTGAAATCCCGGAAACCTTCCGCCGTTCCCGCATCGCCGTGATTGTCAGTCTGCTCCAATGCGGGTAGACAGACATTCTTCATGAGAACCAACCTAGTTACGGTCACGTCCGCCAGCCTCGTGCTGGGTTTCCTGCTGTCATCGCTCAACGCCGGAGAACCGCTGCAGCGCAGCACCCCGGAGGCCCAGGGGGTCAGTTCCGCCGGCATCCTCGCCTACATCGAAGCGGCCAATTCCAAAGTGAAGTCGATGCACAGTTTCATGCTCGTGCGCCACGGCCATGTCATCGCCGAGGCCTGGTGGAAACCGCAAACACCGGAGACCTCGCATGTCATGTATTCACTCAGCAAGAGTTTCACCTCCACGGCGGTCGGCATGGCCATCGCCGATGGAAAGCTGTCGCTGGACGATGAAGTCCTGAAATTTTTCCCCGATAAAGCCCCCGCTGATCCCTCCAAAAACCTCCGCTCCATGCGCGTGCGCGACCTGCTGACCATGTCCTCCGGCCATCAGGTGGAAGTGAAGTTGACTTCTGAAAAATCGTGGATTGAAACCTTTCTCGCCCACCCGGTCGAGCACAAGCCCGGCACGCATTTCCAATACAACACGCCCGGCACCTACATGCTCTCCGCCATCGTGCAAAAGGTCACCGGTCAGACGGTGCTTGAATACCTGACGCCCCGTTTGTTCACTCCCCTCGGCATCGACAACCCCACGTGGGAAAGCAGCCCTGAGGGCGTGAATTTTGGAGGATGGGGGCTGAGCATTCGCACCGAGGATCTCGCGAAATTTGGTCAGCTTTACCTCCAGAAAGGCCAGTGGAAAGGCACACAACTCATCCCCTCCAGCTATGTTGAAATCGCCACCTCCCGGCAAATGTCCAACGGCAGCAATCCCCAGAGCGACTGGGACCAGGGCTACGGATTCCAGTTCTGGCGCTGCCGGCACGGAGCCTTCCGCGGAGATGGCAAGGACGGGCAATTCTGCATCGTCCTACCAGACCAGGACGCCGTCGTCGCCATCACCGCCAACACCGGCGACATGCAGGCCGAACTGAATGTGGTCTGGGACGCACTCCTGCCAGCCTTCCAGGCAACTGCGCTACCGGAGAACGCTGCGGGCGTGGGCAGGCTGAAGGAAGCCTGTGATAAGCTGACGGCCAGTCAGTAGACGCTACAGGCTGCGCGTGGCGATTTCATCCAGGATACTCGCGAGGAAATCCGCCAGCGGCTTCACGCCGAGGTCCCCGCGCTTGGCATGGCGGACGGCGACGCTTTTGGCGGTGGCTTCCTTTTCGCCGATGACGAGCATGTAGGGAATCTTCTGGAGCTGAGCGTTGCGGATCTTGGCGCCGATTTTTTCGGCGGTGTTGTCCAACGAGGCACGCACTCCGGCGGCGCGGAGTTGCGTTAGTGCTTCGTTGGCGAATTCCTCGCTTTTCTCGCTGATGGTGAGCACGCGGACCTGCTCCGGTGCAAGCCAGGCGGGGAAGTGTCCGGCGAAGTGCTCGATGAGGACGCCGGTGAAGCGTTCCATGCTGCCGAACGGGGCGCGGTGGATCATGACCGGGCGGTGTTTGGAATTGTCCGCGCCGATGTAGCTGAGGTCGAATCGCACGGGCAGCACATAGTCCACCTGCACGGTGCCTAGCTGCCATTCACGGCCGATCACGTCCTTGACGACGAAGTCAATCTTGGGGCCGTAGAACGCAGCTTCGCCCGGCTCTTCGGTAAACGGCACTCCCAGCGTGGCGGCGGCGGCACGACAGGCCGCCTCGGCCTTGTCCCATTGCTCGGGATTGCCGGTGAATTTGCTGCTGTCGGGATCGCGCAGACCTACGCGCACCCGGTAATCGCTCATACCCAGCGTGTTGAGCACCGTTTTCACCAGCGAGAGGCAGCCGAGTACTTCCGCGGCGATCTGATCCTCGGTGCAGAAAAGGTGGGCATCGTCCTGCGTGAAGCCACGCACGCGCGTCAGGCCGTTGAGTTCGCCGCTCTTTTCCCAGCGATAGACGGTACCGAATTCCGCGAGGCGCACAGGGAGATCCCGGTAACTGCGCGGCTGGCTGTCGAAAATTTTGATATGGTGCGGGCAGTTCATCGGCTTGAGCATGAAGCCGTCGAGTAATTGCTCATCAGGCAGGATGCGGTCCGCCTTGATGACTTCCTGACCGGCGCGCTGGTTGATGCTTTCCGCGAGTTTCCTGGAAACCCCATCGAGCCGCTGCATGACCTCCGCACAGCCGCAGCCGGCGTCGGCGCAGGCCTGGAGTTGTTCGTTCTCCATGATCGCCCCGAACTGGCTTTCTTTGTAATACGGAAAGTGGCCGCTGGTCTTATAGAGCTGCAACTTGCCGATGTGCGGGGTGAACACCTGGCTGTAGCCCTGCTTGCGCAATTCCTCGCTGATGAAATTTTGCAGCTCCTGGCGGAGGATCGCACCGTTCGGAGTCCAGAGGATCAGGCCCTGACCAACTTCATCGTCGATGTGGAAAAGCTGCAGTTCCTTTCCAAGCTTGCGGTGGTCGCGCTTCTTGGCTTCCTCGAGTGCGAGGAAGTATTGCTCCATTTCCTCCTTCGATTCAAAGGCCGTGCCGTAAAGTCGCTGCAACTGGCCTTTGGATTCATCCCCCATGTAAAAGGAGGCTGAAACGGAAGTGAGTTTCACGTTCTTGCACTTGCTGGTGTAGTTGACGTGCGGGCCGGCGCAGAGGTCAATGAAATCGCCATTCTGGTAGCAGGAAATCTCCTCGCCCTCCGGAATCTTATCGATCAGGTCCAGCTTGAAGCGGCTGGCGTTGCCGGGCCGTTCGCTCAGGCCACCGAGGCGGCCGCTCTCGGCCATGGCGATGGCTTCCGCGCGACTGATCACCTTCCTTTCAAATTTCTGATTCTCCTTCGTCAGCTTCTTCATCTCCGCCTCGATCTTCTCAAAATCATCCGGCGAGATGCGATGATCGAGATCGAAATCGTAATAGAATCCATTCTCCACCGGAGGACCGTAGGCGAACTGCGCCTGAGGCCAGAGTTTCAAAATGGCCGTGGCCATGAGGTGGGCACAGGAATGGCGAAGGCGCTCCAGATCGTTCATCTGGGCGCGTTCATCGAGCGTTTTGCGTTCTTGGGACATGGGAAAATCGGGTTAGGAAGGCGGTAGCCGGAAGTCCGGCAGGCAGCCTGATAGAGCGTGCTGCGACTCCGCGCAACTCCCGGTGAACAAGATTTCGCAGCCCTCGTCGGCGGGACTATTTGGGCGCTTCCGGGGCCACGTCCTTCTTCAATTTCTCGATGGCATCGAAATCAAAATGTTTCGCGAAGGCGACGATTTCATTTTCCTTCATGGCGGGGGTGCCGGTGAGTTTGAAAAGGATGCCGGCACCGATCCAGAGGTTGAGTTCGATGGGATCGCCCACCTTGATGAGTGCCTCCTTGCCGGTGATGCGGCGGCTCTCAAATCCTCCGGCACTGGCCACGGCAGGATTGGTCAGCAGCGGAGCGAGCTGTTGAATGATGGGCGAATCCATGATGATTTCCGCCGTGACCGTCTTGCCCTTGCTGGTGTAGACTCGGCGCAGCGTGGAGCCGGAGCCGAGGAGTCCCGCGCCCTTCTCGGCTTTTTTCGCCTGCCAGTCCTTGATGTCGGGCAGCTGGCGCAGGCCAAAATTTCCGCGTCGATCATCGATGATTGCCTGGATGGCCGCGAGGTCCTCGCTCGCGCCGTTGAGATCATTTTTGGAATATTTCTGAAAGGCCGACTTGAAAAGGTCGGGCGCGCGATCCTTCGGTGCCGGGGTCTGGGCGCCGGCCGGTGAGGTAATGAGCAGCAGTCCGAGGGTGCAGAAGGCGAGGTGGCGGATCATGATGGTTAGGGGTGCGAGGTGATGGGAACGGGGTGAATCTAGATTCATTCGAGGTGAAAGGGAATGATAAAATGTTCCTTTCCGGGGAATCAATTGGCAGCGTTGGGCACGGCCTGCTGGCGGACGGTTCGGCAGGTCTGGATGAATTTCTTTTCCAAATTCCGATCCTGCGGCGCATCCTCATACCGCGTCTCATAGTGGTAGGCGGTGAGGCGGGCGAAATCCGGATGGTAGAGTGGAAGCGGACGGAGCTTGGACTCCACCTCACGAAGGGTGGCACCGCGTGGCGGGGGGAATCCGAGCTGCGTGGCAAGCGCCAGGAATTCCGAATAATAACCCGGCTGCTGCTCGCGTTCGGCCAGGGCGCGGCGGGCGCGTGCTTCGGGCGATTTCGCCTGCGCTCGGTGGCTCAGCCAGGCCCAGAGCACGAGGATGGCGAGCAGGGATCCGAGCACGGCCGGCACCCAGCCGGAGGTCGCCTGCGTCACGAGCGCGTGGAGTTGCCCCAGAAAGGAGGGCGGCTCGAGTTTGAGGGGCGGCGGGGCATCGGGAGGAGGCTTGCTGGCATCGGCGAAGTCACTCCAGGCCGGAGCGGGCGGCTTGCCATCCTGGAGGGCGGCGGGGTCCCTTGGAGTGAATTCGCCGATGACCCAGCCCTCGTCCTGCAGGAGCATTTCCACCCACGCATGGGCATGTCGTTGTTGAAACGTCCAGACCTGCGATTTCTCATCATACATGCCCCCCATGTAGCCAAAGGCCATTCTGGTGGGGATGCCCGCCTTGCGCAGGAGGAGGGCGGCGGAGGTGGCGAACAAATCACAGTAACCCCTGCGTTCATCAAACAGGAAATTTTCCAGCGGCGGCAGTCCGTTCTTATTCACTACTTCGGTGCTGTATTGGTAGTGATTTTGAAAGAATGCGGCCAGGGCATCGATGGCCTCGCCGGGTTTGCGGTGGGCGGCGAAAATTTCCCGGCTGAGCTTGGTCAGAGCTTCGCCCAACGGGCCCTCCGGAACGCGCAGATACTCCACGCCAATATTCCCCGTCTTGTAGTCCGCCTCCGGCATCTGGCCCCAGTGCCTGAGTTCGGAGATGCCGTGAAATTTGATGTTTCCAGTCTCCTTGAGCTGATACCATTGATCCGATAAAAAGTACAGCTTGGGAACATCGATCTGCCGCAAGCCGGCCAGCACGGGCAGCGCATAACCATCGTGCTCCGGTGCGTAAAGCGTGTAGGACAGGGCGGGACGGTTCGGAGGCGTGATGGTGACGTGACCGTCGGTGGCCCCGTCCTCCGCATCGGTCACCCAGTAGCCGGTCTCGCTTAGCGGAAACCACTGATTCTCCTCGTAATGACTCAGCCCCAGACTGCGGACATAGAGGCCGTTGCGATCGGCCAGAGCCTTGCCGGCGGCGGGATCATCGAATTTCACATAGGCGCGGGGATCCTCCGACAACTTCAAGCGAACCCGCGGTGGAAGATGGGCGCGGCCGGAGCGGGCGGTTTCCTCGACGCCGGTCGAGACCGGGGCATTGGGATTCTGGGCCGAGGGATCCTGGGTCATTTCCGGCCGCTTCGGTCGATGCGGTGGCCCGAGATCGAGATTCAGCTTCGAGCGGTAGCGCAGTGCGGGCGAGAACTCGGCGGTATAGCGAGCGATCGGCGGCAGGGTGGTGAGAAAGATCAGGATCAGGCCGAAGGCCACGGCCAGCAGGACCGCGGCGCGGCGGAGTTTGGCCCCTAGGCCGGGCTCATCTTCCGTGGCCCCGGATCGCAGTGCGTGGACACGACTGCATTCCCATCCCACCAGCGCCAGCACGATGACGAGACCCGCCAGAAACTGCTGGTGAAGCCAGGCCAGTCGCAGGTCCTCGGCCTTGAGCAGGACAAACGCGAGTCCGCAGGACGCATAGAAGGCCAGACTGAAAACCGTGATGCGCTCGGGCAGCGATCCCTTTTCGCGCAGCACGGGAGCGCGGCGGATTTCCCAGAGGCATTGCGTGGCTGCGAGGAAATGCGGCAGGGCCAGAATGTTGATGATCATGGGAAACATCGCCGTGCCGTGTTGCATGGCACCGGCCGCCACGGTGGCGGCGCCGATCAGGAATCGGAAAATTTCCGCAAACCATTGCGAGCGGCCACAGATCGCCCCGTAGACGACCAGTCCGGCCATGGGCAGGGCCAGGAGCAGGGCCGATCCGGTCGCCTGCCAGGTGATCAGGCCGTCGAGAAAAAGCAGCACAACGTAGAGAACGAGTCCGAGGTTCATGGTTTGGCGGCGAGGGGTTTGGGACCGGAGCCCGTGCGGATTTTTGGCTGGCGCAAACGCATTTCGCTCACGCTGAGGCACGTGACCAGGCAGGGAACGTCCGGGAGTTCCTGTTCCCACAACTTCACGGGCACATCGCTCATGATAAAGACGCGCTGGGAACTGTCGAGTGTGGTCAGCAGCGGCAGGAGTGCGCGGAAATCCGTTTCCGGAACCCGCCGGGCGCCGGCGAGAACCCGCAGGCCGTCGGCCAGATGCTTTTCATTGCCACCGACCGGCTGCTGTTTCCATCCGTTGAAGGAGGCGACCAGATCCATGGGGATGCCGCGTTCGTTCAGGCCCAACAGCAGGCCGCACAGAAGCTCCATGGCCGAATCGAAGGTTTCCCCGTGATGACTGCTGCGACCCGGGGTAATGGAATGAAAGACGATCAGAAATCGACTGGGGAGGCGTCGGTCGAATTTTCGAACCATCAATTTCCCCGACCGCGCCGTGGCGGCCCAGTCGATGTGCTTGACGCGGTCCCCCGGCTGAAACTCCCGCAGGCCATGGAAATCCCCCGAGTAATCGACCTGCACGCTCTCGGAATCATCCGCCTCCAGCAGCGCCGTGAATTCCGGATCATTGAGAATGCGCGGGACGATCGGCCGCGGGATGAGCACCATTTCAATGGTCTCGACAAACTCCTCCCGGGCTTTCCACAGGCCGAGCGGAAAGGTGCTTTCGACGGAGGATCGGATGCGGTGCCGGAGTCCGCGTCGCAGCAGCCGCGTCTTGAAGCGACGGACGGACGTCCCGCCGGGGCGCAGCCAGTGTGCGTGCAGTCCGCGCTCCGTGGGCCCGGCCAGGCCGTCCTCGTAGTTGAGCGCGAAGGCATCCAGGCGCTGGCGATGGTTCTGCACCGAAATTTCCAGGGGAAAAAGCTGGCCGGCGAACGCCGATTCCGGAGTCACGCGGGAGCCCTTCACCTGCCGCAGGTTGGCCCGGGCGAACGGCCAGGACCCCGCCAGCACGAGCAATCCCAGAAGTCCCAGATGAATGGCATGCGGCTCCGGCAAAAGAAAGCCTCCGACCAGGGCGAGCAGGGAGGCAGCCAGGAGGAATCCGCCCCGCGCGGTCAGCTTCTGAGAGGAGCCGCGTTCGGCTGGTCGGTCGCGCAAGGGTGAGTGGGAGACGGGCATGGAAGGATGGAAAGCCGAGGCTAGCGGCAGGCGGCCCTTTTGACAACTGGACAACTCAGGCCCGGGCCAACCCGGCAAATTCCCTGCCGAATCGTCACATATGGCCGGTTGCCAATAGGGGCAAACGGGTGGAAGGTTCTTCCCTAGATTTATACAAATGGAGATCGATTACGTTCAGGACATTCCGTTTCGGAGCAAGGAAGTTAGCTGGTTGGCCTTTAATTCAAGAGTCCTGCAGGAGGCGAGCGATCCCCATGTGCCCCTGCTGGAGCGCGTAAAATATCTGGGGATTTACAGCTCGAATCTGGATGAGTTTTTTCGCGTGCGGGTCGCCACACTGAAACGCCTCACGTTGTTCCGGAAAAATTTCAAACTGCTCAAGCTTCCCGATCCCCGCCGGACGCTGAAGCAGATCAAGGCGATTGTGCGTTCGGAGATGCACAAATTTGACCAGATCTATGCGGACATTTTCCAGGGCCTGCGCAAACGGGGCATGCAGATGGTGGACGAATCCACTGTGCCCGAGGCGCTCAAGCCCTGGCTGGATGATTATTTTCAGACCAGCGTCCGCCCGCGCATCATGCCCAACACCATCAAGGGCTACAGCCAGTTGAATGAACTGCGGGACCGCCCCATGTATCTGGCCGTGCGCCTCCGCCAGACCGGCCATCCCGACCGCGTGGCCTACTCCCTCATTGAGATTCCCAGCGCGGAGCTACCCAGATTCGTGGTCCTGCCGGAGTTCAAGGGCAGCACCATCGTGATGTATCTCGATGACATCATCCGCTACGGCCTGCAAACGCTCTTCAAGGGCCTGCCCTACGACACCTTCGAGGCCTGGGCGGTGAAGTTTACCCGTGATGCGGAAATGGAGTTCGATGATGATTTTACCGAAAGCCTGCACGACAAGATTTCCGAGGGTCTGAAAGCCCGTGAGACCGGGGCGGCGGTGCGGATGAATTACGATAAATCGCTCCCGCCAGAATTTCTGAAACTGCTGCTCGGCAAGCTCAAGCTCAAGGAGGAGGACACGCTCTTTCCAGGCGCGCGGTATCACAACCGCAAGGATCTGATGAAATTCCCCTCCCTGGGCGGACCGGAGGTGAAATTTCCCACCGTCCCCGTGCTCGAGCACCCGCACCTGCCGTCGGACCGGCCGGGGATTCTCAAGTTGCTGCAGAAACGGGACGTGCTCCTCCACCTGCCCTACCACTCGTTCAATACTTTTCTCGACCTGCTGCGCGAGGCCAGCCTCGATCCCCTGGTGCAGAGCATCCAGATGACGCAATACCGCGTGGCGCGGCATTCGTGCGTGGCCAAGGCCCTGGTCAGCGCCGTGCGCAATGGCAAGAGCGTGACTGTGCTGGTGGAGCCGCGGGCGCGCTTCGATGAGAAAAACAACATCGAATGGGCCAGTCAATACCAGGAGGCGGGCGTGAAGGTCATCCTCGGCATTCCCATGCTCAAGGTCCACGCCAAGGTCTGCCTCATCACCCGCAGCGAGGGCGGGCATGACACCTATTACAGCGTCATTGGCACCGGAAATTTCAATGAGGATACCTCGCAGTTTTATACCGACCACATGCTCATGACCGCGGATCAGGGGATTGGCCGCGATCTCACCCAGATTTTCAAGTTCTTCACCAACACCTACCAGCCACCCCGCCTCGACTATCTGGTCGCCTCCCCGTTTCATCTTCGCTCGACCATCAAGTTCTGGATTGAGAATGAAATCATCAACGCCCAGCGGGGACTGGCGGCGGAGATTTTCATCAAGATCAACAACCTCTCGGACCTCGAGATCGTCGAGCTGCTCTACAAGGCTGATGCCGCGGGTGTCAAGGTCAGGCTGATCTGCCGCAGCATGTTCAGCGTGGTTACCGGCGATGCCCGGCATCCCAGCAACATCCAAGCCATCGGCATTGTCGACCGCTACCTCGAACACTCGCGCATCCTCCAGTTTGCCAATGGGGGCGAGACCAAGACATTTCTCAGTTCCGCCGATTTCCTGCCACGAAATTTCGACAGCCGCTTCGAGATCATCTGTCCCATTTACGATCCCCGCCTGCAAAGTGAGTTGCAAACGTACCTGCTGCTGCAATGGAATGACAACCAGAAGGCCCGCGTACTTGATCGCGGTCTGTTGAATCATTATGCCAAAGGAAAATCACCCAAACGCAAACTCCGCTCCCAATCCGCCATCCACCAATGGCTGGGCGAGCAGTATTACCACCCGGATCCTGATGAGCCTGAGGAAGCCCCAGCCCTGGAGTCTGACCACACCAAGGCTCAGAAGCGCAAAGCCGGGCCCAGGGCCAAAACCAAGTCGGCACCCAAGCGAAAATAACCGGCTTGTTTCCCTTACCGCCTGGACCTTTGCGGCGGCGGTTCTGCTCAGCCTTAGTGCCTGCAAAAGCTCCAAGACCAATCCCCGCCCATCTGCCGGCGGTGGCGTGCCGCTGGTCGGACATTCCAGCAATGGACTGAACCTCGGCCTGCGCGATGGCTCGTCCTGGCAGGTGCAACCGGTCGGGCAGGGAAAAGTGCTGCGCTGGATCCCAGGCGATCCCATCCTCGTGCAACGCCTGCCCCATCCGGTCTTTCCCTTCCGCTTGCTCAATCAACGCACACAGCAGACCACGCTGGCCCGGTTCACCGGGCGGGGATCGCACTGATGTCAGAGCACAGGCCGGCTACCTGACAGCAGCCGGGGCTCCGTAATTTGCGCTCAGGTATTTCACGAGCGGGGTGATGTCGTCCGGCAGAGTGGCACCAAACTTGTCCTTCATTTTCTTCACGTTGGCATCCCAGAATTTTTCCGGCATCGGCGGTTGTGTTTCCACGTATTCGGTAGAGTGACAGTTGAGGCAAAAGGTTTGGGCGAGTTGGCTGCCTTCGCCTGAACGGTAGGTTCCTGTTTCCGCAGGAAGGTCGAATTTCCGGGGTTCAGCGAGGGCGGCGATGCCGGCGGCACTCAGCAGGAGGAAGGTGAGGGTGGGAAATCGGGGCATGTTACAGTATGGTGACGGAGGTGGATTCAACAACGTTGCGCATGTATCCGGCGGGATTCCAAAGCGGGGTGGTTGGCTGGGTTTCACCGAGACGATTGAACGCCCGGCATTGCAAACTGGCCGCGCCGGAGGCACCCGGCTTCCAGGCGAACGTCCATTCGCGGAAGGAATATTTCCCCAGATCCTTGCCCAGCTTGGCGCCCTGCCAAGTCTGGCCACCATCAGTGGAAAGTTGGACCTCGGTGATGCCCGCGCCGCTGTCAAAGGCAATGCCCCGCAGAGTGATTTCTTGATTCTTATTGAGCTTGTCTCCGTCCATGTGGCTGGTGAGGAACGAGCGAATCTTAAATTTTGTGATTGGAACCGTGCTGGTGGGTGTGGTGCCCGGCTCCACGCAACCGCCCGGAGTCTGCGGAATGCGGTAGCCGATGCTCATGAAAAAGCCTGCAAAGGTTTCACCCACGACATTCAATTCGCTCAGGTGCTTGATCCAATAGGTCCCGTAATACCCCGGCACCACCAGCCTCAGCGGATATCCGTTCAGCATCGGCAGTTCCTTACCGTTCATTTCATAGGCCAGGACGATCTCACCGTCGCGGGCGTGGTCGATTTCCAGCGATTTGATGAAATCGGGCGTCGCCGGCACCACCGGTTTGTCCAGTCCGTCACACACCACCTGCTTCGCCCCTTCGCTCACACCTGCCTTGTCCAGCACATCCTTGAGCCGCACGCCTTTCCAGCGCGCATTGCCCATCGCCCCATTTCCCGACTGTCCACCGGCCACCCTGGGTTGGAAGAAGCCCCGGCTGTTGCCCGAGCATTGATTCACAGCCACCACCTCCACAGAATCCATCCCCTTGAGATCCGCCAGGGAGAGGGAAAGCGGCGTCTTCACCAGCCCTTTGACCGACAGGCGGAACGTCTCTGCATCAATCGATTCCGGCAGCCCGGAAAGGTGATAGCGGACGAAGAACGCATCATTCGGCGTCAGCAGGCCATCGTTGAAAACAGCAAACGGCGTCTCCAATTGCGGCGGCCGATGCGTCAGCAGGATCATTTCACGCTTCTGGGAAAATTTCACCAACCTCCGATGCCCGTTGGCGAAAGGCATTTCCACCGATGCCTCCCCGGCAGCCGATGCCCCCACCGCACCCCCAAGGGCCAGTGCACTTTGTTGCAGAAACGATCTTCGGGAGAACGGCTTGGAAATCATGCTGCGAATCTGCCCGTCCCCAGCCGGACTGTCGATACCAATCTGTGCGCCCCGCGAAATTGTTGCCCAGCGAGCGCCTGCCGCCCACTCATGCTTCAAAATGGCCTCGCACCAATTCCTCCCCACGGGACCGAAATCGGAACTCCCTCCCCACCAGAGCATTCAGATCCACTCCTCGCGTCACCACATTCCTCCGGGCATGAGCCGCAGTGAAGTCCAGGTCGAATTCCCGCGCGAAGGCTTCGATCCTCTCCTCCTCAACCAACGTCAGCTCGAAATCCACCTTCTGCGGTTGCGGAGAAAACGTCCCCCTGCCGTCATAATACCGATCCCCCTCCAGCCCCTGCCAGGCACCGCAAGTTCCTCCGCCACGGGTTGCATCGGCTCCGTGGGGAACTTTGAAATGAGGATTTGGGAAACGACGGACATGATACATTTTTTCACGGACCAAAAGCGCGCATGACTGACTCTGCACCGATTTGAAACCGAACAGCCTGGAAATGGGGTAAAGGGTCGCCCGCAATTGTCAAGGCGGGCGGGGGGATTTGCCTGCTTGCAATCACCGGGGACCTGCGGCTTGATGGCGGGCTTATGGCTGGCTTTTTCCGCAAACTTCTGGATGTCTTTAAACGCAAGAAACTCGATTTCGATGAACTCGAGGAGGCGTTGATTGCGGGGGACCTGGGGGTGAAGATGACGATGCAGATCATCGCGCAACTGCGGGGGATGGGGAGGGAGTTGCAGGCGGAGGATGTGGTGGAAGTGGCGCGGGCGGAGATTGCGAAGATTTTGCCGAAAGCTCCGCTGCCGCTGGCGAGGTTCGACGACCGGCCGGCGGTGGTGCTGGTGGTGGGGGTGAATGGGACGGGGAAGACGACGTCAACGGCGAAGCTGGCGAATTATTTAAACAAGCAGAAGCAGGGGGTGGTGCTGGCGGCGGCGGATACGTTCCGCGCGGCAGCGATTGAGCAGTTGGAGGTGTGGGCGCAGAGGATCAATGTGCCGCTGGTGAAGAGTCAGTATAAGGGCGACCCGGCGGCGGTGTGTTTCGATGCATGGGAGGCGGCGAAGAAACGGGACGCGCACTATCTACTTTGTGATACGGCGGGGCGGCTGCACAACCGCCATAATCTGATGGAGGAGCTGTCGAAGATCCAGCGGACGCTGGCGAAGAAGGATGCGACGGCGCCGCATGAGACGTTGCTGGTGGTGGATGCGACGACGGGTTCCAATGCGCTGAACCAGGCGCGGGAGTTCCACAAGGCGGTGGGGGGGCTGACGGGATTGATCGTGACGAAACTGGATGGCTCGGGGAAGGGTGGGGTGATCGTGAGTATCCAGCAGGAGCTGGGGATTCCCACGCGTTTCATTGGCACGGGGGAGGAAGTGGAGGCGTTTGAGTTGTTCAGTCCGGAGCGTTTCCTGGATAAGATTTTCTAGCCTAAACACGAGCATAGGGATGGCCGCAAAAAGGCGCAGAAGGCGCAAAAATTGAGGTGTTTAAACCAGAGAGAGGCTTGAAAAGGTATTCCTTGCGGCTTGTGCGCTTCTTGCGGCCATCAACTGCATTATCAAGATTTAGGGGGCATTATAAATCGGCGTCGATGGGGTCCCAGCCTTCGGGGATTTTGAGGCCGATCTCGGCGGCTTCCTGTTCGCTGTGGGTGCGTTGCTCGGCGCGCCAGTTGTCGTAGGTGGCCTGCTGGTCGGGGCGGAGGACGTTGCGGATGTCGGCATTGCGGGAGTCGGCGGAGGTGGGCGGGGAGTCGGCGGAGACGCCTTCGAGCTGCATCTGGGGATCGAAGTCGCGGGAGGAGCGGGCCATGATGGAGAAGACTTGGTCCTGCTGGGTGTTGTCGAGATTGACGATGTTGTTGAGGCGCTGGACTTTGCCGTCGGCTTCCTGCTGGACGCGCTCGGCGCGCTGGGTGAGGCGGTCGCGGCGGAAGGTTTCGAGATCAGGGCTTTTGAGCTGGCCTTCCATGAAGGAGTCGATGCCGTCGTCCGGGCGGAGGTTGCGGGAGGCTTTGATTAGATCCTCGAAACGCGTGCCGTCGGCGAAGGCCACGGACTGGAAGAGGGCGGCGTTGGCATCGGCGCGCTGTTTCAGCCATTCCTTGAGGGAGGCTTGTTGTTCGGGGGTGAGGTTGTATTTGCGGGAAAGTTCTCCGGCGACGGCTTCGAAATGGCGGCGTTCGTCGCGGCGGCGCATTTTATCGAAGATGGGGGAGAGGTCGCGCATGATGGGCTTGAGGGCATCGAAGATGTTGTTCATGTCCACGGGGCGGCCGGCCTTGAGGTCCTCGAGGGCGGCGCGGGCGCCGTTGCTGAGGGCGTGGCGGAAGTCGGTGTTGGGCCGGGCCTGGGCGGGATCGATCTTGGCGAGGCGGAGGCGGCTTTCGCGCAGTTCATTTTCCAGCGAAAGGATGCGGGACTCCGGCGTGCCCTCGACGGGTGGGATGCTGCCGCGGATGAGCCAGGTGCCGGCGACGCCGATGGCGAGGCCGAGGAAAAGGAGGAGAGCATTGCGCATGGTGGGAATGCCATACGATGAAAATAGGCGTTGTCTATCAGCGTGATGCATACCAGAGTCCCGCCCATCTCCATGAGTGACCCAGCGCCTGCCATCGACATCCACGAACTCCGGGTGGACTACGGAAATTTCATCGCGGTGAATGACCTGACGCTGGCGGTGCCGGCGGGCGAAATCTTCGGGCTGGTGGGACCGAATGGGGCGGGAAAGACGAGCACGTTCCGCGTGCTGGCGACGCTGCAGACGCCGACGTATGGCGCGGTGAAACTGGCGGGGATCGATATCTTTGAAGCTCCGGAGGAGGCGAGGAGGATCATGGGCTACATGCCGGACCTGGCGCCGGTGCCGTCGGACATGAAGGCGTGGGAATTTCTGGATTTCTCATGCGCATCCTTTCTGGGAGGAAATGCCGCCGAACGCAGGGCGCGGTGTGAGGAATGTCTGGAAATGGTGCAACTGGCGGACAAACGCCATGCGATGTGCAAATCACTCTCCCGCGGGCAGACGCAGCGACTAGTGCTGGCGCGGACGCTGCTGCACCGGCCCAAGGTAATGATCCTGGACGAGCCCGCGAGCGGCATGGATCCACTGTCCCGGCGCAATCTGCGCATGACGCTGCGCACGCTGGCGGCGGAAGGGACGACGGTCTTTGTGAGTTCGCACATTCTGAGTGAGCTGGCGGAAATGTGCACGTCGCTCTGCGTGATGAATCGCGGCCGGCTGCTGTCCTCAGGCACTGCGGATGAAGTGCGCGCGCATCTGGGGCGGTCGGAGCGGACGCTGAGCATCGGGGTGCTGGCGCGCCGGGAGGAGGCGACGGAATGGGTGATGATGCAGGCAAATGTGCGCAGCGTGGAGTGTCAGGCGGAGAGGATTTCGCTGGGGTTCAGCGGATCGCAGGAGGAGCAGGCGAGTCTGCTGGAGGGATTGTTTGCGCAGGGATTCCGCGTGAGTGTGTGCGAGGAACGGAAATCGAGTTTTGAAGACATTCTTATCAGCGTGGCGGAGGAAAATTTATGAGAGAAATTTCCAACCCCGGACCCGCTCCCGCCTGGCAACTGTGGCGCAATCCGATTCTGCGGCGGTATTGCCGGACCCGGCTGCGGCCGAGAACGCTGGGAGCAACGGTGCTCATCACACTACTGCTGGCAGGGTTTACGTTTGCCATGACGCGCACCATCGCCATCAACACAATGGGAAGGAGTTATGTGAACGGACCAAAAGGTGCATGGACGCAGGTGTATAATCCTCCCGATATGGCCGACGTCGAACGTGTGCCGTTGATTCCCTTGCTGGTGATCCAGGCGGTGATTCTTTTCATCGTTGCCACGGGGCAGGTGGCGGGAGGGATGACAGCGGACGCGGATGAGAAGACAATGGACTATGTGCGACTCTCGCCGATGACACCGCTGGCCAAGGTGCTGGGTTATCTCTTTGGTCTACCCATTCGGGAATGGCTCATGTTTGCCCTTACGCTGCCCTTTACGGCCTGGGGGTTATGGAAGGGAAATGTGGCGGCGGGGCATTGGGTGCCGGTCTATGCAGTGATGTTGACGGCGGCCGTGCTTTACCATCTGACGGGTCTGACGGCGGGGACGGTGATGAAAAATCGGCGCTGGGCGTTTCTAGTTTCGATGGGCGGAGTGTTCCTGCTGTATTCCGTGGTGCCGCAGCTGGGAAAATTTGGCCTCGTCTATTTTGAATATCTGACGGTCTGGCCGGTGGTGACGGAGAACTTCCATGGCTTCATGCCGGTGACGGCGGGGGCTGCGGTGAAGACTGCTCAGGATCTGATCGGCAAGGCGCGATTTTTTGATCTGGACATGCCCCAGGTGGCATTCACGCTGCTGTCGCAACTGGTGCTGTGCCTGACGTTCATCGTCATGCTCTGGCGCCGGTGGCGGAGGGCGGAATCCCATTTGCAAGGGAAGGTGTGGGCCACGGGATTGTGCGCATGGATTCAGTTTGTGCTGCTGGGGTGTTCGCTGCCGTTGATCAGTTCCGGCAAGTTGTTTCTATCCCAGCGGCTTGGGGCGCTATTTTCTTTTGGTAATGTTAGATTCGGAAACGCCGGGTTGAACGAACGTCCGCCCGCGCTTGCCGAGGCTACGGTGACGATCACCATTTACGGCACGGTGACGATGCTGGCGATGCTCCTGCTGGCGATGATGATCGCACCGGAGCGTGAGACGCAGGAACGCGGGGTGCGTCGTGCGGCGAAATTTGGCAAACGGAGTCTGCGGTGGTTCTCGGATGAGGCTCCCGCCATTTCCCTGGTGCTGGTCATGGCGCTGTGTGGCACGGTGGGATGGACGATCTTTGCCCGGCAGGTGATCGGATCGCATTGGTTTCCGGGGCAGGAACTGCCGGGATGGGCGCCGTGGTTGTTTGGGCTGGTGCTGGTGACGAGTGGGCTGACGAGCACGCTGCTGTATGAATTGAGGGGAAACAAAGGGCTGTTCCTGGCGGCGATATTTATTGGAGTACTGCCGCTGCTGGTCGGGTCCGTCATGGCGACGGCGAGCCATACGCTGGCTCCGGCGGCAGTGTGGATCACCGCGGCTTCACCGCTGGTGGCACCAGCCAATGCGGTGGCCATTGCGCTGCCGGACACGCTGGGGGATGCGGATGCGCTGCATCTGGCAGGGCCGCGGGCGTTTGCCTTCTGGCAGGGGATCATGGTGATCGTCACGCTATGGCTGTTGATGGTGCATCGCAAAGAGGGCCGGGCGCGGAAGCTGGCGGCGGCCATGGCACCGGAGCCTGGCTAGGCGGATGCGGAGAAGCCCGGCGGGGCCTCGCCGACGAAATAGACGTCGTGGTCCGGGCGTGAGCCGGGGCTGTGGAGGTCGAGCATGGTGAGCGGTTCCTCCTGAGTGATGAAGCCGTGGGTGGTGCCGGGGGGGAGGCGGAGGAAATCGCCGGGGCGCAGATTTACCGGAGTGCCATTCAAGATTGCAGTGCCGGTGCCGGAGAGAACGTAGTAGATTTCCTCGGAAATTTTATGATAGCTGATGCTGGTCGTCTGGTGAGCTGCGATGGTCACGTGGTAGGCGGTGAAGGCGCCGGTCTCGCCGGGGTCGATGAGAGAGGTGATTCCATAGGGACCGAGCTGGAGCGGGGAGGTGGAGGGCTCGTGGAGGGAACGATGGAGGATGGAGGCGGCGGACATGTCGGTTGGATGTTTAATGGGAAATCTGACAAGGCGCAAGCTGGCAGGGGGCGGGGCAAACTCCGGGTGGATTCGCCCTTGTCATTTTTCCGGCATGGTGGAACCAATCGCAGCACGTTTCCTGCTTCCTTCCCACTTTCCCTCCCCATGCCCACCGATATCAAAATCCCGCCCGTTGGCGAATCCATCAGCACCGGTCAAATCGCCACGTGGCACGTGGCCGATGGCGCCCGTGTGAACACCGGCGATCTGCTGCTGACCCTGGATACCGACAAGGTCTCCACGGATCTGCACGCGGAGGTCTCCGGGGTTGTGAAGATTGGTGCGGCGGCGGGCAGTGAAGTGGCGATTGGCAGTGTGGTCGGGCAGATTTTGGACATGGCGGCAGGGTCCGAACCCGCCGCCCCGGTGAAAAAATCCCCCGCTCCCGCCAAGCCCAAGGCTGAGCCCGCTCCCGCCCCTGTAGCTGCCAAGCCTGCCCCCGTGGCGGCTCCCGCCCCTGTCGCTGCACCTGCGCCACCGGTGATTACCGAAGGCCGGGAAACGCGCCGCAAGATGTCTCCGCTGCGCCGCAAGGTCGCTACCCATCTCGTCAATGCCCAGCACACCGCCGCCATTCTCACCACTTTCAACGAAGTGGACATGACGGCCATCATGGACCTTCGCAAACAAGTGCAGGACAGCTTCGTCGCGAAATACGGCGTCAAACTCGGCTTCATGTCACTCTTCATCAAGGCCGTCGTCCACGCGCTAAAGGACGTTCCGCAGGTCAATGGCCGGATCGAGGGCGATGAGATCATAGCGAACCACTATTACGATATCGGCGTGGCCATTGGCACGGAACGCGGACTGGTCGTGCCCGTGTTGCGGGATTGCGATACCAAGTCGCTCGCGGATCTGGAGAAGGAAATCATCGCCTATGCCAACAAAGCCAAGGATGGGAAAATGCTGCTCGAAGACCTCCAGGGAGGCGTCTTCACCATTTCCAACGGCGGCGTTTACGGCAGTCTCCTCAGCACCCCCATTCTCAATCCCCCGCAAAGCGCCATTCTCGGAATGCACACGATTAAAGAGCGCCCCATGGCCGTGAATGGCAGGGTGGAAATCCGCCCCATGATGTATCTGGCGCTTAGCTACGATCACCGACTTATCGATGGCAAGGAAGCCGTCACCTTCCTCATTCGCATCAAAGACGCGCTGGAGCAGCCCGCCCGATTTTTCTTGTAAAGATTCCGGATAATAGAATGGGATGCGGCCCGGCGTATTTAGATTTTACGCGCCATAGCCACCGCCTCCTGCTCCATGAATCCACACCCGGCCATCTGCTCCGCTCTGGGCCGGCCTCATTGCCACCGGAGAAGCCGCCCGGGTCCTTGCCGGCGGCACCGCCATGGCCATGCCCACCGCTGCCCGAGTCGCCACCGCCTTCAACAGAGCGGAGATCACCCAGACCTCCGCCAAAACCGCCTACGACCTCGGTCAGGAAAATCAGTACAAGCCTGTGAGTGAGGCGGCCCGGGCTGTGTTGATTCCAGTCCCGTTATATTTGAAGAATTTTTTCCTCGCTAAGGAGCTATTTCCGTACCATTGGTCCCCACACGTCATGTTTCCAACCACACAATGGACCGGGATTGCGAGGGCGACTCTGCAGGGTAATAAACCTGCCGACGCGGCGTTGGAATTTTTCTGCCAGAGGCATGTGAAGCCTTTCATGGCCTTTGTGGACGAGCGCGGCGGGGAGTGTGGAGTGGGGGCCGGGCGATGGGGAAGGCAATGTTTCTTAAAAGTTCTGAATACCACTAACCACCAACCATAACCTGTCACATCCCAATCCCTATGATTAACGCCCTAAACCAAGAAGCGATGAGCACCGAGGCCAACTATCCCTATCACCGCCAGGACAATGACCAGTATTGCGGGGCGGCCTGTGTGCAGATGATTCTCCAGGAATCCGGTGACCTAGGCAGTGCGAGCCTGTATAAGGATCAGACGTATATCGATAATCAATTTCAACCGATAGGAACGTGGCGGGTGGCTCCGGAGGAACTGGTCCGCGTGCTGAATCTGGCCCAGGGGGCGGTGAACTGGGCCAGCGCAGAGACATTGTGTGATCCGAACGAGCCTGAAACTGCCGGCATGGATATGCTCACGCGGCTGATGCACAGCGCGATGGGAATCATGGGGGCGGCGATCGTGCCAGTGCGACAGTTCGATCACTGGGTGGTGATGACTGGAGTGGGCAAGTTCCCTTCCCTGACGCCCGTCCCCGTGACAGGCGGGAGCAACAGGGTTTCAGACAATCCCGAATGGCACGTGGCGGTGAATGATCCGTGGCCGCCCCTGGACCTGACGACGCCGGTGGTCCATTCCGGGCAGGCCGGGGGATTGTGCGAGTCGGGGGAGTGTTTGATTTCCATTGAACTGTGGGGGCCGGTGTTTCTGTCGGATTTCCTGGAACAGCGGAGGCTGCTTTCGCTGAATGAATATTATCTGGGAATTGTGGGCACGGCAGACGCGTGGCCTCCGCCCATTGATCCGCTGGCGTTCACCACGGCGCTGACTCAGGTGCCGTATGGGATGGCGAAGATCGACAAGAGTCTGCTGGACGGCATTGCCACAAGTCACGTGGGGCATTTGAAGAGTTGCTTGCCGAATTCCATCTGGGCCAGTTTTAATTCCGCAGGAATTGTGGCGGAAGATGTGCAGGAGGTCAGCGCCCCTGCCACCCAGAGCCGCTATCCTGACAGGTATCAGTTTACCATTGATGGAACGGTCACGGTGTCACTGCCGCCGCTATCGCCGCTCCCGTCGTCATTGGCGCTGCCGCCGAGGTCGATGCAGCCGTGGGTGGTGCCGGTCAAGGTGTTGTTCGAGATCTGTGCCTACACGGGGGTGTTGAGCCGGCTGCGCATGCTGCCGAATGTGCCGCCAACCGATCTGACAAAGAAGAAAGTGATCAAGCGTTTCAAATATCTGAATGTTTCCAACTTCGGCTTGAAGTGACCGCCCTCGCCAAATGCTCCGTCTGTGATCAGCCACTCACCCAGGTGGGAGGTGGGGAGGGTGTGTGTCTGCCCTGCCTGCGGGCTGGCGGGCCTCAGAACGCGGAGCATGGGTCCATTCCCGGGCACGATCTGTTGGACGAGATTTCCCGCGGGGGTATGGGGGTGGTGTATCGGGCGTTGCAACACCAGCCGCGCCGCATCGTGGCTTTGAAAATGCTCTTGCCGGGTTACAGTGACACCAAGGGCCTGCAGGAACGTTTCAGGGTGGAGGCCGCAGCCATGGCCCAGATGAACCATCCGGGAATCCTCCCGCTCTATCAGTTTGGGGACGTGGATGGGCTGCCGTATTTCACGATGAAACTGGCGGCGGGTGGCTCGCTGGCGCAGCGGATGAAAACCGGCCAGAAAATCACCGCCCGCCAGGCGGCGGCCTGGGTGGCCAGCCTCGCGGCGACGCTGCATTACGCCCACCAGCATGGAATCTTGCACCGCGACATCAAGCCGGCGAATATACTATTTGATGAGTCGGGCACGCCCTGTCTGGCGGACTTTGGACTGGCGAAGCTGGCGGGGGATGAGAGTGGATTGACGCGCTCGACGCATGTGATGGGGACGCCGTGTTACCTGCCGCCGGAGGTGGCCATGAACGGATCCAAGGCCTCCACGACCGCAAGCGATGTTTACAGTCTGGGGGCGGTGTTCTATGAACTGCTTGCAGGCCGCCCGCCGTTCGTGGTGGAGGGCATGGCGGCGCTGATCCGCAAGATTGCCGATGAGATGCCGGAGTCCCCGTCCACCTTTGCTTCCAGCATTCCGAAAGATTTGGAAATCATCTGTCTCACCTGTCTGGCCAAGCAACCGGCGCGACGCTTCGGCAGCGCTGGCGAGCTGGCGGCGGATTTGAATTCGTGGCTGGAGGGCCGGCCCATTCTCGCCCGCCGTTTCAACAATTTCGAACGCCTGATCTCCTGGGCCCGCCGTAAACCTGCCCTCGCCAGCTTAAGTGCGATGCTGGTGGTTTCCATCCTTGGGGGTGGCGTTGTGCTCTGGTGGAAGAATGGCCAGCTCCAGCAGGCCCTCGTCGAGGCGCAGCAAAACCGGACGGTGGCGGAGCAGCGCTCGGAATTTCTGCTGGGAAATTTTGCGGACACCCTTGAAGACCTGGGTCGGGTGGATTTGCTTGATCTGGCATGGGAGAACCTGGATGCGACACAGCGCGGTAACGCCGTCTGGTCCAACACTCCGGCCTCGCGTCAATTGCTGGTTCGCTGGAGTCATGCCCTGCTGCTTCAGGGGAGATCCCAGGAAGCGGAGGCCAAGGCCCGGCAGGCAGTGAGCCTGTTGCTCGGCCTCAATGCCCCAGCGGAGGTGCTTCTGGCGCGAAAGGCCCGGATTGCATTAGTGGAAGCTCTCGCCGACGGCGGACGCTACGAGCAGGCGATGGCGGAGATTGAGGCGTTGCGGACGCTCGTCCCGGCTGATTACCCCGGGGGTCTGGACCGCGCCAGTGCGGAGACGGACCTGATGGAAGCAGAAATGGTCTTCCGCCAGGAGAAGCTGCCTGAGCGCATGCAGCAGGCGCAGGAAAAAGCGAAATCAGCTCTGAATTCGGCGCGCCGTTGGTCCGTCCGCGAGCCGCAGTCGCCCGAAGCAACCTTTCTGACCGTCCGGTGTCTGCGGGCACAGGGACGGGCGCTCTATTATGCGCGCGACCCTGCCAGTGCGCTTTCCCTGTTCATTGAAGCCCGTGACGTGGCCGGGGCTCTCAGTGCACGTTCGCAGCCTTCCGCCGACTGGAGGGAGGCCTGGGCGGATCTCATTGGCTGGGTCGGAACCGCGCAAAGCCGGCTGGGGCAGGACAAGGACGAGGCTTCGGAATCCGCGCTGGTCGCGGAATTGAACGCCACATCAGATCTGCTCCAGGGCAATCCCCGCAATGTCCGTTTGCGCCTGCGCCTGGCGGATTGCCATGCCGCTCTGGATGGTTTTTACAAGGATCGAAAGCGATTGGAGGAGGCGCGTCCGCACAGCCGTGAGCGGGTGAAATTGATGAGCGGACTGTTTCAGGACGCCCCCCATTGGCGCGAGGTGAGGATCAGTTTGCTGGATGCAAACCTCTCGGAGGCCGGGGTGCTGCTCAAGGAATCGGATGAAACGGCCGCCGGGGCGAGGATCGCGGAGGCACTGACGGTGGCGGCTTCGGTGCTGGCCACCCGGCCCAGGGATATCCGCGATCAGAAAGGGTGGCGGGAGGCGACGCTGCGCGCTGCAGAATTATGGCAGGGGGCGGGCCATCCGGACCAGGCGATGCGTCTGCTGGAGGACGCGGTGGCCGTCTGTTCCACGCGCGCTGCGGAGAAGGCAGGGGAGGCGCCTTGGTGGCAGTGGAGCCATGCGTTTTTCCTGCGGCGGCAGGCGGAGGCCCACCGCAAGGAGGGGCAGATGGAAGCCATGTTGGAAAAGACCCGGGAGGCGCTGCATCTGCGGGTGGAACTGCTCACCGCCCGGTGGGAACTCGACGAAATCAGCAACGAAGTCCCCTCCACGTATCTCAAGATCGGCCAGGTGCTCACCGAGGAGGGGCGCATTGCCGAAGCCCTCGCTTCCGCCCGGGAGGCCCTGAAGTGCTGGACAGACCATGGGCAGGAAACGACACCCCTGCATGACTGGCTGAGCACTTTCCATATCACTGCGACGGCTGCCTGTGAGGGACGGACGGAATCGGCTGAGGATGGGAAATCCTTCGCCCGAGAGGTGATCGGCGCGATGGAGGCGTGCGTGGAGGGAAAGATCCTCGTGGATGCGGAAAAGCAGCATTGGGAAAAGCTGCGCGAGCTGGCGGGCAATCCTCCCTCCCTTCCCAAAGCCAGCATGCTCCGGGAGGACGGCGGGCGCGGCCAACCAGCCCATTCAATCCGCAAAAACCTGCCGCCAGACCGCGAGGTGATCCTCCGCCTTGCAGAGGTGCTCGGTCGCCCAGGCCCGGGCGCCCTGGGAGAGTCGCGCCAGCAGCAGTGGGTCCTCCTGGAGGGACCTCGTATAGCGGGCGAAATCCTCCGGACCGTCACAGAGGAAGCCCCCGATCTCATGCGGGACCAGGTGCTCCAGATGGTGGCCGCCACCACGCGGGACCAGCGGCACCACCCCGCTGAGCATCGCCTCCACCACGGCGCGGCCCCAGCTTTCCTTGAATCGCGGGCTCAGGTCATAGACCAGAATGTCCAGGGAATCGAGGAAGGCGGGCACGGGCTCGCCCGCCGTCGGCACCAGATCCCAGCGCTCATCATAGAAATGCTCCGGCCAGCGCGCGGCCAGTTGATCGCTCCATCCCAGAACCCGGTAGCGCACCGGATCCCGCAGCCCCAGCCGCTCGTAACTCAGCGGGAAATCATCCGGGAACTTGTCGGGATCAGGACGGGAAATGCGGCCGATGGTGAACGGCTCGCCGGGCGATTTGGCACCGCGCACCCGGAAGGGGAACTGCGACGGGTCGATGTAGTTGCCGGACATCACCCACTCAAGGCTCCTCCCGCCCGGCCCGGTCAGCGTGCCATGCCCCGCATCCTCATCGATGACCGATGCCCCAGCCACGGCGGGCCGACGGTCCGCTCCACTCAGTGCCCACGCATAGCCCGGCTCCAGCATGCGACGTTGCGCGGGGGAAACGTAGAGCACCCGGTGGATGAGTCCGAACCTCACGGCCTCCAACTCACCATAGAAATGCCACATCATTTCACTGCTCCAGATCACCCTCAGGCCCCGCCGCAGGCAGGCCCCCAGCATGCCATTCTTGAAAAAGAGTCCGTTGCACAGGGAAATGGCCCAGCCCTCACACTGCTCCGGCAGATCCTCCGGCAGCGCCGTCTTCACCCCCAGCCCGGCCAGGAAATCCAGCCACAGCGGGTCCGCGTAATACCCCGCATCGTTCGGGATCACCGTGATGTCGTATTCGCCCGCCAGCAGCCGCAGCGTATGCACGAACTTCGTGTCCGATCCCCCCACGTGGGCCGGCCAGTTGAACCAGTAAATGCTCCTTCTCTCCCTCACCATCCCTCCGTTCTAAGCGCAAACCACGCCTCTCTGCAATCATAACCTAACCCGACACCACCACTATGACTCGCGAATTCTACTCCATCATGGGCGCCCTCCACACGCTCCTCTTCTACCTCCACAAGCGCACCAACACCGCGCTGCCGCCCAGCCTCAACTTCTACAAAGACCTCTTCCAGGTCAGAAACATGGAATCCGAGCCAGCCGCCCTCCGCGTCCCCTACAACAACGTCAAGAACCTCTTCCTCGCCCTCATGGACCAGTCCCTCGAACTCTCCACCGCCGTCGGCGACCTCCGCATGGCCTATGTGGACTTCGAAGACCAGTTGTCCCAGTCCCTGGATATTTCCAAACGCGAACTCGCCGCCGGTGCCGCAGGCATCCCCCTCGGCCGCATCGGCACCGCCGGATGGCTCGACATCGCCTGGGCCAAAGCCAATCCCCCCAGCGGAAACTTCACCGCCGCCGAACTGCTCGCCTTCCTCCAAAAGGTCACCCGCTTTGGAGGCAAGGGCGCGGACTACGACCAGAAACTCCAGGAGACCGCCCAGCGCGCCGACAAACTCCGCCAGACCCTCCGCACCCAGGCCACCAACCTCGCCCAATGCCTCGCCCCCCTTCTCCCCACCGTCTGCCACCTCGACCCCGGCCTCCACGGCATCCTCACCGACCTGATGAACGAAATCAACCAGGCTATCCAGCACGAAGACGGCAGCGGCGACACCACCGGCACCTGGCCCAGTTCCTACTTTTCCAGTAGCAGCAGCGGCGGCTACTACGCGCCCCCCTCCTCCTCCTCCGGCTACCGCCCCTGAGTCCAAGCGTCCACGGGGAAATCTGCCCGGCCTCCCCGGGGCCGCGTCACGACCCCGGCAACCTCGCGCCGTGCCCCCCCCCGGATAGGGGCGACACATCTATCGAGAGGTCCAGCCCCTTTCCCACCAACTCTTGTCCCGCACCGTTGGTGTTCAAGGAAGACCGCAGCCCGCCAGAGTATTCCTTGCATTGGGACGGGGGCTTCCGCTATGCAGGGGGATGATTCTCTGGCTGCAAAATTACGATCCTCTGGGTAACATGGTGCTTTCGACGCTGATGGCGGCGTTGTCGGTGGTGGTGTTGTTGGGGTTGATTGCGTTTGGGCGGATGCCGATCCACCGGGCGGCGCTGCTGGGGTTGCTGGCGGCGTTGGGGACGGCGATCTTCGCCTACGGGATGCCGACGGATGCAGCGCTGGCGGCGGCGGCGTATGGGGCGGCGATGGGGTTGTTTCCCATCGGGTGGATCATTTTAAATTTACTGTTCCTGTATGAGATCACGCTGCGGCGGGGGTTGTTCGATGACTTGCGGAGGAGCCTGGCGCGGCTGGCGCCGGATCCTCGGGTGCAGGTGATTCTGATTGCGTTCTCGTTCGGGGCGTTCTTTGAGGGGGCGGCGGGGTTCGGGACGCCGGTGGCGGTGACGAGTGCGATCCTGGTGCAGTTGGGATTCCGCCCGCTGGTGGCGTGCGGGGTGAGCCTGATCGCGAATACGGCGCCGGTGGCGTTCGGCGCGCTGGGGACGCCGATCACGACGCTGGCTCAGATCACGGGGCTGGATGTGATGTTGCTGTCGAAGATGGTGGGGCGGCAGTTGCCTTTCTTTTCGCTGATCGTGCCGTGCTGGTGTGTGATGGCGTTTGCAGGGGTGCGGGGTCTGCGGGGGGTGTGGCCGGTGGCGGTGGTGGCGGGGCTGACGTTCGGGCTGGTGCAGTTTGTGGTGTCCAATTTCCACGGGCCGGAGCTGGTGGATATACTGGCATCGCTGGCGAGTGCGGGGGCGGTGCTGGTGTTCCTGAAGTTCTGGCAGCCGAGCGATGGCTGGACTTCGCCGGAGATCGCGCCTGCGGTGCCGGAGGAGAGGCTGAGTCCGCAGCGCACGCGGCGGGCGTGGATGCCGTGGCTGGTGCTGTGTGTGGTGGTGTTCGTGTGGGGATTGCCTTTTTGGAAGGCGAAGCTGGATGGGGTGGGGGTGCCGAAATGGCCGGTGGCGCATCTGCATGACATCGTGGTGAGGGCGGCGCCGGTGGGCCTGCCGGGGGAGAAGGCGCTGGAGGCGATTTACAAATGGCCGGGGCTGTCCTTCACGGGCACGGGCATCCTGGTGGCGGCGTTGATCGTGGGGATGCTGCTGCGGTTTTCGTTTCGTGAACTGGCCTCGGCGTGGTGGACGAGTCTGGTGCGGGCACGGTGGTCGCTGCTGACGATTTGCGGGATGCTGGCGCTGGGGAGTGTGACGAAATACTGCGGTGCGGATGCGACGATGGGGCTGGCGCTGGCGCAGACGGGGGCGTTTTATCCTTTCTTCGGCACGCTGCTGGGCTGGCTGGGGGTGGCGTTGACGGGCTCAGATACGGCGTCGAATGTGTTGTTCGGGGGCTTGCAGAAGATCACGAGCCAGCAGTTGGGGATCGATCCCGTGCTGATGTGTGCGGCGAACAGCTCGGGCGGGGTGATGGGGAAGATGATCGATGCGCAGAGCATCGTGGTGGCGAGCACGGCGACGCAGGCGGCGGGACTGGAGGGGAAGATTCTGCGCTATGTTTTCTTCCACAGCCTCGCACTGGCGGCACTGGTGGGGGTGCTGGTTTCCTTGCAGGCCAAGGTGGCGTTTTTCATGCAGATGGTGCCGCGGCACTGAAGAAGTCCGGCAGGATTCGGTCGAGAATGCTTTCCTGCAGGGCCTTCATGGTAGCGGCTCCGGCGGCGGTATGATCCTCGTGCCCGTGGAGGTGGAGCAGACCATGGATGGCGTAGAGGAGGAGTTCCCGCTCGAAGGGCTGGCCATGCGTCTGGGCCTGACGCGAGGCGGTGTCCGCGCTGATGAGGACTTCGCCGTGGTGGAAGGTGATGACGTCGGTGGGCGCGGGATCGTTGAGGAATTCGCCATGCACGCGGCTGATGGTGGGATCGTCCACGATGGTGAATTCCAGCGTGCCGCCTGCCAGCAGGGAGGAGGGTTCCGGGCCGGGGTGGGGAAGGACGAGGGGCAGGGCCTGTTCCGTGCGGCGTTGCAGGGCGAGGAGATCGAAGAGGGAATTTCCCTGATGATCGTAAACCTCCACCAACCATTGGGGCGTAGCGTCCATGACCTCAGATCGGTGAGCGCACTCCGAAGCGCGCAGTTTCCGGGCTCTCCATGAGGCTGGCCGCGATGGGGACGGTGGGGGCCTTGGCTGGGGCGGGGACTTCGGGCACGGGAGTGGGGGAGGTGGGATCGCCTTTGATGACGGTGGCTTCGACCTTTTCACGACCACCGCGCTCCTTGGCCTTTTCCTCAGGGTAGGGGATGCGGCGATGGAGCATGGTGCGGAGGCGGTTTTGGAAACTTTCCTTCACGAGGTCGAGTTCCCGCAGGGTGAGATTGCATTCATCCAGCTGGCCGTCGCGCACGCGGGCGGCGACGACTTCATCGACCATCTGCTCGATTTTCTGCGGGCTGGGCTTTTGCAGGACCCGGGAGGCGCTTTCGATGGCGTCGGCGAGGCTGATGATGGCTGATTCACGGGTCTGTGGACGAGGGCCGGGATAGCGGAATTTATTTTCTGACACCTCCGGGATGTCGGTTTGCTTTGCGAGTCCGGCGGCGACTTGCTTTTTCACCTCCTCCATGTGGTCGATGGCGCGGCGGTAGAAGAACCAGACGAGCGAGTTGCCGTGGTGCTGCTGGATGACCTGGATGATCTCGCGGTTGAGCTTGTGTTTGAGGGCGAGGTCCACGCCGTCCTTGACGTGGGAAATGATGATCAGCGCGCTCATGGAGGGCGAAAGGTCATCGTGCGGATTGTCCTCGCCATGGATGTTCTCGATGCAGTATTCGGGGCGTTCGAGTTTGCCGATGTCATGGAAATAGGAACAGACCCGGCACATGGTGGGATCCGCGCCAATGGCTTCCGCAGCGCTTTCCGCCAGACTGGCCACCATCAGGCTGTGATGGTAGGTCCCCGGGGCCTCAAGCGTCATGCGGCGCAGGAGAGGGTGATTTAAGTCGGAAAGTTCGATCCAGGAAATGGTCGTCGTGATCTTGAATATGGCCTCCAGCACCGGAATCATGCCATTGACGATCGTTACGGTCAGGATGCCGCCCAGCAGGACCGAGCCCATCTGGATTCCCAGACTCTGCCAGCCCCGGCCATGCCAGAGTTCGAGCGGGCTGGTCATCTGTCGCAGCAGGAAGGCCATGACCAGACCAGCCACTCCCACCCAGAGGCCGGATCGCAGCAACTGGCTGCGCTTGCGTAAATTTCGCGTCGTGATGATGCCTACAAATCCGATCACCATGCTGAAACACAGAAAGGCAAAACTGTGCTCCTGATCCACCAGCATCGCCCCCCACAGGCTTGCATAGAAGCAGGCCCAAAATCCCAGGGGCATGCCGAGCAACAGCGAGAGCGTGATGGGGGCGAGGGCGCACGGGGCATACAGCAGCGTGGCCGACGGGGGCTGGCCATTGAGACGGAGGACAAAATCCGCCAGTTGCAGCAGGCACAATTGCACAAACACCACCATGTAAACGAGCAGCACGTGACTGTTGCGTCTCCAAGTCAAAGGATGCGCGATCGCCAGATGCACGGTGGAAGCCACCAGCAGCAGCAGCATGAGGGAGGTGCCCATGCCCTGCTCCTGCAATTGCTGGAATCCGGACCGCGGGGGGAGGTAACGCACCAGCATCCCCAATCCAGCCAGGAAAAGACACAGAAAGAAGAAGCGCACAAACGGGCTGGAGCGCATGGTCTCCATCCATTCACTCTGGGTTTGTTCCCGGCGTTTCTTCCCGCACGAGAGGCCTTTGCGTTGTAGTTGTTGGCGTTTGAGGTAGTCCCACATGGGTGGTTGGGTGCCGACGGGTCGTGGCATCGGGCACCCGGGTTGCAGACTTTGCAGCTGCAGCGTCGCCAATTCTAATCATTTCCCGCCAAAGATGCAATGGCGATAATTTCGGGAGGGCACCCACCTTTTTTGGCCCGGAATAGATGCCCGTCACTGATAGGCGAAGGGCTGCGGGGGATATTAACCCGGTATCCACGAACAGCGTCCCGCCTCATGGCTACGGAGATCGCCGTGCTTTTGGGACAACCTCGATTCCGTCCTGACTCATTCCAATTACCGTCAGAATGGTCCCGGATTCCTCGTTCGCCTCAAGGGATGAAATTGCGAACCGACTTACTGTGATGCCAGTGAACTCACATTCTTCGGAGACAATTATTTCTGAGCCGACGGAGAGGAGTCCATTGGCGGCGGCAATCCTCAGAGATTCTGTCCACCGAACATATTGGGAGCCACGGCGTTTTGTCCTGATGAAACGAATGATTCGCCTGGAAACGCTGACCCCAAGGAATATGACGTTGAATGCTTCGAGGAACAAAAATCCCAGAATGACTAAAGCGATGATTGCGGCGGGATTCATTTCACTTAGGAAAATTCAGTGTCTTTGCGCCATAACTCATTCCAATATCACTTCCGTGTTTTTTGATCAAGGCAATCATCTCTCCCCCGCTTCAATCAACCTGAGCTGGGTCAAACAATACAGCAAGGGCACGGCCCCAAAGATGCCGAAGGAACAATCGATGAGCCGCCAGTAGAAGGGGATGCCGCGGAGGTGGCCGCAGATGAGGGCGAGGGGGATGACCATGAGGCAGGCGAAGAGGCCGGCGTAGAGGTTGGCACGGCTGGTGCGTGGGTTGATGAGCGGTGCGATGAAAAAGGCGGCGATCATGAGATGGCCGAAGGCCAGCCAATCCGTGCCGTAGGCGATCCAGGGATAGTCGGCGTAGGTGCGTTCCAAGCCGCAGCGCACGGTGACAATCCAAAACGTCAGCCCTTCATATCCCTGAGGTGAGGCGGCGTGCTCTGCTCCGAGGAGCCGCGCGAGTAATTTCAACTCCAGCAACAACGGAAAGGCGGTCACTCCGCTGATAATGAGCCCGCTGATGAAACAGATCAGGGAGGCGCGGTAGCGGGCGAGAGGGGACATTCGGGATCCGGAAATAGGGTTTCGCAGGAGGCCGCCGCTCGCTGGGGTCAGGAAGATTCCTCCTTGGTGGCCGGGGCTTCGGCGGTGGTTTCCGATGGTACTTCCTCGTGGTCGACGATTTCGCCGGAGAAGTTGGCCTCCAACCGAGCGAGAATTTTGTCGGCTCCGGCGAAACGGAGGTCATCGATCACGGTCTTCTTTGTGGTCTCGCTGTTTTTATAATAAATCTTGGCGAGTCCCTTGAGTTTCCAAGGGCGTTTGTCGATGCGGTGGACGCTGGCGAAGGGAATGGCGCGGCCCCACGGGGGGGTGAAGGAGGTGGCATCGGCGGTGAGTTTCTTGGGGTAACTCAGCAGATAATAGATGAGGCACACGGCCCCAAGAATTCCAACGCCGACGCCCCAGTGGAATTGTTCATCGATCTTGCGCTGGTCCATTTTCTCCGGTTCCTGACTGCTCCACCCCTGGGAGGCGGCGAATTTGGGCCATTCCTCGATTTTGTTCTCGGCTTTGTATCGTTGGAAGGTCTCGTATTGTTTCAATTTGTCGGGATAACCGACTTTCCAGTCGTAGAAGAAATAAACCGACAACAGGAGCGGGAGGATGGCGAAGGGGACGACCCTGCGCCAGAGGTACCACTTGGTGGCATGGCAGGTGATGTCGGATGACGACGAGGGGGTGTCGGACATGGGGGAGGGGGCGGTAGTGAATGGTTGTTTTCCTCCACAACGGGGAAAAAGGCAATCGTTTTCCGTGACGGGAGGGGTGCGGGTGCAAATCAATTTGCACTGCGGGAAATGTGTAGTCTCATCGTCGGCATGATCTCGGAAGCCTCCATCAAAGAAGCGCTGCGCTCGGTGAAATACCCGGGTTTCAGTCGCGACATCGTTTCGTTCGGCCTTGTCAAATCGGTGCAGATCGACGGGGCGGACGTGACCGTGCGCATGTCCCTGGCGACCCGCGATGCATCGCTGCCACGGCAGATCCACAGTGCGGCGCTGGCGGTGTTGTCGGAGTTGGAGGGGATCGGCAAGATCAATTTGGATTTCGATATCAAGGAGCCCGAAACACCCGCGGCCACCGGTGGCACGCTGGGCAAGAGCAGCATTCCCGGCGTGAAAAAAATCCTCGTCGTGGCCAGCGGCAAGGGCGGGGTGGGGAAGAGCACCGTGGCCGTGAACCTCGCGGTGGCCCTCAGCCAGACCGGCGCGAAAGTGGGGGTGTGTGATTGCGATCTCTATGGCCCGAGCGTGGCGCATATGTTCGGTTCCAACGCGAAGCCGATGGCGTCGGATGATAATCAGATCATCCCCATCGAGACCAAGGGGATGAAAATGATTTCCATGGGATTCCTGCTGGAGGACGACTCCCCGGTGATCGTGCGTGGCCCCATGGCCACGCGCTACACGCAGCAGTTCCTGCGCGGCGTGGTCTGGGGGGAACTGGACTATTTGATTCTCGATCTCCCGCCAGGCACCGGCGATATTCAGCTGACGATCGTGCAGACGGTCTCGGTGGATGGCGCAGTCATCGTCACCACGCCGCAGGAGGTCGCTCTCATCGATGCCCGCAAGGCCGTGAGTATGTTCGCCAAGGTGAATGTCCCGATCCTCGGCATCGTCGAGAACATGAGCTATTTCCTCTGCCCCAGCGATGGCAAACGCTACGACATCTTCGGCCAGGGCGGCGGTGCCAAGGAAGCCGCCCGCCTCAACGTCCCCCTGCTCGCCCAGATTCCCATCGACATCCCCACGCGGGAAGGTGGCGACTCCGGCCATCCCATCACGCTCCAGGCGGAAAATGCGGTGAAGACGGCATTTCAGGATCTCGCCGGAAAAGTTGCCGCGGCACTTGACGGTTGAGAGAGTCGGGGAAATGAGAGAGTGGGAAAATGAGGGGCAATTTCCCCGCATCCACTCACGATCTCCCCCTGCAAACCTCACTTTTCCTACTCTCCCACTCAACCCACTCCCCATCCCATGGCCCTCCTCAACGAAAACTACCTCAAACTCAAAGCCGGCTACCTCTTTCCCGAGATTGGCCGCCGTGTCAGCGGCTTTGTCGCCGCCTCCCCGGATGCCGCCAAGCGCCTGATTCGCTGCGGCATTGGAGATGTCACCGAAGCCCTGCCGCTGGCCGCACGCGAAGCCATGCATGCGGCGGTGGATGAACTGGCCGACCGCGCCACTTTCAAAGGCTACGGCCCCGAGCAGGGGTATGATTTCCTGCGCACGGCCATTGCGCAGAACATGTTCAGGGATCGCGGCATCAACGTGGCCGATGATGAAATTTTTGTTTCTGACGGATCGAAATGCGACACCGGCAACATCCTCGACATCTTCGGCCAGGGCAATCTTCTGGGCATTCCCGACCCCGTTTATCCCGTCTATGTGGACACCAATGTCATGGCTGGAAATACCGGCGATGGCGATGCCAGCGGGCGCTACGAGGGCATTCATTACCTGCCATGTAATGAGGGTAATGGATTCATGCCCGATGTCCCGCAAAATGAGGCGCTCGATTTGATCTACCTCTGCAGCCCGAACAATCCCACCGGCGCCGCCGCCACCCGCGCGCAGTTGGAAGCCTGGGTGAAATACGCCAAATCTCATGGATCAATCATCCTCTTCGATGCCGCCTACGAAGCCTTCATCACCGATGCCGACATCCCCCATTCCATTTTCGAAATCCCCGGCGCCCGCGACTGCGCCATCGAGTTCCGATCCTTCTCCAAACACGGCGGCTTCACCGGCGTCCGCTGCGCCTTCACCGTCATTCCCAAGGAATTGATGGCGAAAACCCGCAGTGGCGAATCCCTGCCACTCCACCCGCTCTGGTCGCGCCGCATGACCACGAAATTCAACGGAGCCAGCTACATCGTCCAAAAAGGAGCCGCAGCGCTCTTTAGCGACAGCGGGAAAAAGCAGGTCACGGAACTCATCAATCATTACCTGGGAAATGCCGCGATTCTCCGCCAGGCCGCCAAGGATGCCGGTCTGACCGCGTTCGGTGGTGTGAATGCCCCCTACATCTGGGTGCGCACTCCCAATGGCATGGGCAGTTGGGAATTTTTCGATGTCATGCTCAACAAGCTCAACGTCGTCGTCACCCCCGGCGCCGGATTCGGCGCTGCCGGCGAAGGTTATTTCCGCATCTCCGCCTTCAACTCCCGCGCCAACGTCGAGGAAGTCGGCCGCCGTCTGCGCGAGGAACTTTAACGCAAAGTGACCGCCCATCCGAGCATCCACATGGAGGAGGAGGTGATGTTCTACGACACCGACTGCGGTGGAGTCGTCCACAATATCGCCTACCTCCGGATGATCGAAAAGGCCCGCACCAAGCTGGCCGCCAACATGGGCATGGCCCTGCGCGAGATGGCTTCCACCAGGCTCTTTCCCGTCGTCGTCCGCACGGAGATCGATTATCGCAAGCCCGCCATCCTTGGCGATTTCCTCCAGATCCACGGCAAACTCACCGGCCTCCAGGGTCCAAGATTCTGGGTGGAGTTCACCATCCATCGCAACCAACCCGCCGAGCTGCTCATCACCTGCCGTCAGTCCCTCGCGCTCGTTCAGATGCCCGAAGGTCGCCCGGTGCGGCTACCCGAATCATGGGCGAAATTTTGGCCGGATTTAGTCATGAAAAAGTCCACCGCAAAGGAGTGAAATCGCACCTTGCGGCGGGTGATCGAATCCATTAATCTGAAGGCGTAATCCGACCAAATTTACCAACCGCCAAACCAGATTCTCCCCATGAACATCGACGAATCAGCACTGGCCGAC
>CALQSQ010000038.1 GCA_943333275.1 Akkermansia muciniphila
AAGGTGGATTTGCAGAGTGAGGGGGTGAGGTATTTTTACGATGGGAAAATCAAGGAGGCGCTGACGGCGTGGGATGGGTATTTGAAGGAGCATCCGGAGCAGTTGCCGTATCATTGGCAGCGGGGGATCGCGCTGTATTATGCGGAGCGGTGGGCGGATGGTCGGGCGCAGTTTGAGGAGCATGTGAAGGTGAACTCGCAGGATGTGGAGAACTCGGTCTGGCATTTCCTGTGTGTGGCGCGGGAGAAGAATGTGGAGGAGGCGCGCAAGGCGCTGCTGCCGGTGACGCGGGACAGCCGGGTGCCGATGCGGCAGGTGCTGGATTTATTTGCCGGCAAGGCGGCGGAAAAGGACGTGCTGGCGGCGGCGGATGCGGTCAAGGATGCGGAGTCGAAACGCGATGCGCTCTGCTATGCGCACCTCTATCTGGGGCTGTATGCGGAGGCGCTGGGGAAGACGGAGGCGGCGAAGGAGCATTTGTTGAAATCGGCGGTGGACTACGCCCAGCCGCACTACATGGGGACGGTGTCGAAGGTGCATTGCCGGTTGCGGGGATGGTTGCCGGCGGAGAAGAAATAGCGGGAGCGGTGGATTCCTGCCGGGGAAATGCGCTTTTCCTTTGCTTGGAGGCGCGGGGCGGGTAATGGGGCGTCTCCCCCACCCTCCTTTTCATGTCCGGTTTTCCCATCAATCTTGCGCTGCCCGATCTCTGGCAGCAGGACGCAGTGCGTGCGTTGCAGGCGCGCAAGGATGTGATCGTGGATGCACCGACCGGGGCCGGGAAGACGCACATTTTCGAACTGTATGTGAAGGGCGGGCACCTCAAGGGGCAGGCGATTTACACCGTGCCCACGCGGGCGCTGGCCAATGACAAGCGGCTGGAATGGCAGGCGAAAGGCTGGAATGTGGGGATCGCCACGGGGGACATCGCGGAGAATCTGGAGGCGCCGGTGATCGTGGCGACGCTGGAGACGCAGCGGGAAAATTTCCTGCACGGGGTGGGGCCGCGGCTGCTGGTGATCGATGAATACCAGATGCTGGCGGACCAGATGCGGGGGCTGGCGTATGAGCTGGCGCTGGCGCTGGCACCGAAGGAGACGCAACTGCTGCTGCTGAGCGGCAGCGTGGGCAATCCGCAGGATGTGGCGGACTGGCTGCAGCGGCTGGGCCGGACGGTGGAGGTGGTGAGCACGAAGCACCGCCCGGTGCCGCTGGAGGAAACGTTCCTGGAAACATTATCGCGCCGGGCTCCGCGCAAGGCGACGAACTTCTGGGGTCGCGTGGCGGGGGATGTGCTGGGAAACAATCTGGGCCCGCTGCTGATCTTTGCACCGCATCGGCTGACGGCGGAGAAGATCGCCCGGCAGATCGCAGCGCAGTTGCCGACGAACGATCACCTCACGCTGACGGATCGTCAGGAGCACGTGCTGGGTCCGACGCTCACGGGTCTGCTGCAGCAGCGGGTGGCGTATCACCACAGCGGTCTGAGTTACCTGCAGCGCGCCGGGGTCATCGAGCCGCTGGCAAAGGCGGGACAGTTGCGCGTGGTCGTGGCGACGATGGGGCTGGCGGCGGGGATCAATTTTTCCATGCGCAGTGTGATGGTGGCGGAGACGATTTTCTTCGATGGCAAGGTGGAGCGGGAGATCGCGCCGGATGAACTGCTGCAGATGTTTGGCCGGGCGGGCCGGCGCGGCATGGATGCGGCGGGCTATGTGATCCTGGCCGAGCGCAGCCCGCGGCTGGGCGACGCCTCGCAGAAGCAATTGCGGCGGGCCAATCAGGTGGATTGGACGACCTTGATCCGCGTGATGTATCGGGCGGCATTGAGCGGCGAGAATCCGTTTGTCGCTGCGGAACGCCTCTGCGATTCGCTTTTCAGCAAGCAGCATCTGGTCCTCGGGTTCGAGAAAAACGCGAAGGTCGGCAGCGAAACCCCGCGGCCCCAGACGGCGCGCACGGAATTGAAGGCGCACAGCTATTTCGGGCTCGGCCCGGTGCGCACGGACATCTTCAACAGCCGCGGCGAATGGGAGGTGAAGGACAAGGCGCGCTTCGCGGATGTGCCGCTCGCGCAGGCGAAAATTTTCTACAAGAACCATCTGGAGCATGCGCTGCTAGTGCATCCATTTGTGAACTCGGCCTTCGAAATCGGCCGCGTCTGCAAGGTGGACAAGCAGAATGGCAACTGGGTTTACGGCAAGGAAATCCCCCTGGCCATTGAGCGGGAGAAACGCCAGTTTCAAGTCACCAAAAACATCCGCGACCTGACGTCCATCGACAAGGATCAGACGTTCACGTATGACCAGCTGGATGACCAGGTGACGCCGCAGCTCGCGCCGCACCTTTGCGGCGGACGGGTGTCCGGCATCATTCAGCGCGGGGAGATCCTCATGCTGCAGATTGATTTCTCCCGCACTTCCCACCAGGCGTATTTCGACAGTTATGATGTGCCGATCATCTCGCCGGAAGAGCGGCAGATTCGCCTGGAGGTGGCGCCGAGTTTCAAGGACGAGGGTGGCGAGGAACGGCTCGCGCCCAGCAATACCGCCGCCTATGCCTGGCGGAAACTCGGCCTCATGGAAGCCGATGGCACGCCCACGCGGCGCGGCGTGGTCTTCAGCTGTTTTCAAGGAGGCGAGGGATTGGCGATCGCGGCGGCACTGGAGGATGCCTCTTATCCGCTGGAGGAAATGGTCATGCATCTGGCCAACCTGCGCGGGGGGCATCGGTTCTCGGATCTTCCCGAGGGGCTGGATGGCAAAAGCGAACGCATGGCCGCCGCCTGTCTGGCGGCCTACGGGGCGGCAAATTACGAGGGCTATCTGGACATGGGCCTGCCGCTGGGCTACGGCGAGGGTGTGGCGGATGTACTGGAGGCGATCATCCGCCAGCCGGGTCGGCGGCGCGATCTGCTCGGCGAACACTTTGGCGAGGGGGATTTCGAACGCGCGTTGATCGAATGGCTCAGCCTGCTGCGGCAGATCAAATACGCCCCGGACATCGAATGGCCTCGCTGGGACGCCTTTCGCATGCATTGTGCCAAGGAGCGGGACAAGCACGTGCACCTCCTGCCCGTGCGCGATCTCCCGCCCGTCCCCGCCGGCCAGATCCAGCGCATGCCCAATCATTCCGCTTTCGTTCACTAAATTTTTCCCATGATCCATCCCGCCTACACTGAAACCGGCGCCGGCCGCCAGCCGGTGCTCGTGCTCGGACATAAAAACCCCGATACCGATGCCATCTGTTCGGCCATTGGCTATGCGGAATTGCTCCGCCGCACCCGCTACCCCGATGCCCTGGCCGCCTGCTGCGGCGGCGTGAATGCCCGGACCGCCTGGGTGCTGGAACAGGCCGGCATCGAACCTCCCCATCTCGTCATGGACCTGCGTCCGACCGCCGGAGGCGTGTGCCGGTCCGATGTCATCAAGGCCCGCGAGGACGAATCGTTTCTCGATGTTTACCAACGCATGATCAAAGCCAACATCCGCGCCATTCCCATCGTCGATGAGCATGATTGCGTGGTGGGACTGGCCTCCGTGCAGGAACTGCTTCATTTGCTGCTGCACAGCCTCGACAGCAAGGCCCACGCCCGCCGCGTGCGCACCAGTCTGGAAAACATTGCCCGGATTCTGGAGGGTCAGATTGATCATGGGGTCGATCTGGAAACTGAGCAGGAATTCATCCTCACCGTCAGTGCCAGCAGCGCCCATACGGTGGATGCGCGTCTCCATGAATTCCCCCCCGACCGCCTCGCCGTCATCGTGGGCGACCGACCGGAGGTGCATCGACTCGCCCTCGAGACCAAAGTCCGCACGATCATTCTCACCGGCGGCTCCCATCTCGCTCCCGCCGAACTCCAGCAGGCCGTGAAACAGGGCACGACTGTCATTTCCTGCGATCACGACACCGCAAGCACCGTGCAGTTGATCCGCTGCAGTCGGCGCATTGCCGATGCCGTGGAGAAAAATTTCCTGCAGTTCGGAGCCAAGACGCTGGTCTCCAATATCCTCGCCCAACTCCAGAATTCCTCTCAAGCCCTCTTCCCAGTGGTGGCGGAAGAAACTGGAAAATTGATCGGCGTCTTTTCCAAATCGGACTTACTCGACCCACCCCGCCAGCGACTCGTCCTCGTCGACCACAACGAATTCTCCCAAGCGGTCCCCGGTGCCTCCGACGCGAGCATCCTGGAAGTCGTGGATCACCACCGCCTCAGCGGCAACCTCGTGACCCGCGAACCCATCCGCTACATCAACGAACCCGTCGGCAGCACCAGCACCATCGTCGCCAGGCTTTACACGATGCACGGCCAAACGCCGTCGCGCGGAGTGGCGCTCTGCCTGGCCTCCGGGATCATTTCCGACACCCTGAAACTCTCCGGCCCCACGACCAGTTCCATGGATCGGGAAATGCTTTGGTGGCTGAGTGGCATCGCGAATCTGGAGATCGATTCGTTTGCGACCGATTTTTTTGCCGCGGGATCGCTGCTGCGCGCAGACAAGGCGGAGACAATCCTCAACACCGACCGCAAGGAATTCAGCGAGCACGATTGGAAAATCTCCATCAGTCAGATCGAGGAACTTGGCCTGGAGGCCCTCCCCCCTCGCATTCCCGAACTGCGCGCGCAACTCGCCACGCTCTGCCGCGAGAAGGAACTCGATTTCGCCTGCCTGATCGTCACCGACATCATGCAGCACCACAGCATCCTGCTCACGGCGGGCCATCCCGCCATCATCGAGGGCATCACTTACCCCAGCAAGAGCGAGGGCATCTTCGAAATGCAGGGGGTCGTCAGCCGCAAGAAACAATTTTTCCCGTTCATCTCCCGCGTCCTCGCCAAGGCAGTGCGGACTTGATGGATTTGCGTGATAAATCCCTCTCCCGGCAAGCGTATCAGGACGATGATGAAGACCCTCCTTTTCCTTTTGTTTTGCTCCCTGCCTGCCCTGTGCCAGGAGGTTGCTACCGCCTCCGCGCTGGGACTGGTGGCAGCGGCTCGCAGCCAGATTGGCAAGACGGTCGTTTATGATCCGGCTTATGCATCGCTTCCCTACCCCAAGGGCGATGTCCCGCTGGAGCGGGGCGTCTGCTGCGATGTCGTCATCCGGGCAATGCGCGCGGCGGGCGTGGACCTCCAGCAAGTCGTGCATGAGGACATGAAGGCGAATTTTTCGGTGTATCCAAAAATTTGGAAACTCACCAGGACCGATACCAATATCGATCATCGCCGCGTGCCCAATCTAGCGAAGTATTTCGAACGCAAGGGCAAATCGCTGGCCGTGAGTCAGGAGGGAAAGGATTATGCAGCCGGGGATTTCGTGGTCTGCCGACTTTCCAATGGACTGATTCACATCATGCTGGTGAGTGACCGGGTCAGTGAGGTCGGCACACCGCTGGTGATTCACAATATCGGCCAGGGAGCGCGGGAGGAGGACCGGTTGTTCGAATTTAAAATCGAGGGGCACTACCGCTGGTTCAGGACGATTCCAAGGTGAAGAAATAGGTGGATTTTCCCGGGCCCTGCACGCAGCATCGGGGACACCGCCGCTGCATGGCGACCGTCCGCCATCCCCATTACGATTTTCATGGAAGTTCCCGACCTCTCCCTCGTCGAAGTCCCCCATCTCAGCGCTGATTTCTGGCGGGCCGTCGTCCTGCGCCAGCGGGAACTGCGCGATCCTCTCGGCCTCACGTTGAGCGTCGCGGAAGTCCTGCAGGAGGGACCACCGCAGCGGCACTTCGCCCTGCTTTCCCCAGCGGAAATTTTCGGCTGCGCCATCGCCCTGCCCTCGGGGGACGCCCATGTGAAAATCCGCCAGGTCGCCATCGCCGCGTCCCATGGGGGCCGGGGACTGGGGCGATTTTTGATGGACGGTGTGGAGGACATTCTGGCGCGGGAGGGTCGATTCAGCAAAATTTCCCTGCATGCCAGGGTCGTCGTGCAGGGGTTTTACGAGCGCCTCGGATACGCTGCCGTGGGAGGGACGTTTGAGGAAATCGGCATTCCCCACATCCTCATGGAGAAAGCCCTGACTCCGCACGTGACCATGTGACTATTTCATCGTCCCGCAAAAATCTTTCATTTTATTTCTAATGACCTGGCCTCGAGCGGCGTTTTGATCTTGTCATGCATTGAAAAAACCTGTTTAGCTGGCGGACCAACGCGAAAAGTATTTGGCAAACCAACCCCAACTCCTATACTCGCGCTCCCACCGACCATCTGCCCGATCCTTTTCCAGCCCAATCGACATATGAAATTTTCCGCCCATCTTCTCGCCGCCGTGGCCATCTGCTGCTCTGGGCCAGGCACCCTGACGGCCGCCCCGCCCCCCGCCGCCCCCGCCCCGGCTGCGACCACACCGCCGCTGGCCACGAACCAACTGGAAATGCAGGACCTCCTCACCGCCGGGGACAAGGCCTTCCAGCAGAGTGATTGGGCTCTCGCCAGCGCCAAGCTCTCCCTTTACGCCCTCAGTGCGGAAAAATTGGGCATCACGGAAAAACTGGACATCATTTACTACATTATTGGTATTTCGAATTTCCAGCTGAAACAGTGGACGCCCACCATCGATTTCCTGAAAAAATACGAGGACAAATACCCCAAGGGCGAATTCATCCGCGATGTCCAGATTCTGGTCGGCAAGGCTCTGGGGCTCAGCGGCGATTTCAAGGGAGCTGCGAGCCAGTTTGAGAAAATCCGCAATTTCCCGGAAATCAAGGACCAGGTCATGCCCCTGCTCGCGGAAGCCTACGAGCGCAGCGACCAGGGTGCCGAGGCCGTCAAGGTCCTGGATGAATACCTCAAGGGCGGTTACAATTCCACCGACCGCATCAATGCCGCCCTCCGCCTGGCCTCGCTTTACCTCACGGTGGGCGATGTGGAAAAGGGTGTGGATGTGCTGGATAAAATCAAGAACAGCCCAAGTTCTGCGGATTTCGTCATCATCATCAATGCCAAGGCCCTCGAAACCGCCAAGAACCTCGTCGATACCAAACCTGAGACCGCCATTATCGCCCTCCAGGCCATCCGCCGCAAAAGCGAGGTGATCCGTCTCCAAACCGCCCGCAACGAAATCCTCAAGGGCAAGATCGCCGAGTGGGCCCGCCTGCGCGCGCTCTCTCCCACCGCCGCCGCCGGAGCTCGCTATCAAAGTCTTGTCGAGGAGGGCAAGGACCGCCTGAAGCAGCTGGAACAACTCCAAGAGACCGTGGAAAAAGATGACAGCTATGACGCCGTTGTGCTTTATAATCTCGGACGCTGCTTCGACAAACTCGGACGCAACTGGGAGTCCGAACTGGCGTTCCGGACCATCGTGGCCAACTACAAGACCTTCGCCAATGCCTCCAGCGCCATGTTTGGACAGGTCATTTCCATGGTGAACCTGAAACGCACCGAGGAGGCGCTCACGCTCTGCAAGACGTTCCTCAAGGAATATCCCAAAACCACCGAAGCCCCGATCCTCGCCGAACTCGCCGTGACCATGCTCATGGAGAAACAGGATTTCGAGCCCGCCCGCAATCTCGCCAAGGAAATCATCGCCGCCCATCCGGACAATCCCAGCGTCAACAAACTGATCCTGCTGATCATCGGATGTGACTTCAGCCTCTATGCCTTCAAGGACGCCCGCGCCGAGTGTGAAGGCTACCGCCAGCGGTTCCCCAACGATGCCTTCAAGGAGGAAATCGACTACCGCTATGCCCTCACGTTCTTCTTCGAAAACGATTACAAGAACACCCTCGCCCTGCTTGGGAAATATGTCACCGACTACCCCAACGGCGGTTACAAAACCGACGCAAGATACCGTCTGGGCATCGTGCTCTACGGCGAGCAGCAGGCCGAGAAAACCAAGAACGGCAAGAACATCAAGGATTACGAATCCCACTTCCGCAATGTCATCGCGGACGTCCGCAATACCATCGAGCAGGATCCTAACTCCGCCGTATCCGGCGAACTCTACGCCCTCCTCGGCGACTGCTATGACCAAATGACCGCCAAGGAAGTGGAGGCGCTCGGAATCGATCGCGAAAAGGAAAGCGCCGATGCCTACATGCAGGGCGCCCTCAAGGCGGCCCCGGAGAATCAGGAGGTGCTCGACTACTGCATGGAGCAGGCCCGCACCAAGCTCCAGGCCACCGACCGCTGGAAGGACATCCGCATCCTCTACGAAGACTTCGTCAAAACCCGCCCCAAACACCCCGACCGCCTCAAGGGCATTTACTGGGTCTGCAAAGCCATGAGCCGCGAAGCCAAGACACCCGAGGAAAAGGCTGCCGCCACGGAAAAGGTCAAAGCCTACCTTTCCAAGGAAATTCTCTCCAACATCAACCGCGCCAACACCGAGGGCGTGGAAATGCTCATCGAACAGCTCGCCCAGAATTGCATCCCAAAACGCAAACCCCGCGCGCTCAAGCCGGTGGCTGATCCCACCAATCCCGGCGCCGTGGTCGCCCCCCCACCCCCGGCTGCCCCTGAGGAGGATCCATTCATCGCAGGATCCAGGGAACTCGACAAATTCCTCGGTTCCGCCTCCGGCAAACTCAACGCCACCGGCGAAGCCCGCCTGGCCTACGCCAAGATTCAGCTCCTGAAAATGCTCCCACCCAAGATTGACCCCGCCGATCCCAAGAAGCGCATCGACCGGGCTCCCGAAGTGGACAAAATCATGGACGATTTCGGCCAGAACTCCAACCCCGACAACCTTTCCGCCACCATGCTCGCCTTCCTCGGCGATCACCTCCGCAAGAAGGGCGTGCTGGAGAAGGCCATGCAGTGCTACAACCGTCTCGCCCAGGTCTTCCCCAAATCTGATTACGTCGATTTTGCCTACGTCGGTCTGGGCGACATAGCTTTTGAACAAAAGGATTTCCCGCAGGCGGAAAAACACTACTCCAAGGCCCGCGATGAAATGCCCGGCATGAAATACCCCAACGCCCTTCTGGGCGTCGCCAAGGCGCAGTTCAGCCAGAACAACTTCACCGGTCCGGAAAAGCCCCTCCAGGAGATCGTCGGCACCAAGGAATGGAAGGGCGAACTGACCGCCGAAGCCCTCTACTGGCTTGGCAAATGCGCCTTCGCCCAAAAAGATTTCGCCAAGGCCGCCAACTACTTCCAGCGCATTTTCCTCTCCTTCGGAAAATTCAACGACTGGTGCATCAAGGGCTATGTCGAAGCGGCGGAATGCTTCAAGGCCATGGGTGAACCCGACAAGGCCAAGCAACACCTGCAGGAGGCCCGCGATTTCCTCAAGAAGCGCAAACTCGAGGGCAGCCCGCTCATGCAACAAGTCAAGGACCAGGCCACCAATCTCAAATTGAGCCTCGACTAATTCCACCTTTCCCAACTCATGAAACCAATTTCCCTCTGCTGCGCCGCCGCGCTCCTGACCATGACGTCCCAGTCCATGGCTCAAAAATATTTCACCAACAAGGGCCAGGAAATCCCCGATTCCCAGGCCTCCATGCAGGGAACCAATCTCGCCTGGCGTCAGAAAGACCTCCTCGGCAAGGACAAGGTCATCAACATTCCCTCCACTGACATCATCCGGCTGGACTTCCCCATGCCCACCGACCTGCAATCTGCGGAAATCGCCCTCAACCGGGGCGATGCCGAAGCCGCACTCGCCAAGGCCATTCCGGTCAGCAAACAGTTCGAAGCCTTCAAGACCACGCCAGGATCCTACTATTTGAGCGCCACGCTCATCCAACTCGAATCCCTCGCCCTGCTCAAGAAGACCGATGAATTTGAGAAACTCCGCGCCTCGCTGAAGACCATCAGTCTCAGCCCTGCCGACAGTGTGCGCCTCGCTGCGGCCGACGCCCTGCTGGATTTCGCCAAAGGCATCGTCGGCCCCGCGGAAACGACCATCATGGCAAATCTTGCCAAAACGGATGACGCCTCCGTGCTCGCCCGCCTTCACAATTTCCTGGGCGACATCCGCACCAAGGTCAGCAACTACAAGGGCGCCCTTGAGGCCTACCTCAGCGTCACCGTGCTCTACGGATCCCAGGGAGATCAACTCCCCCGTGCCGAACTGGGTGCCGCCCTCGCCCTCATCAAAATGGATTACCTGGAGGACGCCCGGAACATGCTGATCGGCCTCAGCGAACGCTACCCCACGAGTCCTCAGGCCACCGTCGCCAAAAAACAATTGGATGACCTGCTGAAAATCATCGGCGATGTCCGCGTCCAAAAAGCCGAAACCGAAGAGGCCGAGGCAAAGGCAACCCCTGAAACCAAATAATCCCCCCACATTTCCACTTCCTTCCCTAAAACTCCCGACAAGTTGCTTGACTCTAATCCCGCTCTTCGCTAATCCGATTCTTTACTCTCATGAAAATTAAATCATTCACCTCCGCCCTCACCATTTCGCTTCTCGGATTCCTTCCCGGTATCGCTGCCGCACAGGAAACAGCCGCTGCTCCTGCGGTAAAACACGAATCTCTGCTGGATGAAATCATCAAGGGCGGATGGGTCATGATTCCGCTCTTCATTTGCTCCATCGCCATGGTGTGGCTGATAACCGACGGCATTCTCCGCACGCGAAGCATCCGCCTCGTCCCCCCCATGGAATTGGAAAAACTCCGCAACGCTTTTCGCGCCGGTGATTACGTCGGAGCCTACCAAATCACCAATGAAACCCCCTGCGCGATCAACAACGTGACCCGCGCCGGACTCATTGCCCTTGGTGATGGCAAACATCCCACGGAGGACGCAATGCTCGCAGAACTCTCCAAGGAAACTGCCCGGGGATCCGTTCGTCTCTCCTATCTTTCCGTTCTCGGGGTTTGCTCTCCTATGATCGGACTGATCGGAACGGTTGTAGGGATGATCAAGGCGTTTAAGGAACTCGGCGGTGGTAATGTCGCCGGCAATGCCGACAAACTCGCCGCCGCCATCGGAGAGGTGCTCGTCGCCACGGCTACTGGTCTGTTCGTAGCCGTCCCTGCCTTCATGGCCTACTATTTCCTCCGCAACCGCCTCCAAAGCTCCATGCAGGAGGTCGAATACGAAGCCTTCAATCTCTTCCGCAAGCTCCCCTACCATCTGGCGGAAGGCGTGCACATCGGCGATCAGGAACTCTACGCCAATGCTCCCAACTGGGTCGATGCCCCGGCTGGCGAAGGCGAAGCGGCTCCTGCTCACTAATTCTCCCCCTATCCTTACACCTATTTCCAAACTCAACTAACTCAGGCTTATGGCAGGCGGCGGCGGCGGTGGGGAGGGCGAACCCGAATTTCAAATCGCCCCGATGATTGATGTGCTTCTGACATTGCTCATCTTCTTTATGTCCATCACCACGGCGCAAGTCGAGGCCATCGACAAGGACATCAAGCTGCCCATCGCCCCGGATGCGAAAGAGCGAAAAAAGGATCCGAACCAGATGATCGTCAATGTGAAATGGAGCAGCAAGGACCAGGCCGCCACTTTCATGCTCGACGGTGCCAAGTTTAGCGATCCCCAGGAGTTGACCAATGCCATGGAGGCCAAAAAAGCCGGCCGGCCCGACCCCTCCATCCTCATCCGCGGTGACAAGGAACTGCAGGCCAAGGAGATCGCCACGGTCATGAACAGCGCCGCCCAGGCCGGCATCGACAACATCGCCTTTTCCACTTTCAATCAATAAACCAGCGGACAGCCGCATCCATTTCCATGGGACGAATTAAACACGAAACGAAGAACGAAGATGTTGGTTTTCAGATTGCCCCCATGATCGACGTGGTTTTCGTGATCATGCTCTTCTTCATGGTGAAGGTGGGAGCCCGCCAGACAGAGACGGAAATCAAATCGAAGCTTCCCGGCAGTGCCGAGACCTCCACCAGTGTGGAAGGATTGGAACCGTTGGAGGAGTCCATCATGATCGACCAGGACGGCGTCATTTCCCACAACGATGAAATCCTCGAAGCCGGCTCCGTGAAGGACGGCGACTTGGTCCAGTTGAAGGATCGCATGAAGCGCCTCGCCGAACAGGGCAGGGCCGACAAGACTCCGGTCATCGTCACCGTCAGCACCCAGCCGGACACCAAATACAGCCGTGTCGTCAACGTCCTGAACTCCCTGCAATACGCCGGCATCACCAACATGACCTTCACGGTCAGCGAGGATTTGTAACCATGAAACACATCAATCACCGGGCGACCAACGAAGACATCGGCTTCCAAATCGCTCCGATGATCGATATCGTTTTCGTGGTCCTCCTTTTCTTCATGGTCAAAATCGGGACCCGTCAGATCGAGTCCCAAATCCCGGCCCAGCTCCCCATCGCCGAAACCCCGGATTACATTCCCGGCATGTCCTCGCTTGAGGAGACCGTTGAGATCGATGAAAATGGCGCGCTCTCGCACAATCAGGAAATCCTTGATCCATCGCGTGACCTGACCCAGCTCAAGGACCGCATGCACCGCCTCGCCCTGCAAAGCCGGGCGGACAAGACCCCCGTCCTCGTCACCATCTGCCCGCAGTCGGACACCAGCTACAGCCGCATCGTCAACGTCCTCGAGGCCGTGCAGTCCTCAGGCATTACGCACCTGACGCTCAGCGTGACCCCGGCACTCTAGGCGGAGTCTCATCGCGATCCCCGGATTTCCATTGACCAGCCCCCCGCTGAGGAGTTCACTGTGCCATGAAAAGATTCCTCCCGATTTTCGCCCTGCTCGCGATCATGCCCCTGCTGATGAGCATGGGGAAAAATTCCGGTTTGCAAATTATCTGGCTTTCCGAGGGTGATGTCACGGATGGCCCCAAGATGGTCCGGCAGGACGTGGAACCCGGGCCGGATGGTGCCCTGCATTATTTTCGCATCAGCCCCATGGTCACCCAGCGCAACATCCGCGCCATGAAGCCAATGCCGGCCGATGATGGCACCTGGGGCGCGGTTTTTCTGATCGATGAAGAGGGATGGAAATCCGTCCAGGCCACCGCAGCGGTCGACAGCGGGAAGCTCCTGCGCGTCATGTTCGCCGGTCGTCCCATCGAATTTCAACGCATCACACGCCCGCTGACCGATGACCACCTCATCTGCATCTGGCGCGGCATCACCGAATCCGAAATCGCGAGCCTGCAAAAGAAATACAAGGAATTCTCCAGTCCCGGCAAACCCCCGAAACGCTAAGTTCACCGCACCATGCAGGGATTTCCACCGGCCTATCTGCGTCCTCTTTGCGGGCTGATCCTTGCGGCGGCTCTGCTGGACTCGTGCGACAAACCGAGGCCCGTCGCCCCAGCGCCCCCGCCGCCTCCGCCACCCAAAGTGGAACCCATTCCGGTGAGCGAGCCGGTCGTCGAAATGCCTCCAAAAGTCGTTCGCAAACCATGGATGATCTTTCAACTTCCCACGAAAAACGAAGCGCTTTTGACGGAAAACAAGGACGCCTACTTCATGTTCGTGGACCGGACGACAAACGGAATCACGACCCAGGTCTCCGAGGGCGGACAGTATGGATTTGTGCGCGATCCCAAGATGGCATCCGATGGCTCGATCGTTTACTCGCGTTTCCATGAAGGCATCGATGTTGCCCCCGTGAAGCGCGACGCCAAGGGCGAGCCAATTGATGAGGTTTTCGCCATCGCAGACGGGCGGGTTGTTTATGCCAACGCTGCGGCCAAGAGCAACTACGGGAACTATGTCATCGTTGAGCATTCCACCAGCGATGGCCCATTTTACAGCCTCTATGCGCACCTGCATCACCTCCATGTCGTCCGTGAGCAGAAGGTGGCCCGGGGCGTGGTCCTGGGCATCATGGGGCATACTGGCACGGGCATCGACCGGCGGCGGGCCCACACCCACGTGGAGTTGAATCTGCTGCTCAATCCCCGCCTCGCCATCTGGCAGATGACCGCACCGCCCGCCGTTGTCGGCAACACTACCCCGCCGCCCCCGGGCACGCCCGTCCCCAAGCCTCCGCCACCACCGACCCTCAACGGTCAAAACCTGGTCGGCTTGGACATCGCCGGCTGGCTTCTGGCCATCAATCAAGAACCAGAACTCAAGCTCTCGGAGTTTATCCACCGCTCGGAGCCCTATTTCAAAATCCGCACCCCCTGCCTCGGTCAGGAATTGGAAATCGTCCAGCGCTACCCCTGGCTCCGCGCGCCGGGCCCGATTGGCCAATCGTGGGAAATCAGCATCGCGGCTTCGTCCGTTCCCTTGAGAATCGAACCGCTGCAGGAAAAAGTGGAGTTCACCACTGTCTCCTGGGTGCAGCCATTTGTCGGCAATCACGCCTGGAAATCCCGCGAGATGCTCAGCGGATCCGGCTCCACCGCCACGCTGAGCAGGCACGGACAGGAATACCTTAAGCTGCTTCTCGGGCAGTAATCCCCTCACCCAAGCAACGACACGGTCCGTCCTTCCCTGGCACTCATCACAGCGCTGTCCACAATCTGCTGACCGATGCGGCTGATCTCCACACTGAGCGGGCCCGTCACCGGCGTCCCGGTCTCCAGGCAGTGCAGGAAATACTCAATGGGATTGCGCTCCGGCGACACCAGGGGCAATGCCGCCACGTCTCTGCCCTCCGGGCACTCCGCTTTCTGAATCCGCACGCTGCCCTCCGCATCATAACTGCTCAGCGTCCCCTTGGTGCCGCGCAGCACGAACCCACATTTGGGCTGTGGTTGGTGGGTCCAGGGATCGGTAAAGGTTCCCCAGCGCGTTTCAAACTTGCTCAGACCGGCTGCATACCGGGCGATGGTGATGCTGTGTTCATCCACCTCCAGGCCATTCGTCTGATCCACCACACACGTCACCGTCAGCGGTTTGCGCCCGTCCATGAACCACGTGCCCAGCGTTGTGCCGTAACCGAGATAGTCCTGGAGCGATCCCCCGCCCTCGGCCTCCTTGTAAAACCAGCTTTCCGCCTTGCGAGCCGGAGTTGGTTCCAATTCTATTTTGTCCGCCCCATGCCAGAGAGGCCCGCGATTTCCATCATGGAAATGGACCTCCGTGACCTCGCCAATCACCCCCTCGCGGACAAGTTGATGGGCCATTGCATGGCTCACATACCACCGCAGCGGCCAGTTGATGGCCAATGACTGTCCGGCGCGTTGCATGCAGGAAATCATGCGATCCGCCTCCGCCAGCGAAGCCGCGAAGGGTTTTTCCAAAAGAATGGGAACCCGGTATTCGGCAACCATCTCCGTCCATTCGGCATGCCTGGCGGCGGCCGGGCAGAGAATCACGACATCCGGCATGGTTTGTTCAAGACACTGCCGGTAATCGGTAAACACCTGCGCCTCGGACAAACCGAAATTTTGCTGCGCCCGCGCCATGCGCTCGGGCTGGAGGTCGCTGATGCCCACGATCTCCGCATCGGGATGCTCGTGCACCATGCGCAGGAGGTCTCCCATGTGAAAATGATCGAAATTGATCCCGGCAATTTTCCAGCGTTTTGACATGTGAAAAACAATTAAAGTTCCACCGGATGCTCGTCCCGGCGTGCCTCCTTGATCCATCGGCGTGCCTTGAATTCAAACCGCGGCAGGGCCCCGGGCCGCAGCACGGTTACCGGAATGCGCAGCGCCAGGGCATCGCGCAGTTCGGATTCGAGCTGCCCCTGGAGTTCCTTCAGCTGCAACGGGCGCAATCCTACAATCGGTTCGATCAGCAAATGCAGTTCCAGAAGCGCCCCCTTGCGTTCCTCGCGGACCTGGTATTCCTCCACCTGCGAGAACCTCCGCACGATCGCCTCCACGGCGGAGGGGAAAACATTCACGCCCCGCACCAGCACCATGTCATCCAGGCGACCGGAGACACCGCCTTCCAACGTCAGACGCCCCAGCCGCGTGTATCCCTTGCGCACGATGTCCGCCGTCTTGTAGCGCAGCAGCGGACAGCCCATGCGCCGCAGGGTGGTGATGACCATTTCCCCCTCCTCGCCCGGCAGCACCTCTCGTCCGCTCGCGGGATCGATGATTTCCACAAAATGGTAATCCTCCAAAACCAGAAGGCGCCCCACCTGTTTGGGATCCTGGAAACTCACGGGCCCGACCTCGGTCAGGCCATGATGATCGAAGACTTTCACCCCGGGCCAGAGGGCCTCGATGCGGTTGCGCACCGCCGGCGAACTCCCTCCCGGCTCCCCGGCCACAATCATCGTCTTCAATTTCCAAACTGCCGACTTCAATTGCGGGTGGGCGGATTTCACTTCTCCCAAATGCTGCGCATAGGTCGGCGTGCAGCAGACCACCGTCACCCCATGCTCCAGGATCGTGTGCAGGCGCGCCACCGTGCTCATGCCACCACCGGGGATCACGAGAAACCCCATGCGCGTGGCGGCTTCGAACGCTGTCCAGAACCCGAGAAACGGTCCGAAGGAAAAGGGAAAGAACACCCGGTCCTCACCGTGTTCCAAACCGGCGCGATTAAATATCAGTTCCCAGCAGTCGAGCATCATCCGCCAGTCGTCCCGGCTGTCCAGCCAGCCCAGGGGATGCCCGCTGGTGCCGCTGGTTTGCGAGAATCGCGTGTAGTTCTCAATCGGATAAGTCAGGTTCGATCCATACGGCGGAAACGTCTCCCGGTCCTCCACCAGCGCGCGTTTGCTCAGCAGAGGGCAATGCTGGACGAATTCATCCAGCGATCGCAGCGGCAGGCCAGCCAGTCGTTTCCCCCAGAAACGATTCATCGGCATCACCGTCTGCAACAGGGCATTCAGCCGGTCCCATTGTTTCTGGCGGATGACGGCACGCTTGGCTTCGAGATCAATGGGCAGGGGAGGCATGCGGAGAGTTCACCCGGAACCTAGGTGATGTTATATTGGCGCAGCCGAACGTCGTGATAGCCCGCGGGCAGCGTTTGCTGGCTGACCTTGGGCGCAGGCGCAGGGACGGAGGGCGCTGCGGCGGGAGCAGGCGCGGGGGCATCGGGCACCGGTTTGAATTTCATCACCATGGCGGTTCCGGCAGCAGCCAGCACCATTCCCAAAATGAATTTCCAATTCACATACCCCCAGTTTCCCTCCTTGGTCGTGGAAACAAGGGTGTTCACAATCGGAGCCCCGGCAAAAACAATCGCCGGCACAATCAGCGGCAGAATTTTATTCTCGAGCGGCGTGGTCCCCGCACTCAGACCCATCAGCAGGAAAAAGGCACCCAGCGCACCAGCCATGCCTGCGGCGAAACTCCAGTTCAATCCGACCTTGGGGAAATCCCATCCCCGCCCCGAAAGCAGGCTCGCAGGCGTGGACACACTCGGCGTGCGCATCCAAATGATGATCAGCGGAATGATGACCCCTACAATAAAATAGGCGATCCCCACCTGCAGAAAAGCCTTCATCCGCAGACTGAGGAAATCAGGAGGCACCGGCTTGCCATCGAGCAATCCCACGGGTTTCATGCCGACGCTGCCCATATGCAGCATTACACTATAAATCCCCCAGCAAAGCACAGTTCCAAGGGCAAAGGCCAGGGCAGTCGTATTCATTTTGGATTTCACAGAGTTAGGATTAGGGGATTGGGGATCAAGAGAGTGGGGAACGATGGAAAATCAAGGAAGGAACCGCTGAAGTTGCAACCGAAACGCCTCCGGAACCGCCACTGCGGACATTTGACCCGTGGCCCGGTCGGAGGCCACCGACACGACCGTCAATTCTCCGGAGGCCGCGAGCGTGCGGTCCGGATCGATCTTCCGAAAATGAAACCCAAAGCGCACTGACTTGCTGCGGATTTCCACCACCGAGACTTCGATATCCACCTCCTCCTCAAACCGCAGCGGCGCATGATAATCACACAGGGCGCGCACACGGGGCCAGCCCGTCCGGGTGGCCGACTGACCATCCACCAGCGGATGCACGGACAGCCCCAGCGATCGGTAGAAGGCGTGTTCCGCCTCCTCCATCCAGCGAAAGAAATTCGCGAAGTGCATGATGCCCGCCAGGTCCGTCTCCCAAAACATCACCCGGCGTCGCAATGTGAAATGAGCTGCCATAATGCCCATCTCCTTCACCACATTCCCCACCCTGTCCACTTGGATTCCCCACGCCTTTTGCCCAAGCCGCGTTGCGGAGTAGACCTGCAGGATTCCCATTGCGAGACGGCGGGGTCGAAGCGACGGTGGCGGATGCTTCCCCGCCTGCTCTGCAGCCTCCTGCTCGCGTCGCGCCTGCTGGCCGAACCTTCGGCATTGCAGGCGTTGCCGAGTGCCCGGCTGACGCCCTATGAACCGGCGGACGTTTTGGCCGGTGAATATTTCCAACGGCCCTTCACCGAGTATTTCTCGCTCCATGCCCTGCCCGGCGGGGCCAGGCTGGGCTGGTGCAGTTTCGCCATGAGCATGCCGGATGGCGGCACGCTGCGGTTTCAGGAAACGACGGAGTATCGCTACAAGCTGGGTTCGGCTGCCTTCGAACAACGGATCCGCGAATCCTGGAATTTCGATGCGAAGCCGCCGTATGCACTGCGCTCGGCGGTGCGCGAAGCATGGTTGCAGAACAAGCTCCTGAAAACCACGCTGACCCGCACCGGACGGGGCGAATACCGCGCGGAAATCACCGAGGCAGGGGAAATGCGGGCGCGCGATTTTTCCAATCTCCAGCTCACCGCCCTGGATCGGCTGGGCTTCCGGATCTGGGCGGTGCAGGCGGGGCATCAGCGCGGCGACTGCCAGGCGTTCCGGGGCTTTGATCTCAAAAACCTGGAGCCTTTCACAGAGCGGCATTGCATCGCTCTGCTTTCAGTCGACGGCGGCGTTTCTGAGATCATATCCGAGAACCTGAAGGATGCATTCACCTGCCGCTATGCACTGCTCCCAAATGGAAATCTCGCGCATGGCGTGCTCGCCGATGCCACCGAGCTTCGTCCCTGCACCGCCGGTGAGGCCCGCAACAGGGACCGGGTGGAGGATGTTTTCACCAGCAGCCTCGTGCGCAGCCCCAGGGCCCTCGGTGCCGAAATCAAATCGGGCCAGTCGCTCACCATGACCCTGACCGGACCGGGATTGAAGTCCTTGCCGCGCACCGCCTTTCAGAGAGTAAAATGGGACGCGACCGGGCAGTCGGCCACGCTCCAGACAGGCCCCAAGGCCGGCGTCCCCATGCCCGCGACACCGGAGGAGATCAAAGCCGCTCTGGCCTCCCCCCTGACTCTCCCCTGCAAGGATCCACGCATCCAGCGCATGGCCCGCGAAGCCTGTGCAGGTGCCTCCACAACCGAGGCGCAGGTGCGGGCCTTGTTGAAATTTGTCAGCGCGTTCGTAACGGACGATGATCGCGTGAAGCCGCTGGGACTCATTTCAGTTGTGAAAAATCCCCGTGGCGACTGCACCGCGCACGCCCTCCTCTTCACCGCGCTCGCCCGGGCTGCCGGCATCCCGTGTCGCGAAGTGAGCGGCTACCTGTATTTGTCGGACACAGCACAGGCCTTTGGCGGGCATGCGTGGAACGAGGTGGTGATTGATGGCCACTGGCATCCCGTCGACCCAACGTGGAACCAATTCAATCTCGACGCCGGTCACATCCAGCTCACCAGCGCCGGTCCCACTCCGCACGATGCGCAGTATTTCCGGGGGACGATGCGCCTGCGGATGGAGTAAGCATCCGCCCAGAAGCCGGCTATTTTTTGAAGATGAAAAATTTCCTGCAAAGGAAATTGATGAGGACATTTGGGAGAACAAATCCGGCAAATGCCAGCGGGGTCGACCAATGGAGATTATTGAGCAGGTAGGCCATGATGGCTGTGCCGGCAATGGCACCCGGGGCGTTGACCAGTGTGAAAGTGAGAAACTCCACCAGCTTGGAGTGTCGCCCTGGAGTAAAAACCCATTTGGTGTTCAGCCAGTATACAAGGGTGTTTGAGAACAAAAAGGCGATCCCATTGTTGATCATGGAATGCCTGGCACGGAGACTGTCGACCAGCTCCTGACCCATGGGGAAGGCGTATTTTCCCAGCAGGGAAAACACCGTCGTATGCAGCACCAGCGCTCCGGCACCGCAGATCCCGTATTTCATGAATTGAATGAACGGATGGGCGTCACGGGAGTTGAAGGCCGTCAGGCTGGCGGCGAATCCATTTTCCCTGAAGAAGCGCCACCCCTGTCCCAGCAGTTGGGGGAAATGCAGCAGCAGTCTGAATTTGTGCGGCGGAGGCGAGGGCAGCGGGGGGATTTCCATGAGTTTGTCTAGGACCAGAGGGGATTGGGGTATTCGCCAGCCTCGATCAGTTTGCGCAGTTCGCCCTGAACAAAGGGTTTGTCATCCTGATATGTCACCCCGAACCAGCGGCTGGCTGTCGGCAGGACGCGGCATTGTTCCATGCCGGCGCGGATCAGCCCATCGATTCCCAGCGGAATGTAGAACTCGGCCTTGGGACTGACCCCCCGCGTTTGCAGGAAGGCGATGAATTGCTCCTGAAGGCCGGAGAAAATTTCCGGTGTAAATCCCCACATGTTCATCGACACCAGTTCGCTGCCCTGGAGCGATCGATTCATTCCCCCCTCCGGTCGATTTTCCGCTCCCTGCGGAGTCTTGTAAATGTCGGTGAGTTCCTCAACTGCGGACAACAGTCCATCGGGCCGCACCGTGCAGAGTCCGCGGGCCACCTTGCCGTGTTCGCTGAGGGTATTGGCGAGCACAAATCCCACCATGCAGGCGCGGCACGGTTGCTGGGACAGTCCGGGAGTCTGGAGAAAGGCACCCAGCTGCGCGAAGGAATCGCGGCCATAAAAATCATCCGCATTGATCACCGCAAAGGGTTCCTCAATGGCCTGGCGCGCCGCCAGCACGGCATGGCCGGTGCCCCACGGTTTGGTGCGCTCGGGCGGACAATGAAATCCGGCGGGTAAATCCTGCAGATCCTGGTAGGCCAGATCCACCGGCAGGATCTTTTCCAGGCGCGTGACCACCGCAGCCCGGAAGGCGCCTTCAGCCTCCTTCCGAATCACAAAGACCACGCGACCAAAGCCCGCGCGCTTGGCATCGGCCACCGAATAATCGAGCAACGTTTCGCCCTGCGGCCCCATGCCGTCCGTTTGTTTCGAGGTGCCACCGTAGCGGGTGGACATGCCGGCAGCGAGAACGAGCAGTGTCGGAGGGGGGGACGTGGGCATTTAGAGCTTGGGAGGATTGCGTCCGATGAAGGGGTATTGTTCGATGTCCAGCACCTGGCCGCTGATGGGACCACAGGCCTCACCGAGGAAATAAACCACGGCATGCGCAATTTCCTCAGGCTTGAAGATCCTGCGGAAGGGCGCAAACTGCACCGGCAGATGCGCCGGCCAGTCCGCCGCCATGCCCTGCTCGTGCTTGCGTTTTTGCTCGCTCTCGGTCAGCACCCAGCCGGGATTGATCTGGTTGACCCGCACGCCATGGCTGCGCGGCAGGGTATCGCCCAGATTGCGGGAAAGCGTCATCAGCGCCCCCTTGGAAATGCTGTAGGGCAGCAAATTTTCCTCCCCGGAGTAGGCATTGACGCTCCCGATATTCACCACGCATCCATGCGACTTCTGCAAGTGCGGCAACGCCGCCTGAATCAGCAAGTAGGGAGCCCTCACATTCACGCTCATCATGCGATCAAAAAAAGCCGCATCCGAATTCTCAATGTGTCCGCTGGCGACCAGCGCAGCATTATTGACAAGCCCGTCCAGTTTTCCAAAGGCCTCCACCGTGGCCGCAATCAAAGCCGGAGCCGACGCCACCTCACTCAGATTGGAAATGACCAGCTGAGTGCCATTGCCCAACTCGGCCTGCAACGCCAGTCCCTCCTCGCGCTCCAGTCCATGCAGCATGATGCGCGCGCCTTCGGCAGCGCACCGTCGCGCGATGGCCGAACCTATTCCGATGGTGCTGCCGGTGACCAGCAGCACTTTGTCCTGGAGTTGTTTCATGGGGAAAAATGTTTGGATGCGAAACGGGCAAAGACCAGCGCCCTAAGTGAAGCGAGGGCCATAACACGCTACCTGGGAGGATTCAAGGAATAGTCATTCGGAATCCAGACATCGGAGTAAATCCCCAGCCAAAGGTTCAAGTCCCTCGTCCATCTTCTTCCTATCCCAGCCAAATCAGGACCCAAAGAACGTGGTGCCTCCCGCTGGGCGGCTTCCCACCGACCCTCCTCCCCAGGGCCTAAATTGTAAATAATTCGACGAAAAAACATCGAACTCACAGCTTCACTGACAAACTTGAATTAGCCATGGACGGTCTGCGCGGCATGATGCTTGGGTCGCTGGCGCAAATGGACGAGGCAGCCGTGCACACCTGGGCCGCCAAACAATGCTACATCGCCCTCGGAAATTTCATGACCGCCGCCGCCCTCGTCGGCATCGATACCTGCCCCATGGAAGGATTCGTTCGGGAGAAATTCGATGAAATCCTAGACCTCAGCGCCCAGGGACTCACCGCCGTCGTCTGCTGCCCTGCGGGATACCGCGCCGCCGATGACAAATACGCCAGCATGGCCAAGATCCGCTGGGACAAGTCCGCCGTAGTGGAACACCGCGCCTGAAATTCAGGCTGCATCGTAAGGGCCTGTTGAAAAACCCATCTCAGCGCCAGAGGCGCGGCATCTTTATAGCCATCGCCACACGCCAATGACAGAGCTCCAGAGGAGCGGCATCTGCGCTAACCGAGGTGAGATGTCGCTCCTACGGAGCTCTCTTGTTTCGCTTTCGGATGCTAGAGAGATGTCGCGCCTCTGGCGCTGACCGGCGAATGATGCGTGCCGGAGGTTTTTCAACAGGCTCCTAAGCCTGTCCCCTTTTCCCCGCCGTGCCCCTGGCGATTTTCCCCTGCGTCAGCCGGGTAATACCAAACAGCATTGGAAACAGGTCGATCCATGGTGGCTAGAGGGGGCGAAGGGCAGAGTTCTTTACGCCAAAGGCGTTGGGGGCCTCCAGCCCAAGGTTGGCCCCGCAGGGCCTACCTTGGGAAAGCGCCGCGCGAAGGAACAACCGCAACGCGGTTGCGGCCAATGATGCTCTTGAGAAGGCGGGCCGGAACCGCGTTGCGGTTCGGAGCGGGCCGGATTTAACCCAGGGTAGCTCGTGCCGAGCAACCCTGGGCTGGAGGCCGTAACTCCGTTGGAGTTGAACCAAAGCGAATGGCCTGCGGCGTGGTTCGCCATGACCTGTTTTCAACGTTGTTTGGTATAACATTCGGAAGTCACGCCGCCAGCGCAGTATTGGTAGAGAGGTAGTCATGCGTCTCTCCGGATACCGAAAAGACATCCATGCTGATCTCAATGGGTGCGGTGCCGGAAATTTTGTCAAGAATCCTCTCCTGAGCCGTTCCACCCAACACCGCTGTGCTGCACTGGCTGGGAAAATGATGGCGTCAGATCCAAATTCCGGACGGCGCTTGCGACAACCCCACTACTCCCGCAGTCGGAGCAGGGGCGGCATATCGCCGGAGCTAAGGCCCCGTCGTTTGGAGGCAGGCGACTAAGCCGCACTTCGTTCCACCTGCTTCCGATGCGCCGCTACTGCCGACGGATTCCCAGATTGCGTGGACAACAGCAGCTTCCACAAAATCTCACGCACCTTCTCAGCGGCAAATTTCGGGTAACCAAAGGAAGAAATATGCTGTGCAGGATCACCGTGGAGCACCTCCGACACTGGCCCGCTCTTGAGCTTCGCGCTGCCCACGAAACAAACGAGGTTGCAGAAATCCGTTTGAGGCAGTTTCAGCAGCTCGCTCAGCGCTTCAATATGACGATGATTCTGCCTGACCGGGTTCCTAAATTGGGACTTCCCTCCGTCGCGAAAGGTGACGGTCCAATTTTTGTCCTTCCCGGAACCAAAGACCCATCCCGCCCAATTCTTCGTCTCCACCACAAAGATGCCAAACGACGACACCACCACATGGTCGATCTGCGTCAGCCCTCCTTTCCCATTGGGAATCAGGACGTTGTTCACCGTTTGATAGTCTTCGTAGGGAAGGTTCTGAATGAGAGCCGATTGCACGGCTAGCTCCCCCTCCTCCCCTTTCAACTCCCGTGCACGCTCGCGGGCGCTCTTCTCACGCGGCAATTGCGGCAGTGCGTTCCGCCTTGCACCCATGGGCCGCAGCGTGGGCGTGCGCTTCTGCAATGCCCGCTTCTCTCTTCGCCGTCGCTTTGGAGATCCCACAATCAGCTTCACGACCAACACCGCCACGATCAGCCCCCAATAGGGTGACACCGCAGCAATGACTTGCGATACAAGGCTCTCCAGATTCGCGATCGATCCCGGTAGAGAGACTTTAAGCAGGGTGAAAAGCATTGCATACCGTATCCTAAAGGCCCAACTAGTCTATGGAAATTATAAACATCCGCCCGCTCCAAGTGATTTTCGGCACTCCGATGCCACTGAATCCTAATTTCTCAGAGAAATAGTTGTTTGTGAGCACGGGCGGGGCCTTGGTGATTTAGGGAAACGCTGATTTCAGCAGGCCAACGGCCTGACCAATGCCAGCCCGGGGCAACGCCTTGGGTCAGGCATCCAAATGGATTCAAGCCCTGAAGGGGCGGCACAACCGTTGTAGCGTCCCTTCAGGGCTTGGGATGTTTTTGACGATTGAACCCAGGGCGTTGCCCTGGGCTGGCATGTTGCGCCGCTTTGGGGCTGACCGCGCCCTTTCCAGGATGCAGGTCATTGAAAAAGGGGAACGGATCCCACTCGCCAAGGACCTCGACGGCGTCGCCATGCGCGGCGAAGACCTCGGACGGACGGCGAAAAGGCATTGACTCCATTGCTCCGGCTCAGTCGGGCTGCGCCCTTCACTCCCCCTCCTGCTTGGGAGCGGGATAGAAGCGGTCTGACTCGCGCCGGAGTCATTGGATGACGGTGGCGAGGTTGTCCCCGTAGTGGGCGAAGGTATCGGAGGGGTGGGTGACCCGGGAGGGGTGGGTGCTGGCGAATCGGTTGCAAAGGATGGCAAATGAGGCGAAACCTAGCCCTGCAATGGTGGGCCCGGGCGCTCGCGGCGGATGGCATCCGGGGTATTTTCCGGGAGGTGTCCGCCCGTCTGATCTCCCCATTTCCCATCGATCCCTTCACCTCTAAAGCGCATCCGATCCCATGAGCGAACCCATCCAGATCACCGGCCTGACGAATGGCGAATTTTTCCAGCAGTATGGCGGAGTGGGGAGGATTGGATTTGTGGGGGGAGCGGACCCGACGAACCGGCTGATCGCCCGGGCGCAGCGGCACATCGATGCGGACGGGGTGTGGAGCCACTGGTCCCATGCGTTTCTTTTCCAGGGCCCGCGGGTGGATGGGCATCACTGGATCATTGAATCCGATCTCGACATTCACCGGAAGATGATTCGGCTTGGGGTGCAGGAAAACCGGATTGCCAAATACAGCGATGACGAAGCCTACCCGGCCGTGGGCATCATCGATCTGGGACTGACCACCGAGCAGCAGCAGCAGGCCCTGACCCATGCGCTGGAACTCGTATCCACCGGCACGCGCTACTCGCTGCGCGAGATCGTGGGCACCATCTGGGCGCTGCGTCATCCGGATTGGCGGCCGAAGGAAAACCTGCTGAAACAGGAGAAATCCTTCTACTGCTCCGCCTTCGTCCGGCACGTACTGGGCCGGGCAGGCTTGAACCTGGCTCCAGACGTAGCGGAGAAAAACACCACCCCCGAGCACCTCTGGCGCCTGCCTCTGCCCCATACCAAATGGCTCATGCTGAGGGATCGCAAACCGACCAAACTCGCCAGGGTGGTGGGCAAGGTGCGGGCGCACGCGGCGAAACGGAGGAATCGTCCTTCCGCTTCGGACTGATTTCAGCGGCCGGGCCTGATCAACTGCGCTCGCCGGGGAGTGGCGGAGTGCCGCCAAAATACAGGTTGCATCCCCCCCCGAATTTGGCCTTTGCTGGGAAATGAAGTACACGTCCACGAGGGGGGAATCCCCACCCCATTCATTCTCCGAAGCTGTGGCGGCGGGGTTGGCTCCGGATGGCGGGTTGTTCCTGCCGGATCCGCTGCCGCATTTCGACGGGATCCCGGAGGGTTGGGAGGGGTTGAGTTATGCGGAACTGGCGGCGCAGTTTTTCGAGCCGTTTGCCCCGGAAATTCCCCTGGAAGAATGGCACGCGCTGACGGCCAAGGCGTATGGGACCTTCAACCATCCGGAGGTGGCGCCGCTGGTATCGCTCTCGCCCACGCTCTCGGTGCTGGAACTCTTCCATGGGCCGACGCTGGCATTTAAAGATTTCGCGCTGCAACTGCTGGGCCTGCTCTATAAGCGCCAGGTGAAACAGACGGGGCACCGGCTGGCGGTGCTGGGGGCCACGTCGGGCGACACGGGATCGGCGGCGATCCATGGCTGTCTGGGGCAGGAGGAGATCACCATTTTCATTCTCTATCCGCAGGGTCGCGTGGCGCCGCTGCAGGAGCGCCAGATGGCCTGCACGGGGGCTGCGAATGTGCACGCGATGCCGATCGAGGGGACATTCGACGATGCGCAGGCGCTGGTGAAGGAGGTGTTTGCCGATGCGAAATTCGCCCATTCCGTCCTCCTCTCCGCCGTCAACAGCATCAACATCGCGCGCATTCTCGCGCAGTGCGTCTATTACCTCTGGGCCTACCTGAAGTCGCCCGCCGATCAGCGCGCGACCATGGAGTTCATTGTGCCGACGGGAAATTTTGGCAATGTGCTGGCGGGCTGGCTGGCGCAGAAAATGGGACTGCTGCCGGCAACGATCCGCTTCCGGGTGGCGACGAATCAGAACGACATCCTGCACCGGTTCTTCACGACGGGGCATTACCAGCGCGGCGAGGTGCGGCCGAGCCACGCGCCGAGCATGGACATCCAGGCGGCGTCGAATTTCGAGCGCTTCGTCTATTTCCTGAAGGATCAGTATGCCGGGGCGGTGCGCTACACGATGCGCAAGCTGCAGGCGGGCGAGGCCGTGGACATGGCCCTGCCGGGAACGACCTTCTCTGCCAGCCGCATGGACGACGCGGAAATCCTCCGGACAATCAAATCCGTCCACAAAACCTTCGGATACGTCGTCGATCCCCACACCGCCTGCGCCTTTCAGGACCTGTCGCCCAAGCGTCTCAGTGTGGTGCTGGCCACAGCCAGCCCGGCGAAGTTTCCGGATACGGTGAAGGAGGCCATCGGTCAGGAACCGACCGATCCCTCGCTGGAGGCGCTCAAATCAAAACCGCTGGAGACGCATCCCATCGAGGCCACCGCACAAGCGCTCAAAGACTATGTGCGGAAAGCCATGGAAGCGCCATAATTCCCAACAGCCCAAACTCCCGGCTGGAAAATGAACGCATCCTTTCCCCAAGCCCCTGCCGGCGCTCTGCGAGGAGCGATCCTCTGCGCTGGGACCGCCCTGGGCATGGGATCAAGCGTGCGCGCGGAAGAGACTGCGCAGTGGCAGTATGAGAAAAACGTCCGGCCACTCATGATTGAATACTGCGCCAAATGTCACGGCGATGAAAAACCGAAGGGCGATTTCCAAATCTCCAGCCTGTCGCCATCGCTGAAGGATCGTGCATCGCGCGACCACTGGGCCACGGTGCTCAAGCAACTCAATTCCGGCGAGATGCCTCCCGAGGACAAGCCGCGCCCGGATGAAACCACGCTCAACACCTTCATGCAATGGATCGCCCAGCAACTGCATGCCGCCGCCATGGAGGAGCGCACGGTCAATGGTCGCGTCGTCATGCGAAGGCTGAATCGCAGCGAATACGAACATACCGTTTGCGACCTGCTGGGCATCAGCACGGGATTTCAGGAAATGCTGGCGCTGGATGGAGCCTCGAACGGATTTGATAACGTCGGCTCCGCTTTGCACATTTCCTCATTCGCGCTGGAACACTATCTGGAAGCCAGCAACAAGGCCCTAAACCTGGCCATCGCCAACACGCCGCAGCCGCCCCTCATCAAACAGCGCTACGATCTCAAGCAGCAGCATTCCGTAAAGCTCAGCCAGGAGGCGGTCTTCCGGCACCTGGAGGAAGGTGTGGCGATGTTCACCTCCAGTCCCTGGACGGCGCTCTCGCTGTCGGATTTCTGGCCGCCGGACGGCGGGCAGTATCGCATCCGCATTTCCGCCTGCGCCATTCAGAGCGATGGCAAGCCGGTGACCTATCGCGTGACCACCGGGGAGCTGCGCGGCAAAAGTGGCCTGATCGGCTATTTCGATGCCCCGCCGGGCGATCCCGCCATCAACGAAATCGTCGTGCGCCTGGAACCGCACTCGGGCATGGCCATCCTGCCCTATGGGCTGCCGCGCTCGGATGTCATCACCAAGGCTGACGTCAACAAATACGCCGGTCCCGGCCTGGCGGTGCAATGGATGGAAATCGAAGGTCCGCTGCACGATTCCTGGCCGCCCGCGAGTCATGTGAATCTGTTCGGAGATCTCAAGCGACAGATCTTTCCCAGCACGCAGATCGACAACTACCAGCAGGTCGTTTCGGAAAATCCGGATGACGATGCACGGCGCGTGCTGGCAAATTTTCTCCGCCGGGCCTTTCGCAGAACTGTCAGCGATGAGGACATCGCGCCGTATTTGAAATTGTTCCGCGACAAGTTGGACGCCGGCCAGCGCTTTGAGGAATCGCTGCGCGTCGCCCTGCTCGCGGCCCTGGTGTCGGACGATTTTCTTTTCATCCCGGAAAATCTCGGCACGCTGGATGACTTCGCGCTGGCGGCCCGGCTTTCCTATTTCCTGTGGAGCAGCATGCCGGATGAGGAATTACTGAAACTCGCGGAGGCCAGGCAACTTCGGGACTCCACCGTGCTGCAGCAGCAGGTGGATCGCATGCTCGCCGATCCCAGGGCCACGGCATTTACTGAAAATTTTACCGGCCAGTGGCTGGGCCTGCGCAACATTGATTTCACCGAACCCAACTATCTTATCTATCCGGAGTTCGACCACATGCTGAAGGTCTCCATGATCCGTGAGACCGAACTCTTCTTTGCCGAAGTGCTGAAGCACGATCTTAGTCTGGCGAATTTCGTGCAGTCGGATTTTTCCATGCTCAATGGAAGGCTTGCCAAACACTATGGCATTCCCGGCCCGGACGGATGGGAGTTTAAAAAGACCGCACTGCCGGAGGGCTGTCATCGCGGCGGCGTCATGACGATGGCCAGTGTGCTGAAAGTAACCGCGAATGGATCCTACACGCACCCAGTGCATCGCGGCGTCTGGATTCTGGAGCGCATCCTCGGCAGGCGGCCACCCAATCCCCCCGCCAACACTCCGGTCATCGAGCCGGATATCCGCGGCACCATCGGAATCCGTGATCAACTCTCCAAACACCGGCAGGGCAGTTGCGCCAAGTGCCATGTGCAGATTGATCCACCGGGATTCGCACTGGAGAGTTTCGATGTCATCGGCGGCTGGCGCGAGCACTATCGCAGCAGCGGCAATGGCGAGGAGGTCGTGATTGATGGTCAGAAAATGGCCTATCTGCGGGGACAGCCGGTGGAGTGTGCGGATGCATTGCCCGATGGCCGGAAATTTCAAAACATCGACGAGTTCAAACAACTCCTCCTCGCCGACAAGGATCAGCTCACGCGCGCCCTGACCCGGCAGCTCATCACCTACGCCACCGGCGCTCCGGCCGAAACCGTGGACGAGGAGCAAATCGAACTCCTCGTGGCCGAAATTCGTGCTAAGAATTACGGATTCAAATCGCTCGTGCACGCCCTGGTCCAATCCCCGCTCTTCAAAAACAAATGAGCCCCATCACTCCATCGCAACCAGTCAGCCGCCGGCACTTTCTGCGGGCCTCGGGCATCTGCCTCACGCTCCCATGGCTGGAGAGCCTCGCCCGTGGCGAAGCAGCGGTGGCGCGACCCCGCCGCATGGTCTGCATCTGTTCGCCGCTGGGCATTCATGCGGAGAATTTTTTTCCCAAGGCCGCCGGCAGGGATTATGCGCTGACTCCCTATCTGGAAACGATCAAGGATTACCGGAAAAATTTCACCGTCATTTCCGGGCTCGCACATCCTGAGGTGGGATCATCGCACGATTCCATGAGCAGCTTCCTGACGGGCGCGCCGCATCCGGAAGTGCGCGCCGGATTCCAGAACTCCATTTCCCTGGACCAGTTCGCCGCCGAACAGATGCGCGGCCTCACACGCCATGCTGCATTGACGCTGGCCACGGAGGGATCCGGCCTGGCCTGGACGCGCAGCGGAGCCCCGGTCCCGGCGGACAGCTCCCCCTCGCATGTTTTTCGCCGACTCTTCATGGAGGGGACCCCAGAGGAAATCCGCTCCGAAGTAACGCGATTGCAGAACGGCAAAAGCATCCTCGACATGCTGACCGATCAGCGTAATCGCGCCCGGCGCAAGGTCGGCAGCAAGGATAACGAAAAGCTCGATGAATACTACACCAGCGTTCGCGAGCTGGAGCTGCAAATCGCCCAGTCCGAAGCCTGGTCTCTGAAACCCAAACCCAAAGTCAGCGTTCCTCCACCGGAGGATGTTGCCAACCAGGCGGATATCATCCAGCAGGACAAGCTCTGGTATGATCTCATGCATCTGGCCCTGCAGACCGATTCCACGCGACTCATTACGCTCACGCTGTCCGGCCTTACGGGCGTGCCGGTGGTCGAGGGAGTCTCGCTGGGGTATCACGATCTCTCGCACCATGGCCAGGACACCACGAAGCTGGAACAACTGCGCAGGGTGGAACTCGCCAAGATGATCGCCTTTCAGGGCTTTCTCAAAAAACTGCACGACACCCGCGAGGCTGGCGAATCGCTGCTGGACCGCAGCATGATCTTCTTCAGCAGCAATCTTGGAAATGCCAGCAACCACGATGTGAAGAACCTGCCCGTCCTGATCGCTGGTGGAGGCTTCCGCCACGGCCAGCACCTCGCATTTGAGCCCGCCAAGCCACCACCGCTCTGCAATTTGTATGTGAGCATGCTCCAAAGACTGGGCTTGGAAACAGACCGTTTTTCCTCCAGTTCCGGCACGCTCGCCGGACTCAACTTCGTTTAAATTCATTCCTTACCTTATGAAACATTCCCATCCAGTCATTGCCCTGCTGTTCTGCTCTGCCATCACATCCATAGCCGAAACGACAATGTCTGAAGCGCAATTCCAACCTCCCGAATCCGGCCTGACAAAAGGCCATCAGATCATGGTGAATGAGGGCGCCGCGCAGGTGCCCGTCGTGGTCGTCAAAGGCACCCCGTATGAAATGGGCCGCCAGTTGGGAGAGATCATCGGTCCGCAAATGAAGCAGTTCATCCCCGCCGCGATGGAAGGCATCCTGAAAAAGCTGGGCGTCACCAGCGACTACCTGCGCGAAGTCTGGGCCCGCTCGGCGGCCTTTGGTGATGATCGCGTGGAGCAGGAAATGGCCGGGCTCGCCGATGGTTCCGGCGTGCCCCTGGCTCTGCTCCAAACCATGCACGCCGTCCCGCTGCTCATGCCCTACTCCTGCAGCAGCCTCGCTGCCTGGGGTCCGGCCACGGAGGACGGGCACCTTTATCAGACGCGGAATCTCGACTGGAGTCTGGAAGTCAAAGCCCACGAATTTCCCGTGATTGTCGTTTACATCCCGGACAAGGGAAATGCCCACGTGATCCCGACATTTGCCGGCATGATCGGTGCGCACACCGGGATGAATGTCCGCGGAATCGCCCTCGCAGAAATGGGCGATGCCCCGGCACGCGAGATGCCCTACCAGATTCACGCGCCGCACTTCACCGTCTTTTTCAGAACCATGCTCTATGATTCCAATTCGCTCGGCGAGGCGCTCACGATTTTCCAGGCCCAGCCGCAAACCAAACGCTATCATTATGTTTTTGGCGATGGCCTTTCGGACAAACGTGCCGTCAAAATCCGTGCGCATTCCCCCGAGCCTCCCGACAAACGCATCATCACCTGGAAGGACAATGATCCCACCGATGAAACCGCCCCGTCCGTGCTGCCCGGCATCGTTTACAACGACGAAGGCCGTGGCGCCTTCCCCACCCTCAAGGTCGAACATGGAAAACTCAATGCGGAGAAAATGATCAAGCTTGCCAACTCCATACCCATCAAAGGCGGCAGCGTCGTCAATGTCGTCTATGACGCCACGGCCCTGCGCCTGTGGGTCACCTACGCCCACGGCGATGAGGAAGCCTACCAGCGCCCCTCTGTATTTCTTGACCTCCGCACACTGGACGCTGACAAGGACGGCAAGCCCGATCTCTCCCTGGAACCGGCGGTGGCGGGAGCAGATCACTAGCCTGCATGCGGAACGGCACAGGCCCTACTTAAAAGAACTCTTTCCAAGTGGAAACGCAGGCGCTCTGATGACCTTCATTCAAGGATGTTATTTACGATGATTCATGGCCACGGGGCCGCCTCCTCAACCCAGCCCCTCCTGTGCCTGCTCCTGTCGACGATGGTGCTGACCGGATTGCCATCCTGCCAGTGTGCCAGGCCCTCCCCAACTGCGTCGCAGGATCTCATTCAGCAGGCTCGCCAATGGCGCAGGGAACAGGGCATGACCGCCGCGAGGGACAAACTCATCACATCCCTCGGAGGTCTGGATGCGGGCAGGGGATACATGGAAAAGCGACTCTGGCGCACGAATTCCGACAAGACGTTTACCTACCCCGATTCTCTCGCAAGTCTTCCGCAGAAGGTCCGCCGGCGCACGGGCATTTTTTTCCTGATGGGACTGCAGTCCAATGCGCAGGAGTCCGAACTCGTGATTCGCAACGTCGAGGCCTATTTAACAAAACAAGGCTGGCATGCACATCTCGTTCCGGTGCCCATGCATGGCACAACCCAGGAGGATGCCGTGATCATTCAGGAAACGCTGGCGAAACATCTGCCGCATCTCGATCGCGCCATGATCATTGGATTCTCCAAGGGCGGGCTGGATTGGATGTACTGGTTTGCCGAACAGGGGCACCAATTGCCGGCAAAGGAATGCGCTAAAATCCGCCTCCTGGTCACTTTTTCCGGCGCGCTCCGGGGCTCGGCCGTCGCCCGCTGGCTCACGGATGCCTGGGGGCCCGTGGCCCTCTCGACCCGTTATTTCCTGCGATTGTGCCGGAAGGATGGCCGGGAAATGCTCGCCGATGTGAAATCCATCCGCGAGGACCCCTGGGCCGGACCCCACCCCCCGAGAATGCGCGCACTGACTCCCAATCTCCGCATGGTCAGTCTGGTCGCGATTCCCGAAGGGCCGCAGGGTCGCACGGAAGTGCATCCCGGCTTTGGCATCCTCAGCTTCATCGCATCCGAACACTGGCGGTGGATCGGACCGCTCGACGGCATGACCGAAACGGCCTCGCAAATCCTCCCGGAGCAGGCAGGCGTGCCGCAGCACATCGTGCGCGTCATGGGATCGCACGCCCTGCTGGACGGCCGCTATCTCAACGGCGGCATCGTTTCCAAAGCCTTTCTGAAACGGGATTCCGCCGCCTGGCAGGGAGGCGAGGAATTGCTCGATGATCTGATGCGCGCGCTGCCGAGCGACTGGCTGCAATGACCGTCCCCCCTAATGTTTTTTAAGAATTGATTTGCGGTAACAGCCTCATCCGGTCGTCTGTTTCCAATCATGAGTTCACTCCCCGATCCCTCCGCCCCACCTGCGCGAAAGCGTCTGCCCGCGACGGTATGGGCACTGGGCTGGGTGAGTTTTTTCACCGATGTTTCCACGGAAATCATCTATCCCCTGCTTCCGCTGTTCCTCACCACCACGCTTGGCGCAAGCATGGCATTTGTTGGCGTCATTGAGGGTATCGCGGAATCGACCGCCAGTTTGTTGAAAATTGCCAGCGGCTGGTGGTCGGACAAGGTTCGCAAACGGAAGCCGCTCATGATCGCGGGTTACGGATTGAGTTCGCTGAGCCGTCCGCTCATTGCGCTCGCAGCAACCGGTTGGGCGGTGTTGGGCGCGCGTTTCCTTGACCGGATTGGCAAGGGCCTGCGCAGTTCGCCGCGGGATGCCCTGCTGGCGGCCTCCGTGGATCGCGACCAGCGCGGCGCGGCGTTTGGCGTGCAACGCATGATGGATAACGCAGGCGCCGTGGTGGGGCCGTTGATCGCGTGGGTCCTGCTGGGGTGGTTCACCATGGATTTCAGAGTGCTCTTCTGGATCGCCACGGTGCCCATGCTTGCCGCCATGCTGGCGCTCATCTTTGGGGCGAAAGAGCAACGTGAAATCGACCCCGCTCCTGCGAAGGACAAGGTGCCCACCGCTCCCTTCGCCATGACCAGACCCTTCAAAAATTACCTGGGTGCGGTGCTGCTCTTCACGCTGGGAAATTCCAGCGATGCCTTTCTGCTCCTGCGCGCCCAAGCTTTTGGAATTCCCGCGAGCAGCCTGCCGTTACTTTGGATGGTGCTCAATCTGGTAAAATCAGTCAGCAGCTACCCCGCCGGAGTGCTGAGTGACCGGCTCGGTCGCAGGAGACTCATCGTGGGCGGCTGGTGCATCTATGCTGTGGTCTATGCGTGTTTTGGTTTTGCCAGCGAGGCCTGGCACATCTGGGGATTGTTTCTGATCTACGGGCTCTTCTTTGGCATGACCGAATCCGCCGAGCGCGCGCTGGTGGCCGATTTTTCCCCGGATGCCCAGCGCGGCCGGGCGTTCGGTGCCTTCAATTTCGTCACCGGTCTCGGTGCCCTCCCTGCCAGCCTGCTCATGGGCTGGCTCTGGTCCGCATATGGTCCGGTCGCGGCCTTTGGAACGGGAGCGGCCTTTGCGCTGGCGGCGGTGCTGTGGTTTCTGCTGAAAGTGAAACCTTTATCTCCGGAACCTGGCAGCATCGAATGATACGGTCTTAACCGGAAGAACAGCCAGGGTCACGATCGGCGTAACAAAACGCGATGTCCCAAACGAAAAAGGACGCCCGTGGGGCGTCCTTTTCATGGAATGTTTCTGCCGACCTTAGCTGGCCGGGGTCGCCTCGGGGGCGATGGTGGCCTCTTCGGGGGCTTGATCGACCCACTCGATGAAGGCCATCGGGGCGGAATCGGTCATGCGCTGGCCGAGCTTGGTGATGCGGGTGTAGCCGCCCTGACGGGTGGCGGAGGCGGGAGCGATCACCGAGAAGATTTCCTTCACGGCGGCGTCGCTGTGGAGGTAACCTTTGACGAGGCGGCGAGCTTGGATATCGCCGCGCTTGCCGAGCGTGACCATTTTCTCCGCGAACGGACGAACGGCCTTGGCTTTGGCGAGCGTGGTTTTGATTTGCTTGTGTTCAACGAGGCTGACGACCAGATTGGCGAGTAGGGCATCCCGGTGGGAGGCGCGGCGTTGAAGTTTGACGGTCTTACGAGCGTGTCTCATGATGGATGAAGAGGTAGGGGGTCGGGAATGGGATGGCGGGTTCGGCGCGGGCGCGGATTCTAGTCGTCGTCCCCTTCGCCGTCAAGGTTCTGTGTGATCAAATCAGCGAGACCGCCGCCTTTTTCCTCTTCCTCACGATAGTAGCTGAAGGCGGAGATTCCGGTGCGGGCGGCATTGCCGAAGGGTTCGAGCAGGTTGTGATCGAACTTCATGCCGAGATTGAGGCCGAGTTCGAGGAGCTTGTCCTTGATTTCGTTGAGGGATTTTTTGCCGAAATTGCGGTATTTGAGCATTTCCGCCTCGGACTTCATCGTGAGCTGGCCCACGGTGGTAATGTTGGCGTTGTTGAGGCAGTTGGCGGCGCGGACGGAGAGTTCGATCTCGTTGACGCTCATATTGAGGAGCTTGCGGAGTTCGGCGTTTTCCTCGGACTGGGCCTCTGGAGCGGCTTCGAATTCGATCTGGGTGTCGTCGTAGCTGACGAAAACGTCCAGATGCTTGCGCAGGATGGCGCTGGCCTGGGTGAGGGCATCGTGCGGGGTGATGCGGCCATCGGTCCAGATTTCAAGATTGAGCTTGTCGTAGTCGGTCTTTTGTCCGACCCGGGTGTTTTCCACGCCGTAACGAACGCGGGTTACTGGGGAGAAAATGGAATCGATGGGGATGATGCCGATGGGGGTGTCGGCCCGCTTGTTTTCATCGCCTGAGGAGAATCCACGGCCCACGCGGACTTCGAGTTCGGCTTCGAATTTCACTTTGCGGTCGAGTGTGCAGATGTGGAGGTCCTTGTTGATGACGGAATACTGGGCGTCCTCGCGGATGTCTCCGGCGGTGACGACGCCATCGCGCTCGACATTAATGGTGAGGATCTTGGCATCCTTGAGATCGGAGTGGGAAAATTTGACCTTCTTGAGATTGAGGACGATGTCGGTGACATCCTCGACGATTCCCGGGAGGTTGCAGAATTCGTGCGGGGCACCCTTGATTTTCACAGAGGTGATGGCGGCGCCTTCCAGCGAGGAGAGCAGCACGCGTCGCAGGGAGTTACCAATGGTATAGCCATAGCCGCCCTCGAAGGGTTCGGCGACGAATTTGGCGAAGAAATCAGTGGCAGTGGATTCGTCTTTTTGGAGACGATTTGGCATTTCGAACCGGGCTAAACGGACTGGCATGGTGGTGTGTAGGTGTGTTGTTGCCGGGTTACCTCTGACGAGCTCGAGGTGGAAGGTGATTCCACCACGCAGAGACCGACGGCACAATTCAGGAGGGCTCGCGGGGAGCGCGGAGTTTCCTCCGGTGATTACTTAATGCAAGGGAAAAATGAACCAATTTCGATCATTTTTCCCCACACTCACCACCCCTCAGGGAACCCATGCGAAATTCAACTCCTCAGGTATCCGGAAAAGCTTCCCGGTGTAGGGACAACTTACATCAACTCCCGGGGCGATTCCCGCCACGTCCACCAGTTGCGAATGGCTGGCATACGGGCTGTTCACGAAACCCGGCTTGTCCTTGATGCGCGTGCCAAACGGCAGGTGTCCGCCGGGGCCGACATCAGCAAGGACATTCGGCATGAAAAATCCGAAATTGGTAAGGTCGAGCTTTTTCAGCAATGCATCCGTGCCCTCTGCGTGCTCCGATCCCGCTCGAAAGGGCACGGGCGTGGTGGCCATGGCAAACGCGGGCGGACGGATGTTATCCACAGTCTTCCGGGCGGCCACCTGGCGGTCAGTGGGGCGTTTTTCGGCAGGAACCAAAAAGGTCTTTTGGGTAAACGGGCAGCAGACTTTCTGACCGGACCGGCAGGAGGAAATATCGACCAGACTCGGCGAGGCTGTGAAGGGGCTGTAAACAAAACCCGGATATCCCGACGCCAGCTTGCCTTCAGGAATCTTGCCATCCGTGCCCGCCAAGTGTTGGGAGACTTCCCCATGGGCCATTCCGGCGCGATCAATGATCGATTGGAACAACCCAACCGTCTGCGCTGACCGGCGCGCATCGGTCGTGGGGAGTTTGCAACCGGAGAGGCCCAGTGATGCCGCGAGGGCCAGACCTGAGGGGAGCGTGGCGAATGAGGAATGAAAGAGGGACGTTTTCATAGTTGGATCATTGGTTTTAATTGATGATGGAATTTAGCCCTTCCTTAATTTACGGAAAATATAGTAAAGTCCGCTAAGTATTTCAATCACAATCTTTCTCTTTTATTATAAAAATTCACAAAGTTACCGGGAATTATTTTAAAAATATCCTCCTCCGCCTCGGGAAATCGCTGCATCGCGCGCTTTTAGGACGTCAGGGTATTTCCCGTTTTGATTGTGAAATTTTTCACAATCTGCCTTGCAGCAGCCATGCGTCGGTCTAGTCTTGAGGCATTCCTTCCCCACCCCATCATGTCCGACCTCATCGTCCCCACCCACGCCGCCTACGACTCCAAGATTGAGGGAAACATCATTTTCACCAAGTTGGACGCCGCAATCAATTGGATGCGCAAGAATTCTCTCTGGCCCATGCCGATGGGGCTGGCGTGCTGCGCCATCGAACTCATGGCCACTGCCTCTTCGCGATTCGATATTTCCCGCTTCGGAGCGGAAGTCATGCGCTTCAGCCCGCGGCAGGCGGATGTCATGATCGTCGCCGGAACCGTGACTTATAAAATGGCCATGGCCGTGAAACGTATTTGGGATCAGATGCCCGATCCCAAATGGTGCATCGCCATGGGAGCCTGCGCCTCGAGCGGCGGCATGTATCGCAGTTACGCCGTGCTTCAGGGGGTGGATCAGATCATCCCCGTGGATGTTTATATATCCGGATGTCCTCCGCGCCCGGAAGCCCTGCTGGAAGGCCTCATGCGTCTCCAGAAGAAGATCGATACCGAACATTCCTTCAAAGCGCAGAAGCACGAACTCATCGATTCCCTTTCCGCCTAACCCTCCCTGCCCATGACCGCCGTCGAATCCGCCGCCGCCCTCAAGGCCAAGTTTGGAAATGCCATCACAAATCAGGTTGAATTCCGTGGCGAAACCACCGTCGTGACGACTGGGGACGCCGCGCCGGGTCTGCTGAAACATTGCCGCGATGCCCTGGGCTACGATCTCCTGCTGGATATTTCCAGTGTCGATCACATGGGCACCGACCCGCGCTTTGAAATGGTTTACGAACTCTACTCGCTGGCCGGGAAATCCCACCTGCGCGTGAAATTCCCCCTCTCCGAGGATGCTGCCGAAGCCCAAACCGTCAGCGATCTCTGGCCGACCGCCGACTGGCATGAGCGCGAAGTTTACGATATGATGGGGATTCATTTCACCGGCCATCCCGACCTGCGCCGCATCCTCATGTGGGATGGCTATCCCCACTTTCCGCTGCGCAAGGAATTTCCGCTTGCTGGTAAATCGACCGAAGTCCCGGACGTCGCCTTCACCAATCCAGCCCCGCTCGCGGGCGGACCGTTCGTCAGTTCCGTTGGCGCGCAGGACACAGTCCATCGTGAACCCCGCTCCCGGGAATAATCCATTTCCGGACTACGGCTCGACGAATTGTTTGGCGGGAAAACTCCTTCCCGGGCACAACGTCGGCCTGATGTTGACCAGGCGATGCGTCGTCACGCGGATCTTGCCCAGCTTGGCCTGCAGGTAGTCGATCAATTCATCCAGTGCCTCCAACTGCTGTTTCGTCGGATTGTTTTTTTCAAACGCCCCCACCAGACATATCCCCACCGCCACTTCATTCTGCGCATCACTGCGCAAATGCCCTCCGGCGATTTGCTTCGCCCAGCGCGGCCCAACTTCCACCCGGCCATTGCCGCTCCCGTGGCCATTGCCAATCACGAAATGGTATGCCAGCCCGTGCTCCATGTGCTTTACCTGCCGGTGGTAATAATCAAACGCCCGCGCGCTGCCGCATGTCGTGGCACTGCTGTGAATGACGATCATTTTCCACCGCTTCGACGCCACCTGCGCGGCATCGCTCTTCGCGCGCACACTGCGGTCGAGGTAATCCCAGCGCGCCTTGGACTCCTGGCGGTTGATCTCCGGCGCCCCGCCGGACTTGGATACCGTGATCTGCGGCACGGAATTCAGGGATGCATTCCTGGTCACTTTTGCGGGAAGTTTGACCTCGGGTCGTTTTGTCGCGCGGGCGCTGGTGGAGCTGCGAGCGGACGGCTTGGACAGTCCGGCGGTGAGCAGCGCGGAATGCGCTGTAACTGGAAGTTTTTCCTCGCTCTGTTCGCGACTGCGTGAATACTCTGCCACGATGCCGAAACTCATGACCAATCCAAACACCAATCCCGCGCTCGCCGGCGCAGCTAATTTGGGGATTCGGAGGAAATTTTGCATGGGAAAATTCTTGGTCGGCTGCGGGACGCCTCCCTCATCCATGCTTTATGACGCCGCTTCGTCTTAGCAAACGAAAATCCTCCCGCGCCCCATGGTGAATGCCCCTCCCACCGTCCTCGTCTTCAGTGCTGGTTTTGGCGACGGCCACAACTCCGCCGCCCGCGGCATCATTTCCGCCATCGATGAAGTCAGTGAGGGTCGCGTGCGCGCGCTCAAGGTCGATCTCTTTCCCGAATCCGTCCCGCGTCTCGAAACCTTTCTGAAATGGGGCTACGGCTTCGTCACCACGCATCTCCCGCGGGTCTGGGGGCTGATGTATCGCATGGCCGAGAAAGATTCCGGCAAGGGAAATCTTGGCTGGAAATGGTATGGCGACCTCCACCGCCACATGAGCCGGAAACTCGCCACGCACCAACCCGTCGCCACTCTCTCCACCTTTCCCATGTATCCTTACCTGATCGCCGAGGACCAGTGGGGAGTGCCGAAACCCAGGTTCAATGGCACCGTCATCACTGACTCCATTTCCATCAACTCCGTGTGGACGAATGCTCCCACCGACCGCTATTTCGTGACCGATGAATTCAGCGGACAACTCCTTGTCCAGCAGCGCGGCAAATCCCCCTCCTCCGTGGAAGCCACCGGCTTCGCCGTCGCTCCTGCCTTTGGGAAACTCACTCCCCGCCCCCTCACCGCTCACGAGTCCTCCGGCTTCCGCGTCTTTTATCTGGCCACCGCCAGTCTCGTGGAGGTAAGCCAGACCCTGCTCGGCCTGCTGCGGGATACCCCGCCCAGTGTCCACCTCACCATCGGCATGGGCCGCCACGAAGCCCGGCTGGGTGAAAAAGTCCGTTCCCTTTCGGCAAAATTCCCCCACCGCTCCACCACCGTCCTCGGCTGGACATCCGACATGCCCCAGCTCATGACGGACCACGACGTCATCCTCAGCAAGGGCGGCGGCGCCACCGTCCACGAGTGCTTCGCCGCCGGCACTCCGGTCATGGTGAACTATTTCATCCCCGGCCAGGAGGAGGGAAATGTCGAGCTGGTCAAGCGCCTCGGCTGCGGATGGTATATCCATGAAACAAGTCTTGCAGGCAAACGACTTGCGGAGCTTTTTACCAATGGTCAATGGCAGCAGTGCAAGGCCGCCATGCTCCGCCACCGCAACCCCGATGGCGCGCGGCGCATCGCCCAACGCACTTTGGAAATGGCTCAACTCACCTTCTAAATTATGTCGCACATCCTCCAACAACTCGCCGAAGCCCCCGGCGCCCCCGGCTCCGAATCCGCCGTCCGCGCCCTCTTCCACCAGCACCTTGCCCCCTGCGGCGAAATCACCCATGACCGCTCCGGAAGCGCACTCTGCACCCGCAGTGGCAGCGGCCCGCGTGTCATGCTAACCGCCCATTTCGACGAAGTCGCCTTCGCCGTCCAGAGCATCACCAAGTCCGGCTTCCTGAAAATCGTCGCCCTCGGCGGCTGGTGGACGCACAATCTCCTCGCCCAGCGCGTCAACGTCTGGACCCGTTCCGGGAAATCCATCCTCGGCGTCATCGCCTCCACGCCTCCTCATTTCCTCTCCGACTCCCAGCGCGACCGCGTCCTCCCCATCGACCAGCTTTTCATCGACATCGGCGCCAAGGACCGCGCCGAAGCCATGGAAACCTTCGGCATCGCCCTCGGCGATCCCATCACCCCCGTCTCCTCCTACACCCCGCTCACCAATCCCGACCTCGTCCTCTGCAAAGCCTTCGATAACCGCGTCGGCTGCGGCGTCATGATTGAAAGCATGCTCCGCCTGCGCGAAATCCCCCTCCCCTGCACCCTCACCGCCGTCGGCACCGTGCAGGAGGAACTCGGCTGCCGCGGCGCCATCACCGCCGCCGCCCTCCTCCAGCCGGACGTCGCCCTCATCCTCGAAGGCACCCCCGCCGACGACACCCCCGGCATGGACGCCTCCGAATCCCAGGGCGCCCTCGGCAGCGGCCCCCAACTCCGCCTGCTCGACCCCACCGCCCTCATGAACCGCCCGCTCGTCGATCTTGTCGAAAAGGTCGCTCAGGAAAATGGCCTGCCCTATCAGATCGCCGTCCGCCGCAGCGGTGGCACCGACGCCAAGAGCATCCACCTCGCCGGCATCGGCGTCCCCTGCATCGTCATCGGCGTCCCCGCCCGCTACATCCATTCGCACAACTCCATCATCGACCTGCGCGACTACACCCACACCATTTCGCTCATCACCGCCCTCGTTGAGAAACTCGACGCCCGCACCGTCCAGAGCCTCACCCAGTTCTCCTGAGCCAGCCACAAATCATCTTGCAAACAAACCCACCATCGTGTCGGTAAACCCAGCCCTCCGCACCACACCATGTTCAATCCCCACCCCAAGGCCCTCCTTCCCAAATACCCCGGCACCAACTGCGACGCCGAGACTGCCCGCGCCCTCCAGACCGTCGGCTTCACCACCGAGATCGTTCCCATCTCCGAACTCACCCCCGCCCATTTCGTCGGTGTCTCCCTCGTCGTTTTCTCCGGCGGCTTCAGCTATGGCGACTACGTCATGTCCGGCCGCATCGCTCAGCTCATCACCGAACAGAAACTGGACAAAACGCTCCAGAACTACGTCGCCAACGGCGGCCACGTCCTCGGCATCTGCAACGGCTTTCAGATCATCACCAAACTCGGCCTCCTCCCCACCGGCAGCCTCATCGACAACACCACCGGACGCTTCCAATGCCGCTGGGTCAAAATGAAAATCCACACCCCCGACAGCCCCTTCCTCAGCGAACTCGACCCCGAAATGGAATTCGAACTCCCCATCGCCCACGCCGAAGGCCGCTTCGTCGCCCCGGACGGCCTCGCCGAACAATACCTCGCCAACGGCCAGGTCGCCCTCACCTACACCGACGACGTCAACGGCTCCTCCTTAAACATCGCCGGCCTCCAGGACAAAACCGGCCGCGTCTTCGGCCTCATGCCCCACCCCGAGCGCTTCATGGACAAAGCCCACCACTACGACCCCGACTGGTCCGGCGACCCCGCCCACGGACTCGGCTACTACCTCTTCAAATCCATCTGGCTCCAATGCTCCGGCAGCCGCCAGCTCATCGCCTAACCCCACCCATCCATCATGGCCACCGCTAAAAAGAAACCCTCCGCCTACGCCGCCGCCGGCGTCAACATCGCCCTCGGAGACACCGTCAAATCAGGCCTCAAAAAGACCCTCGCCACCGCCAGCCGCCCCGAAGTCCTCGCCGCCGTCGGCGGATTCGGCGGCCTCTTCGACCTCTCCAAGTTCAAAATCAAACACCCCGTCCTCGTCTCCTCCGTTGACGGCGTCGGCACCAAACTCAAACTCGCCTTCGAGACCGGCAACCACGAGTGCGTCGGCCAGGACATCGTCAACCATTGCGTCAACGACATCGCCGTCATGGGCGCAGAGCCCCTCTTCTTTCTCGACTACATCGGCCTCGGCAAACTCGACACCAAAGTCTTCGACAAACTCATCTCCGGCATGAAAAAAGCCTGCCAGGCCGCCAACTGCGCCCTCATCGGCGGAGAAACCGCCCAGATGCCCGGCTTCTACCAACCCGGCGAGTACGACCTCGTCGGCTGCATCATCGGCATCGTTGAAAAAAAGCGCATCCTCAGCGGCGCCGCCATCAAACCCGGCGACCTCATCCTCGGCCTCCCCTCCAACGGCCTCCACACCAACGGCTACTCCCTCGCCCGCAAGATCATCTTTGAAACATTGAAGCACAAGATCACCGACAAACTCCCCGGCTCCAAACAAACCTTCGCCGACGCCCTCCTCCAGCCCCACCTCAACTACAGCCCCCTCACCCGTTCCCTCACCCAGGAGTTCAACCACGGCCCCAGCCACAAGCGCAAGCCCAACGCCATCCACGCCCTCTGCCACATCACCGGCGGTGGCTTCAGCGGCAATCTCCCCCGCGTCCTCCCTCCAGGCCTCGGCGCCAAAATCTACCACGGCACCTGGCCCACCCTCCCCATCTTCGACTACCTCACCCAGAAAGGCGGCGTCGAATTCGACGAACTCCACGAAGTCTTCAACATGGGCATCGGCATGACCCTCATCGTCACCCCCGATCAAGCCCTCAACATCCAAGACGCCGCCGCCGCCCAAGGCCACCCCGCCTACATCATCGGCGAAGTCACCAAAGGCCCCGCCATCACCGTGGTAAAATAAAACCCCTCCCGGTTTTCCAGATGGGGCAAGGCCGCGCCCAAGCCAGCCCGCCCCCACCCGCTCAACCCACAGCGGAACTCCAGATCCCCTCAGCTGCTTTACGACATAGAGGAAAACGCTTCAACAACCTCACCGGGCTTTTCGTAAGCATACCTGTGTAAATTCGCCGTCATGGCGCACCATAGATAAAAAACGATCCCCACAAGCACCGACACATCGCCAATAGCCAAAAGCGCGATTTGAAAATAACGCGGAGCCGGTTTTCTTACCGAGTAAACCGCCGCCGCCGCCCACAACGCAGGAACTACCAGCAGCGCCATCCCATAATGTCGGATGAACAGCGACTGCTTGCTAAACTCTTCCGTTCCGCTTTCCGGGAAATCATAATAATTCGACGCCGTCGCCAAGCTCACAAACATTGTTCCACCAACCACTACTACCACCTGAAGCAAGACAATGCTGAACATGGTCATGTGGGGTGGAGACCTGCGGATCGTCTTCATGGAAGGCATCGGTAAAATGAGCGAGCCGCAGGAAACATCCCGCTCCCCCGCACGCCTCACACCCTACCACACCCACCTCCTCAACGCCATCGCCGAGGTAAAGTAAAAAGTGGCCCCACCTCTGCCCTGCGGCCTCCGCCTTTTAGCGCCTTCCGTGCTGATGCAGGATGCGCACCACCTCCGCAATCGCCTCCGGGTTCTGATGTCCGCTGTGATTCGAGTTCACAATCAACTCTGACACCGCGCCTTCAAGGTGCGAACTCTTGTAAGGCACAAATCCATCGCTGCTATTGGGCGTGTCCCCCTTGCCCCGATCCCCCACGATCGTATGATACGGGATCGCCTTGGTAAGAGGCAACCGGTCCACCGCCTTCACAAACTTGTTATCCGAAGAAAGCGTGTCGATGCTCGAAGGAATACGCGTCATTTCGAAACCCGCCCTGTCCAGCGTCAGCACGTGCTTCAGCGTATCCCCTACATCAAGCAGCATCCTCGGCGCTTTCACCAGCCGCGTGCCGATCCGCCCGATGATCCCCGCTGCCATATCCGCCCCACGGTGAGGAGCACAGATAAAAATGGCCCGCCCAATGTCCGGACGGTGATCAAAGATCAGCATCTCCTTCATCATCTTCAGATCCTTCGCAGGCAGGCCCGCCTTGTCCGGTGATTGGGAAAAGGAATTCTTCCACAGCGCATCCCCGCTGTCCGTCAGCATCAGACGCCCCAGCATTCCGCCCATGCTATGCCCCACATACACGATCGGCTTGTGATCCGGATACACCTTTCTCACCTTATCCAGCTCCGCCCGCAACAGTGCCGCGGAATAAGGGTAGGGATACCCGCTCGGATAGGTAAATATCCAGATCTGGTAACGCTTCCGGATCTCCGGATCCGCCCGCAGCGCATTCAACATCGGCACCCACGTCGCATGCGTATCCATCAGCCCGTGCACCAGCAGCAGAGGAATACGCTCCGGGTCATAAGGGCGCAATCGCGCGATCCTTGCCGTGTCCGCATACTTCCCAGGATCCAGCAACCGCGCCAGACCCAGCTTCTCCGGCCGCTCCCGCGTCAGCAGCACCGCATAAGGAGCCGTGAAATCCGCCGCCAGCGGAAACGACCTCCGCCCCAGCGACACCCGCTCCACATCCAGCGGATTATAGAACTCCACCTCACAATGCTGCCCCTTGAAACGCGCCACCGCCGTCGACCCATAATACGTCCGCCCCCCACCCCCAAAGTTCTTCTGGAAATCCTTCTTCTCCTCCTTCCGCACAGAGACAAGCGCCGCCCCCAGTCCCTCCCGCTTCACCCGCTTCGTGAAATACTTCCCCCCTATCTCAAGCTGATCCTCCGGGATCATCTCATACAGCGACACATCATGCCCCCGCCGCAGATCCTTCCGCTGCCCCAGCGTAAAATTTCCTACCACCAACGGACGCGACCACGCATCTATCTCATGCTTCCGCAGAATCCCAAACACCCGTTGCAGCGAGAAATTATACACCCGCATCGCCTCCGTATCCTTCGGGTCCGCCTCCAGCTCCACCCCCGCCTCCTTCACCGCCATCAGCGTCAGCTCCAGCGCCCGCATTGCATCCCGTCCCTCACATTTTCCCGCCTCCGTCAGTTCCCCCTGCGCACGCACCAACCCCGCATCCCCACTCTGCACCTTCAGCACCTCCACCTTCCGCTCCTTCAACGCCGCAATCGGAGCACAAGCCACCAGCGAGAGAGCCAGGAAACAATGAAGAAAGATTCGCGCAGATTTCATGGGGAAAAGAAACCCCGAGCCTACCCAAACGCCCCATCTCCGCAACTCCTCATTGCGACCCACACCACCTCCGCCGCCACACCTTTCCACACCAGCTGGGCCAGCCTGTCCCCGAGCCCTCCCCCCCCGATATCCTAAAGCGGTCCAGGCACATTTTCCGTCCACATCCATTGGTAGCACGTCTCACCAATCATGAGGTAACCAAGCACCGCCAGAAACAACACCACCAGGCCGAACACGAAAAGCGTAGGCCGCAACTCAGGCGCAGCGCCGTTGCTTTCCGCATACACCGCCCCGGCCACCCACAACACAGGGATCACCAGGAACGACAATCCATAATTCTGCACAAACACCGCCTCCATACTATACGGCGGGCCGAAGCCCATCCCCGGATTATACCCGCGCGCCTTCAACATCGACCCCACATACAGCGTCCCCCCCAGCACCACTCCAATCTGGAAGAGCGCTATGATAATGATGGCGCGGAGCGCCGAAGGTTTGCCGGGGAAATGCATGAATGACGTGGGGGGAATTTGAGTGGCGAATACAGCACTCCCCACCCTGCGCAGCAACCCCAATTCCCCCCTAGTCCATTCCACTAGCACACACCGCCACACCAGGTAACGCCAGCCTGCCGCCGAGCCCTCCCCCAGCCTCAGCGCCCGCATCACAGCCCACCCCACCAGCGCACTCCAGCTCTTGGAGAACCTGACTCCTCTTTCTGGAATCCACCACCACACATCATTCCACTCCCGGCAGGCTCCGGCGCAGCCCCGCCCCACCTTCTGCTACCACTTAATCCCCTTCACCGACAGATATTCCGCGCTCGCCTGCCCATACTGCTGCTTCACGGACTCCTTCACCCCCTGGAACTTCTCCTGCAAGCCCTTCGGCCCGTAGTAGAGCAACTTTCGTTTCTGGCGCGACGTGCCCAGCGAGCCATCCTGCAGCGATAGCGCCGAGTTCGAGCTCTTGAGCAACGTGCTCAGCGACGTCAGCGATGCGGAGCTTATCTCCGTCGGCACACCCGTCGCATAACCCACCGCACCCGTGGCAATGGCAATCAACTTGTCAAAACTCGCCGAGATCTCCGCATACGCCTGCTCCGTCGCCTTCGTTTTCTGCACCTGCGTCGGCGTTGGCTCATCCGGAGTCGGCTTCGCCTTCGGTGGTTTCACGCCGCGCACCTTATCTGCCGCCAACTTCGCCGAATGGTACTCCGAAGCCCACGCCGAGTTGCTCTTCAGCCGCGCCATGATCTGCGTCGACCGCGCCTTCACCGTCTTGACCGTCGCCACCCGCGTCGTCGCCTGCGTCGAATAAGAACCCTCCTGCGTATCCACCAGATCATTTGCCGTATCCACCGATGTCAGGAACGTCGTGAACGTCGAAATCTGCAACGATGCATCCGGCGGATTATACGCGGGAGACATTCCCGCCGCTGTATCCTTTAAAAGCACCGCCCTCGCCAGCCTGTCTATAAACGATTGGAGTCCCATAAGAGAAAGAAGGTTAAGATTAAGGAAAACGACCCCCAAAAACACCGTGCCCCCAGGGATCACATAGAAATTTTTCCACAACTCCAAATTTTTTCAACAAAAATCCAACAAATATTGGTTCTCCACCGAATTTCGTGGGTAGACATCCCGAAGCACAATTTTGTGAGAGTCCTGCCTTTGAAGAAAGGCCCAAAGCTGGGCATTTCGCATCGAAATGTTCCTGAGAGCGGCTTTGCCTTGCTGGAGCGGAGGGCAAGGAAGAAACGGAATAAGTG
>CALQSQ010000039.1 GCA_943333275.1 Akkermansia muciniphila
CAGGCCGAAGAATGTTTTAAAATTTGACTCGCTGCCGCCGCCCCTCCCGCTCGCCCTTCGGGTGCTGCTTCGTCGCAGCTGACTCACTCCGTTCGGCTGCAAAAGCGACCTCCGCCTGCGCCCCGTCTTCCATCAGAAAGAAGAGCGCGTCGAAGCCCATGAGGGAAGGACTTTTCTTGCGTTCAAGTAATATTGAGCTACGCTTGGGTTCAACCACCCCTGCGTTGCCCCCCCTTATTGTTTTGAAATCCCCTTCATTTTTTATGCGTTCCCTCACTGCTGTTAAAGTGCTTTGGCTCTCGTTGACGCTAGTCCTCGGCAGTAGCCTTGGGTTGGCTGAATCTGCTGGCGATCTCATGGCCAAAGGAGATGTCTTCGATGCCAAATACGAGGCCAAAGATGCCTTGAAGCTCTATCTGGAGGCAGAAAAAATGCAACCCAACAGCCTGTCGCTCTCGATCCGAATCGCCCGACAATATCGTCACCTCATGACCGATACGAAGCCTTTGGAGTCCAAACTCATTTACGGCCAGTATGCCTTAGTCTACGCGCAGCGCGCGGCCAGCCTGGGTCCGCAGGATTCCGAGGCCCAATTGAGTCCGGCCATCACTTATGGCAAACTCTCTCCGCTGGTAGGGGCTAAGGAGCGCGTGGCATTCTCCTCCCTTATCAAGGATTCCGCCGACAAAGCCCTCAAACTGAATCCTCAGAATGACCTCGCCTGGCACGTGCTGGGACGCTGGCATCAATCCCTTGCAGAAATTGGTGGCGTGAAGCGGACGATGAGCAAGTTGCTTTACGGCAGCCTGCCGGTAACAACCAATGAGGAGTCCGTAAAGTGTTTTGAAAAAGCAATCGCCATCAATCCGAATCGCTTACGCCACTACATCGAGTTGGGGGTTACCTACGCTCACATGGATCGGATCGCTGAAGCCAAGCAGAACATCGAAAAAGGTCTAGCGATGCCTAATTCTGAAAAGGACGATGCCGAACTGAAGGTGCGCGGACGTGAAGTCCTGAGCAAACTGAAGTAGGTGGAAAGCCATCAGTTTGGGATTTGGGGGTCTGGCGCTTACAATCAGAATTGCTAAACGCCGGGATGGGACGGCGGTAGAGGTGCAGTCCTTCCGATCTCCCGTCGTGCTGGCCACAGCCCAGCCTTTCACCGCGGCTTCATCAATCCCTTGTCGAGGTTTCTGATGCGTGACGACCGATCGATCGACATCCGTGAATGTCGCCCATACCCGCATTTCCCACCAGATTCGTCGCGATGCGCTGAGGGTGCATGATTCTCCAAGGCGAGCAGGATGCGATCCGGTTTTTGAAGACATTCTGTCGAAGGAGATAGCAAGCGCAACGCAGGCCAAACAACCGAGATTCATTTGATGGATGCTCTGCCGAGGGCGTGGTCGCGCAGCAGCGCGCATGATCCTGCGCCCAGACGCTTCAGGCATTTCAGAGTGGCAGACAACGGCACGTTGATGGGGGAGATCCGTTCCGGGCTCATCAAATAAACTTCACCAGAGTTGGCAGCAGGCACGCCGGGGATAAAGACCACGACGACACCGCTCTCCAGAGTTTCGACCTGGAATCCGATTTGTGCGTTATCATCGAAGCTCACGATCACCGCCGGATAGGTTCCTTCCTTCTCAACACCCAGCATGCTCTCGCCCATGCGCTTGAGGAACTCATAGCCCGGTTCGTTTGAAAGCACCGTCGACTCCAGGCCATCGATGAACTTGCGCGCGAGCATGGTCCTCGCGAAGAAACCGGCGAGAAAACATAACAGCAGCACCAAGCCAACGGCCATCAGCACCGGCGTTTGCAGGCCGAGGATCGATTGGAAAGGAAGATGCTCCGTCAGTGGATCGATCACTTGATGCGCGATGGTCACAGCTTTCCCAAAGATCATAACCAGCACCATGATCGGCACCAGAAACAGCAGTCCGCCCACAAGCGTTGTGCGCAAGAATTTGAGTTTCGGTTTCAGTGAGCTGCGTGGGTCCATGGCTAAATTGAAAAAGTGGTAACTGATCCGATCATGGGCTCTCCGACGGGAAGACGGCCTTCCAATCGTCCTTCATGCTGACGATCGTCCAGCCGCGTTTCGGGCCTTCGTCGAGGCCGCGGGCGAGTTTGCCGATGTGTGATTCACGGTCGTAGGCCCACTCACGCTCGGCATCGTTGTGATGAACGATGAGGCCGAAGCGCGGGCCTTCGCCGCTGGTCGTCCATTCCAACATCTGGAAGTCGCCGTCGGAATTACCGAACGCCATGATCGGACGACGGCCGATGTGGCGCTGAATGCCGACGGGTTTGCCATCCTTGTCGTCATTGTGGACCAGCTCCGGTGTTTTCACGATGACGGGTGTGCCGTCACGGAGTTCATATTTTAATCCGCCGCTGGAGCCGACGACTTGTTCGGGCGGGATGCCATAAACTTTCTCCGTCCAGGGACGCATGAACTCGATGCCCCCGCCGGAAACGATGAAGGTCTTGAAACCGTTCGCCCGGAGGTAAGAGAGCAGTTCGAGCATCGGCTGAAAGACCATTTCGGTAAACGGTTTGCCGGTCTTGGGATGTTTCGCGGTGGCCAGCCAATCAGTGACGGATTTCCCGAATTCATCAACGGTCATGCCAGAGTGGGTGGCCATCAGCATGCCGACCAGAGCTTTTTCGCCACCAGCCAGTGCGGTCTTCATGTCGCCCTTGAGCACGGAGGCGAAGGGCTCCTGCTCTTTCCATTCCGGGTGCTGAGGGGCCATGCGTTTGATGCTATCAAAAACGAAGAATGCCTGGACATACATCGGCTGTTCGCACCAGAGGCAACCGTCGTTGTCGAAGGTGGCGATGCGTTCCGCAGGGACGACATAGCCGGGTGAACCGGCGGTGGTGACTTTCTCGACGAAAGCAATGATGGCTTTCTTCGGTGCCGTGTCGTTCCACGATGGCAGCGGATCGGCGTGCGCCATACTGGTGATGAATGCCAGCAGGCCGATGAGAGAGGCTGCCAGGTTGATAGTTGGATTCATGTTCGGATTTGGGGCAGTGTTGGAACTGGCAGACGAGGTTGACCCAGACACCCTCGTCTTCAAGGTGCTTCTTGGTCTTTTGCTCGGGGATTCATGCGAAGTCAACGGGGTCGAGTTTGATGGATCTCATGGCGGAGTTCCACGCTTAATGATTGCGTTGCTGTTATTTCACCGCTTCGATATCCGGCAGCACCCAGGTGCGGTCGAAGTAAGGCTGGGTGGGTCCATAGAGGCGGAAGTAGGTGAACCAGCCTTTGCCGGGGATGGTTTGAATCCAATTTTCTGGCGGCTTTCCAGCGGGCGGTTTGGGTCCGAAGTAAAGGTCCACCGAGCCGTCGTCCTGCTTCACGATGTTGTCGCGCGAAGAGCGGTCGGGCTGCACGCCAGTGTCCACGAAGCAGCGCGTTTCATTGTCATAGACAGTGAAGGACCAGAACTGTGCCACGGGGGCATGGGGCGGGACGTGCAGCGTGTAGTTTTTGCTGCCGTCGAGCCAATGGCCGTCAGCGTCCTTGGATGACTCAAGGTAAACCTGCCCGAAGCCTACGGTGCGGCCCATCATGCCGACGGAGACGCCCACCGCTTCATAGAACCAGGAGGCCCGTTCGTCGAACTCAGTGTAGTGCAGGGCTTCCTGATTCGTCTCCTTGAGGAAAAGTGAGATTTCCCATTTCTTGCCCGGCCAGACGGTCACGCCTTTGAATCGCTTTTCGAAACCAATCGTGCGCGCCATTACCTCGCCCACTTGGGTTGCCTCCGTTAGGATCTTCTGTTGCCGGGCATCGGGCTCGAAGGGTTTCCCTTTCTCGATCCCCAACGGCTGGAGCATTCCTAGGATCATGCGGTCCCGTTCGTGGGGAGGTTCTTCATTGATGAACCTGGCCACGCCTTTCCAATAGGCCAGCCCGCGCGGCTGAGTGCCGCTCCACTTGCGACCATTGGGCTGGAGGTGTGGAGTCACCGGCGGGTTTTCTTTTTGGCTGTAAGGGTAGATCCGGATCGCAGCCATTAACGCCAGCGCCTTTTGCTTGTCAGGATCCAGCACGCGCTGGCCGACGAACAAATTGACCGTGGGCGAGCGAAAGACATGGTAGCCCTCGGGCTTCATGTCTGGATCATCCGGTCCGAGGATGAGATACTTGCCGCCCATGCCCTTGTCCGGCCCGGTCTGGCCGGTGTCCGAGACCGGTCGCTGCCAGAAGTCCGTGAAGCCACCTGCAGTTGCCCCGGCGGGGATTTCCAGGACGAGCGGGCCGGTCTCCTTCAGGTTGGGAAAGGCCATGAGATAGGGCGTCGTGGCATTGGCGGTAAGCAGGCCGAGCTTGTCGGTGAAAGTCAGGTAGTCGACGAAGTCAAGATTTCCGGCACCGAATTTGTCGTGCTGCTGGTCTTGCCACTGGACCATGCCCATCATCGGCAGCGCCCAGAGGTAGGCCTGGCAGGCCCGCTGGAAATCAATGTCATCATACAGCTTCTTGGCGGTCGCCTCGGTGGGGTAGCCGTTCTCCAATCCGAGTTTCCCAAGCCGGGACTCGATGCCGCCAGTGGTGGGAAGTTGCTGGGCATATGTATTCGTGAAAATTGCCACAAATGAAAGCATAGTGGCGAAAGTGTTTTGTTTTCCTGTTGATTTCATTTTGTTTGTTATTGTCTAAGAGTAAGCTTCCGTTTCAAAACTTCTAACTAACGCCTCACATAACAAGCCCTTATTTTTAACAGCTTGCTCGAACAGAAGATTGCGCATCGCGATGAGTTCCTTTTCCGTGGCAGTCAGCCGATCAGAATTGACGCCGCAGGCAGTCGCGAGACCGGCACTGAGCAGCAGGCAAAATCTGAGAGCTAAAATTAATGGCATAACAAAATGAGGCGTTCCGATCCGTTTAACGAAATTCATCGTTGTTCTCTGCCTTCGCTTGATGCCGCTGCGGCGGCAAGCCGCGATAGGGAGTCCCGATCCGCCTGACCCATCGCCCGAATTCTGGTCGCGAAGGACGGGCGGACAGCGCAATCGCAACCTACGGTGGCGACTGCCGCGCCAGGGTCATCTGCCGTCGATGCTGTGGATGTTGTCTTTCGGAAAATGGTTCGGCCTTCCTTGATGGTTTCCACTACAGAGATGCTCTTGATGGCCTTGGATTCGACTTTGAGGGGGTTTTTGTCCAAAATCACAAGGTCAGCGAGCTTTCCAGATTCAAGCGTCCCCTTGGTTTTTTCCTCTTTGATCTGGTATGCGGCCATGGCGGTGATGGCGCGCAGGGCCACATAAGGTGAAACACGTTCGTCAGGTCCGAGGACCGCACCGCTCGGCGCGATGCGATTTACTCCAGCGTCCACGAGTTCAAGGATTGAGGGCAGTGGTGAGACCGGCGCATCGTGGGAGAAGGTGAACGGCATTCCCAGTTTGGAGAAGGTGTTGGCAGCGTTCGCCATGGCGGTGCGCTCCGGACCCCAAAGACGGGCCACCGAGTCCCCCTGCCTGCTTAATGAGGTCGTCAGGAAACTCGGGATGGCTCCTACGGCCTTGATTCTGGCCAACTGGTCCTCGCGAATATTCGCGCCGTGGATGAAGACGGGACGATGGTCGCGCATCCCATATTTCTTGACTGCCTTTTCGATCGCTCGGAGGGCTTGGTCTGCGGCAGCGTCTCCGAGCATGTGCATGTTTATTTGCAGATTGGTGGTCCAGTATTTGTCGAACGCAGCATCCAGCACGGCGTCAGGAATTTGCTGATAACCCACAAACTCACCCTCTTTCCCTGGTGGATTTACCGCAAAGGGCTTCGTCATCCAGCAGGAGTCCGGGCTGCCATCGAGCCAGAATTTGATGCCGCCGAGGCGCACCCGGTTGATATAGCGTTTGTCAAGATCCGGACGCTCCGCCAGGAGCTTGAGAGAAGTTCCCTCCGGATGCTTGTTGTATTCGGAGGCTACTGAATAGGCGGCGTTAATGGTATCATCGGTGGCCGTGTCTTTGGCGGCAATATAGAGATCAATTGGAAGCAGCTTCTTATCGATGGCATTTCGGACCAGAGCGATGTCGTCGGCCCCCAGGCCCAGTCCGCCTTCCTGCGCAGTGGTCTGGCCATGCTTGGCCCAAAGCGCAGCAGCGCCGATGACGACTTTATCAGCCAGTTCACCGGTAAACGCAGGACGCTGAATGCGCACTGTGTTCAGCGCTGTTTCTTCCATCGGCCCCAAGAGCGACTTCCCATCCGCCTTGCGGGAAAAATTTCCCCCGACTGGATCGGGTGTTTCCGCCGTAATTCCGGTCACCTTGAACAGGGCCGAGTTGCCGGAGGCCAAATGTCCCGAACCGTCCACGATCATGACGGGCCGGTCAGCCGAAACCGTATCTAACTCCTCGATAGTTGGCGTCCTGCCCTCCCTCAAGACCCGCGCGCTGTAGCCCATGCCAACGATCCACTGCCCTGGGGGAACATTTGGGGCGTGCGCCTTCATCCTAGCCAGTAAATCGCCAATATCAGGCGTGCCAAAAAGGTGCGCGTCCATTAGGTTCTTGCCAAACATTATCATGTGGCCATGGCTGTCGATAAAACCAGGCAACAGCGTCTTCCCGCCCAAATCAACCACCCTGGTCGTGGCGCCTTTTGTCTGAAGCACCCCTGCGGTAGGCCCGAGCGCAAGGATTTTTCCATCTTTTACCGCGAGAGCTTCGACATAAGCCGGCTCATTTCCAGCCATGGTGAGAATTTCGCCACCAAAATAAATGGAATCAGCGTCACCGGCTGTAATGGAATTGCTGCGGGTGAAAATCCAAACTGATAAGAGCATGGCAAGTCCGGTGATGGTGTATTGCAGTATTTTGATCTGGGTGGTTTTCATGGAATTGACTGGGTTCGACTCAAGTATAACGGATGCTTTCTGCCATCGGGGGTTGACCCTGAAAATGAGTAAGGGTCACCCTCATGGGGGGCCGAAAGGGCGCTCAAGCGGGGTCGGCAGGAGCATCCGCTCACCACGGTCGCTCCTGTTCGATGTAGGCCGATTCGGGGCCAGCCGCGTCGTAGTAGCGGTGGAAGACCGGGCAGGCGGAACCGGACATCGGTGGCACCAACCACGGCCAGTCGCCGGGCACCTTGCGGCCGCACTTTTCCTCTCTGGCCACATGCTGCATGAACTGGGCGGAGGCGGTGTGGTGATCGACGATGACCACTCCCGCCTTTTGGAAGGAATGCAGCACGGCGGTGTTGATCTCCACCAAAGCACGGTCTTTCCAAAGCATGCGGCGCTTGGCACGGTCGATCCCCATCCGCTCAGCGATGACGGGAAGGAGGTTGTAACGGCCCTCATCGCCGAAGTTGCGTGAGGCGATCTCGGTGCCCATGTAATGACCGCTGAAAGGCGCGGCTGTGAAACGGAGACCGGCTCCCACCAGCGCCCGGTCGGAGACGGCTGGCACCGCATGCCATTTCAGCCCCAAGTCGGCAAACCAACCGAACTCGGGGTGCGATATCGGCACTTCCAGCACCGCGTGTTTGGGCAGCTCGAACCAGCGCGGCGCGTGGCCGGGGAAATCCACCACCAGCGGCAGCACGTCAAAGGCGGAGCGGTCGCGCGGGGGCTGCCAGCCCATTTCCATCACCCGCGCCGTGAACACGACCTGATCCGGATCTCCGAGGACGCTGCCGTCCGCCGCACGGTAGCCGGCATAGCGGATGAGCTGGGTGTTCCAGAGACGGATGCCTTTTTCCCGGGGATCTGCTGAGGCAAAAACCGTGACCGCCGGCCGGATGCGCCCGCCATTGGACGCGAATTCAAGATGCCTCACACAGGCCTCAAATACCTCGTCCGGGCTGTCGGCGGTGCGCGCATCGAAAAGATGCAGGCTTTCCCAAAACAAGCGGCCGATGCAGCGCGCGTTGTTCCTCCAGGCCAGCCTAGCCATGCGCTCGAGTGCGCCCGTCGTCAAAGCACCCTCCACATCCTTAAGGCGTGGCGGATCAATGGCGGTGGATACCGGGCCCGGATGCATGAGAGGTGGATGGGGAGCCGGTGGCATGGTCATAACTTAAGGGCTGGGCGTTACGCTCAATGGCTCTCCAGCCGGAAGAACGCCGCGTTGTCCGAAGAGGTAAAGAGGAACTCGAGCTTGCCTCGGGCGTTGATCGACGTCTGTGGAGCGGTCATGGGGAAGGGAAGGAAACTGCCGGGCAGGAGGGTCGAACTCTTTTCCACTCCGAAGTTGACCTTGAATTGGCCGAGTGCATTGCGCTGGATCAGTGGCGCACCCACACTGAGGGCCTGCACTTGGGAGAGGCTGTAGAGGTCGAAGGTATTGGGCGCAGCGAGCACGGCATTCTGTCCGGCGGTGCAGTTGGCGTTGTATGGGGACTGCGCATAGAGGCTGAAGCCGTTGGGTGCGCTGGTAACGACCGTTTGCCCGGATGTGCACCCGAGCCCTTCCGGCCATGACCGCCGACTGCTCCGCACGGGCACCCATTCCCGGCCATGGCGGAGTCTTGTCCCGACAACCATTCACCTTGGGAAAGCCAAGGAGCGGACGATCGCTGGAGCCGGAAATTGAAAGAGAGTTCTGCAAGGATTTGAATTATACACACCTCGCGGAGATCCGCATCGGGGGGGCTCCCTGAAAATAAGTAAGGGTCACCCCTGACCCCTTAGGGGGCGCGCGCCGCGTGCTCACCCCTTCAGTCGTGGGGCGGCAGGATCCTCCGTTTTCAAGAGGCCGGATTCCACCCAAAGCGTCGCGGCACGCAATAGCGCCGGAGCATTCGCGAGGCCGAGTTTTTCCTTCAAATGCTCGCGATAGGTCTCGACGGTCTTGGGGCTGATTTTGAGGTGCCTGCCAATCTCAACGGTGCTCAAGCCGCCACCCAGCAATTGGAAGACCTGCAGTTCGCGATCGGTCAGTTTTGCCAGATCAAGCGTTCGGGAAGCGGGGTCAGGGAAAATATTCTGCAGGAGCCGGGCCGCCATGCGGGGGCTGAGGTGGATCCCCCCTCTCATCACGGTCCCGATGGCGGTGAGCACCGCTTCGGTGGCCTCGGACTTCATCAGGTAGCCGCGGGCACCAGCCTTCAAGGCGCGGTGTGCGTAGATGTCTTCGTCAAACTGCGAAAGGGCGATGATCCGGATCTGCGGATGCTCCCGCATCACCTCCGTAATCAGTTCGAGCCCCTCGCCATCGCCCAGGCGCAGGTCCATGAGGATCACGTCGGGGGGCGAGGCTGCGACCGCCAGCCGGGCTTCGGCGACAGATCCGGCTTCGCCGCAGCAGATCACCTCTTCCTGTTGGTTGAGCCACTGGGCGAGGCCGCTGCGGAAGAAGGGGTGGTCTTCGACGATGAGAACGCGGATTTTTTTCATGGGTCAGATTTCAGGTTTTCGTTAGCGGCACCGGCGGAAGCAAGTGGCAACCGGCAGATGACAGCGGTGCAGTCGGCGGAGTCCGGCTGCATGGTGAAGGTTCCGCCGATATTGACGGCGCGATGGCGCATGATGCGCAGGCCCATGCCACGGGCGCGCTCCAGATCCGGACTCCAGGGTTTGCCGTCGTTAGAAATCATCAGGATCACGCTGTTCGGCTCGCAGCGGACGGAAATGGTGACGAGCCGGGCCTTGCCATGCTGGATGGCGTTGCGCGTGGCTTCCTGGGCGATGCGGTAAAGTTGCATGCTTTGCTCCGGAGTGAGCGGAGGAAGCTCCGTTTCCACCTGCACCCGGCACTCCATGCGGAAGGCGGTTTCCATTTCCTTGCCAAGCTGGGATAATCCGGCCGCGAGCCCGCCGGCTTCCAGATCCACCGGGGCGAGCAGGCGGGCGAAATTCCGGACCAGGTCAATGCCGTCATTGACCAATCCGACCAGTTGCTGGGCGGTGGCCGCCTCGGGGATGGCGCGGCGTTCCAAAGTCTCCGCCAGGGACTTGAACCGGAACGCGATGCCGGCCAGATACGCGCCCAGATGGTCGTGCAACTCGTGGGCGATGCGCTCCTGCTCGTGGGAACTGATGCGCGCCACCTCCTGCTCCAGGTGAATGCGTTCGGAAACGTCCCGCATGGCGGCTGCGAGCAGCGTGCCGCCTTCCGTTTGCACCGGGCTGAGGCTCATTTCCAGAGGAAATTCCGAGCCATCCTTGCGTCGGCCCGGAAGGCTGGGTTTCTCACCCGCCTCGAGCAAACGGCCGTTCTCCAGAGGGCTTCCTGCCAGAAGCGCCGACGACAGCAGAACTTCCCATGATTGTCCCAGCAGCTCCGCAGGGGTCCAGCCAAACATCCGCTCGGCCTGATGGTTGGCCATTTGAATGATTCCCTCCGGATCCGTCATCACCAACGCGTCCGGCGCAAACTCAAACAAGTCCTGGAACTGCCGCTTGGAATGCTCGAGTTCCGCGGTGCGCTCGGCGACCCGCCGCTCCAAGGTGGCGGAGTGCTCCTGAAGTGCCTCCAGGCGCTCGCGCTCCACGCGCATGTTCTCCTCCAATGCTTTCGCCAAAAGCGCTTCGGCCTCCTTCAGTTCGGAAAGATCCCGGATGAACGCGCTGAAGTGCACCTTTCCCCCCACCATGACCTTGGCGATCGTCAACTCAACCGGAAACTCCACCCCGTCGTGGCGCAGGGCGCTCAACTCGATCCGGCGGTTCAACACCCTCGCCTCGCCCGTCTGGATCAAGTGCCGGTGGCCGCGTTCGTGCGCCTCGCGGTAAGACGGTGGAATGATGACTTCCGACATTTTCCGGCCGATGACCTCGCCGGCACTCCAACCAAAAATCATTTTCGCCTGCGGATTCCAACTGGTGATGAGCCCGTCCAGATCCATGGTGACCACGGCGTCCAGTGCCGAGTCGATGATCTGCTCGGTGCGCTCGTTGCTCTCACGCAACGCCGCTGCGCTCTGAGTTAACTTGGTATGATCAATGCGAAACTCCAACTGCCTCATGACCTGGCGGGCCAGCCGCGCGAGCCCGTCGCGCTGATCACTCGTAAGCTGGCGGCGCGCGCGGTCTATGACACAGAGCGTTCCGAGGCGATGGCCATCCGGGGTGGTGAGCGGAGCCCCTGCGTAGAAGCGGATGTGCGGTTCTCCAGTGACCAGCGGGTTGGAGCAAAAGCGTTCGTCCAGGCGAGCATCGGGAATTTCCATCAACTCCGCTCCCTGAATGGCATGCTGGCAGAACGAGAGATTCCGGTGGGTCTCACAAACCTCGAGGCCCACCCGGCTCTTGAACCACTGGCGCGCTCCATCCACCAGCGAGATGAGGGCGATGGGCGTCTGGCAAATCAGTGAGGCCAGCTGCGTGAAGTCGTCGAACTCCGACTCCGGCGGCGTGTCGAGGATGTCGTAGCGCTCGAGCGCAGCGAGGCGGTTCCGCTCATTGGTGGATTCGGGTTCGTTCACAAGTGCGCCCGATTAATTAAACGAATCCCAGGCGTTTGTGAACCACCAAACACAAAGGAGGCCTGGAAATACATCGGCTGCTCGGCCCACAGGCAGCCGTCGTTGTCGAAGGTGGCGATGCGTTCAGCGACCGGCACAAAGTCGGGCGTGCCTTCTTTCGTCACCTTCTCGACGAAGGTGGTGATGGATTGTTTGGCCGGGCCGTCGTTCCACGAGGGCAGCGGATCGGCGGCGCGCGCCCCACCAGCGAGGGCCGCGACGAGGATGGCGAAAAGGAAGCATTTCATCGCAGCGGCCTGTTTGTGATTACCTTGCGGTATAGATGGTCTTCCCCTCCTTGATCGTCTCCACCACCTTGATGTCCTTGATGGCCATGGGCTCCACCTTCAGCGGGTCTTTGTCCAGAATCACGAGGTCGGCGAGCTTGCCGGCTTCGAGGGTGCCCTTGCGGTCTTCCTCGCGATACCAGTAGGCCACATTGCAGGTGATGGCCTTGAGCGCTTCGTAGGGGGAGACGCGCTCATCGGGGCCGATGACTTCGCCTTCGCGCGAGACGCGGTTCACGGCGGACCAGACGACGAAGAGCTGGTCGATGGGGGCGACGTTGAAGTCGGTGTGGTTGGCGAAGGTGATGCCTCGATCGAGTGCGGACTTCAGCGGGCTGAGGAAATACGCCTGCTCCTTGCCGCGGTTTTTTATGTGCGTGCTGCCGAAGAAGAACGTGTGCTCGGTGTAGAACGACGGGATTATTTTCCACGCAGCGATCTTGTCGAGCTGGTCCTTGCGCACGAATTGACAGTGGATGATGCCGGTGCGGTGGTCGCCGGCCTTCGCGTCACCGAGCAACGCCTCGTGCACCTTCAGGAAGGTGTCGATCGCAGCGTCACCGTTGCAGTGGATGATGAGCGGCACCTTCGCGTCATACACGCCCTTCACTATTTGGCGGATCGTTTCCTCAGGGAAGCTCGGCTCGCCCTTCCAGTCTTTCTCGCCGCTCGGTCCGCCGGTGAGATACGGCGTGGTGAAGTGCGCGGTGCGGCCCTGCGGCGAACCGTCAACGGTCACCTTGATGCCGCCCAGCTTGAGCCCGTTGGTGTATTTCCCAAAAGTCTCCGGCGGGTTCGAGCGCATCACTTGCTTGAACTCCGTCATGAAAGGATAAGCGATCACGTCAATGAAGAGCTTCTTTTCCTTCGCGCCCTGCTGGAGGATTTGCAGGTCGGACAGATGTGTCGCGCCCTCCTGCGCGGTCGTCACGCCGGCGGCGGCGTAGATTTTCTGCCCGTCCATCAGCGCCTGCATGATCTGCTCCGGCGAAGGCTTTGGCAAGTTGGCAAAGATGGGCAGGAACGCCGTCTCCATGAGCAACCCCTCGGGCTCGTTGCCGCCGGGCTTGCGCACGATCACACCGCCTGGCGGCGTTTCGGTGGTGGCGTTGATGTTGTATTTCTTCAGCGCCACCGAGTTCAGCACCGCACCGTGCAGCGAGACGTGGCCGACCATCACCGGGTTGTCGGGAAAGTGCGGATCGAGATCAGCAGCGGTCAGCTTTCCGTCCTCGGGAAAAATGCTGTCGTCATAGCCATAGCCCATGACGACCTCGCCGGCCGGAATCTTCTTGTCGGCGATGAGCTTCTTCAGCGCGCCGATGATGCCCTGCTTTGTGTCGCCGGGACCAAAGGGTGCGGCATAGCAATTGGCCTGTCCCGCGAGGCTTAGCGCATTGATGAAGTGCCCGTGCCCGTCCATGAAGCCCGGCAGCAGCGCCTTACCGCCGAGGTCCACGACCTTCGTCGCATCACCCTTCAACTTGAGTGCGGCATCCTTGCTGCCTGCGAGCGCAATCTTTCCGTCCTTCACGGCGAGCGCCTCGACATAAGTGGGGGCTTTCCCCGCCATGGTGAGGATGGAGCCGTGATGATAAATGGTGTCCGCCGTCTGGGCGAACGCGGAGGTGATGGTGAGGCCGCACAGCGCGGCGAGGAGTATAAGTTTCGTTTTCATCGTCGTGTTCTTTGTTTCCTATTTTGAGGTTCGTCGCGGGGCTTTGACGGTTTTCAGCTCCACCTCGCGTGACCAGTCGAGGAGTTTTTGGCGGAGCAGTTCTTTCGACGGCAGGTAAAGCTGATATTCCTTGGCGTGGATGTTGGCGTCCTTCGGGAGAGTGAGTTTCACCACGGCATCTTTTTTCTCCTTACAAAGCAGCAGGCCGATGGTGGGATTTTCATCCGGCAGCTTCACTTCGCGGTCGTAGTAGTTCACATACATTTGCATCTGCCCGAGATCCTGATGCGTGAGCTTGTCGAGCTTGAGATCAATGACGACGTAGCAGCGCAGCAGCCGGTTGTAAAAAACGAGGTCGAGGAAGTAGTGATCACCATCGAAGGTGAAGCGCTTCTGCCGGGCCTCGAAGAGAAAGCCCTTGCCCATCTCCAGGAGAAACTTTTCCAGATGGGTGATGATGGCGGACTCGAGATCGGATTCAGAGTAACCGGACGTCTCGTCAAGGCAGAGGAATTCGAGGACTAGCGGTTCTTTGAAGAGGTCTTCGGGTCGAGTAATGAGCTGGCCTTCCTTCGCCAGTTTGCGAATGCCGGCTTTGTCCCGGCTGAGGGCGAGGCGGTGGTAGAGGCAGGAGGCTTTCTGGCGTCGAAGTTCGGGCACGGACCAGCTTTCGTTAGTAGCTTCGATCTCGTAGAAGCTGCGTTCGCCGGGGTCTTTGATGGGGAGGAGTTCGACGTAGTGAGTCCAACTGAGGGTGAAAGGATTGAAGGATTTAGCAGTAGGCTGCTGCTGAATCTCGAAGGGGGCCGAAATCGCAGACGGTGTCTGCGAAATGGCCGTGAGTGCCAATTTAACAGTAGGCTGCTGTTGAATTCGGTTTTTGTTCTCGATGAAGAATTTCCGCATCAACTGAAGATTGGTGACGGAAAATCCTCTGCCAAATTCTTCGGTCAGCCGGGTTGAGAGAGCCTTGAGCATTTCCTGTCCATATCCAGCCCGCTTCGCGCCCTTCTGCTCATGCTCCACGATGCGGCGACCAATCTCGAAATTAGTCATCACCTGAAACGTATCCACCACCGAGGCCACTCCCCGGCGTGCCGACTGGATGAGGTCGCGGACTTCGGTGATGAGCGCCGCAAGGTCACCGGGCTTCGCTTTCGCGTCGGCGGGTGGTTTTGGGGTGGCAGATGCTTTCTTTTTCATCATGCTTTCGGCGGCTTGGGTTTCTTGGGGCGCGGTAGCTTCTTTAGCTCCTGCACTGCTTTTTCAAACTCCGCATCGATCCGCTGCGGTTGCGCATCCAGTAGCGTCCGATACCGCGCATATTCCAGCTCTGCCTTCGCCTTGGCGGATTCGGCGGAAATTCCCCCCGCGTGCTCTGGCAGCTTTCGCCCCGAGATTTTCAAAAACTCATCCAGCTTCGTGATCCAGTCCCGCATGGTCATCACCTTGCGCTCCAGCGCCTGGAGTTCCGCATATTCGATGTAGAGGTTCACGATGCGGTTGAGCACCTGCAGCTCATCCTCCGTGAGGTAGTTCTTGGCGATGGCAACGTCGTCCTTCCGCACAATTCCGCCGGGTCGCGTCGTTTGCAGGCCCATGAATGGCTTCGCCGCATCCGCCCGCTCCACTATCACCTCGGCGGCGGTGTGCCCGTGCGACGCCCAGTGCATCTTGTTCTGCACCGCGGCGAAGAACTGCTGCGATTGCTCCGCGTCCGGCGTGTAGTCCACGCTCGTCGCATAAATATCGAGAATCTTCTGGTAGAACCGCCGCTCGGACGAGCGGATGTCCCGGATGCGCTCCAGTTGCTCGTCGAAGTAATCCTTCTGCCCTTTGCCCGGCGGGTTCTTGAGCCGCTCATCGTCCATCGTGAAGCCTTTCAGCAAATACTCGCCCAAACGCCCGATGGCCCACTGGCGGAACTGCGTGCCCCGATGGCTGCGCACGCGGAAACCGACCGCGAGAACAGCTTCCAAATTGTAGTGCTCGATCTCCCGCACCACCTCCCGCTGGCCCTCGATTCGAACTATCCGGAATTTCCGGATAGTTGCCTCGCGGCGCAGTTCGCCTTCGTCAAAAATATTCACCAGATGCTCGTTGATCGTCCGCACATCCTTCTCGAACAGATCAGCCATGAGCGCCTGCGTCAGCCACAGCGTTTCATTCTCAAACCGGCACTGGATGCGCGTCCGGCCATCCTCTGTTTGGTAGAGGATGATTTCGGATTGGGGTAAAGGTTCGTCGCTCATGAATGGAACCGCTCTTTGATATCTGCTTCGCCGATGAAGTCGCGGGCCGTCCCCGTGAGGAGACGGCCCGCGTGTCTCACAATCGAATCATTTCTGGAAAAAGGGCCGCACCCGGATGGAGCCCGCCTTCACTTGAAAGCTATGGCGGGGCAAGCAGGTGCGGCCTGGTTGATTGATTGCGTCTTTTACTTGGCGTGGCGTTAGTTGCTGCCCTTTGGCTTGCTCACGGCTTCCATCACGCGATCGAGGCTAAAGCTTCCAGGTTTCATCCGTGGCGGAAACTCGCGGAAACTCTGCAACCATTCACCGACAAAGCCGGCGGCAGGGGCGATCATGAACATGCGTTCGTTGAACCATTGTTGATAACCGACGGCATGTTCCGATTTGGCCCGTTCAAACGGATCCATGCGCAGGTTGGTGATAATGGGCGCACGCAGTTGGGTGAACGGCTCGATCCAGACATCCATGCCTTCCGCTTTTTGTTCCAGGAAGGTCAGCTTCCAGTTGTTATAGCGCAGGGCCGCGACGCTGCCATCGTCGGTCCAGTAGATGAATTCCTTGCGCGGCGAGGCACCTTCGCCCTTGAGCGCCGGTGTTAGGTCGTAACCGTCGAGGTGGACTTTGTAGGTGATGTCGCCGATTTTGCGGCCTTTGAGGAGATCTTCCTTGACTGTCTTGTCGCCGGCCGCAGCCAGCAACGTCGGCAGCATGTCTTCGTGGGCGCAGATGTCATTGATGACGGTGCCGGGTTTGATGACGCCGGGCCACTTGATCATGGCTGGCACGCGAAAGCCGCCTTCCCACTGGGTGTTTTTCTCACCGCGGAACATGGTGGTGCCACCATCGGGCCATGTGAAAGTCTCGGCCCCATTGTCGGTCGAATACATCACGATGGTATTGTCTTCCAGGCCCAGCGCTTTGAGTTTGTCCAGGACCTCACCGACATGTCCGTCATGCTCCACCATGCCATCGGCATAGACGCCAAGGCCGGTTTTGCCGACTGACTCTGGCTTGAGGTGGGTGAAGATATGCATCCTCGTCGAGTTCCACCACAGGAAGAATGGTTTGTCGGCCTTCTTCGCGCGCTCCATGAAGTCGAGGGCCTTGGCGTTGACCTCCATGTCGATGGTTTCCATGCGCTTTTTGGTCAGCGGGCCGGTGTCGGTGATGGTGCCGCCGGCGAAGCTATGAATGACGCCGCGGGGACCGAATTTTTTCTTGAAGGCGGGATCCTTGGGATAGTCGGGATTCTCGGGTTCTTCCTCGGCATTCAAGTGGTAGAGATTGCCGAAGAATTCGTCGAAGCCATGAGCGGTCGGCAGCATGCTGTCGAGGTCGCCAAGGTGATTTTTGCCGAATTGGCCGGTCATGTAGCCTTGAGCCTTGAGCAAAGTGGCGAGCGTTGGGTCTGCCGCCGTAATCCCCTCCGGCGCGCCCGGCAGGCCGACCTTGGTGAGGCCGGTGCGGATGGGCGATTGGCCGGTGATGAAGGCGGCGCGTCCGGCGGTGCAGCTCTGCTGTCCATACCAGTCGGTGAAGAGCGCGCCTTCCTTGGCGATGCGGTCAATGTTAGGCGTCTTGTAGCCCATCATGCCCTGGTTGTAGGCGCTGATGTTGAATCCGCCGATGTCGTCGCCCCAGATGACGAGGATGTTGGGTTTTTTCTTGGCGTCCGCCGCCTGCGCCGAAGCGAGGAGGCCCAGTGCCAGCCCGAAGGCCAGTGCGAGGTGTTTTATTGGTTTTGGTCTCATTTGGTTTGTGTCTGTGTTAGTTTTGTTTGGTTTAGTGCTTCGTCGCTGGCGACTCTGCTAAAATTGGTAAACGACTTTCACCCAGATGGCATCCCCTTCGAGGCGCTTGTTGGTGTCGCGCTCGGGGATCCATTTGATTTCGGCGGCGAGGGTGTTCTTGCCGATGGGGAGGACGTAAGAGAGCGCGGGGCCGATGCCGATGGAGAGGCCTTCAAAGTCGCCCAGTTTCGCGCCTGCACCGCTGTCACCCGAAACTTGATCATAGAGGAACGCATTGGCACCGATGCCGAGGAAGCCTTTTCCGAGCGGCAGCAACTGGGTGATGCTGGCCTCGGTATGCAGAACGGAACCGCTCTTGTATTTCGTGTCGCTGTTCTCGGTATTGAGTGTGATCCCGGTATGCAGGGCGAAATTGAATCCGGTCTTCTGGTTGTTGTAATTGATGCCAATGGTTGGATCGAAGGTCCAATAGTTCAGGCCCGTGTTCGCGAGGCGGCCCACTTCATAGTCGCCAGTGGGGGCATAGACGGTGAGCATGGCATCGAACTGCCAGTCACCAGATTTCCATGCCAGCATCGCTGGGATGAGACTGATGTCGCCCAAGCCGGTGACGGAATCCGTGCGCGACACCCTGCCGAGGGCGGTATCGAGGGCGCCTGTGACCTCCATATCCACGATCGGCAGAAATGCCCCGACGGAGAAATGCGCGCCCAACACGAGTGGCTCGAAGGTATAGAGGGCACCGAGCATGTAAGCATTGCTTGTTGCTTCCAAGCCTGCGGTGACAAGTCCTGCACGGGGAAAGGCGGCGCTGAGCGAGGTCTCGCCCGAATAGTGCAGGTAGATGGATTCAAAGACCCAGCCTGCCTTGATGGGTGGCGCGTCAATGAGGGTGCCCGCACCGCCGGGCATGTAATGACCCGCACCGCCTTCCTCAGCGATGACGGTGGAGGTGGTTACGCTTAAAAGGAGCGCGAGGAATTGGAGGGTGGATGACTGTGGTTTCATATTGGTGACTTGTTGGATTTGAACAGGAGCAAACAGAGGAAACGGAGCGGCATTGAATGCTGTATTTCCTCTGTTTGCTCCTGTTGAATTGATTTTTTGAGAAATGGGCCGCACCCGGATGGAACAGATGCGGCCCGATCGATGGGACGGCGCGTGGCGTTACTTCGCGGCCTTGCCCATGTCTTCGATCTGCTTCTGCACCTTCGACAGGTTAAAGGAACCCGCCGTCTGGCTGGCTGGGTAGTCCTTGAAGGTCATGAGGAACTCCCCGACCATGGCCGTGGCGGGGGTGATGAGATAAACGCGGTCGAGCCACCAGTCATCGTAGGTGTTCGCGTTGTGCTGGGCTTTTTCGAGCGGATCGCGGCGCAGGTTGAAAAGCAGCGGGGCGCGCAATTCAATGAATGGCTCGCGCCACAGCGGCATGGCTTCGGCGCGGTTTTCCATATAGACGGCCTTCCAATCGCCGAGGCGGGCGGCGACGATTTCACCGATGTCATTCACATAGATAAACTCCTTGCGCGGCGACTCTTTGGTTTTGCCGCTGAGGTAGTCGAGCTGGTTGTAGCTATCGAGGTGGTTCTTGTAGGTGCGGCCATTGAGTTCCACGCCCTTGAGGAGCTTTTCCTTGATGTCAGGGGCACCGGCGGCGGCGGCGAAGGTGGTCAGCCAGTCTTCGTGGGCGACGATACCGTTGAGCGTCTTGTCTGCGAGGAAATGGCCGGGCCAGCGGACGAAGCAGGAAACGCGGTAGGCGCCCTCCCAGTTGGTGTTCTTCTCACTGCGAAACTGCGTGGTGCCGGCATCGGGCCAGGTGTTGTAATGCACGCCATTGTCGGTGGAATACTGGACGATGGTGTTGTCGGCGATGCCGAGATCGTCGATGACCTTGAGCAGTTCGCCGACATGCATGTCGTGCTCGACCATGCCGTCGCTGTATTCGTCCTGACCGGAAATGCCCTTGTGCTCCGCCTTCACATGGGTGCGGAAGTGCATGCGGGTGCCGTTCCACCAGCAGAAGAAGGGTTTGCCCTCCTTATTCTGGCGGGTAATGAAGTCCTTGGCGGCGGCGATGGTTTCGTCATCGATGGTCTCCATGCGCTTCTTGGTCAGCGGGCCGGTGTTCTCGATGGTCTGGCCACCCTTGCCGTCGGCCTTGGTTTTCAGCACGCCGCGCGGGCCGTGCTTTTTCCGGAACTCAGGGTCCTTCGGGTAGTCGGCGTTCTCCGGCTCCTCCTCCGCATTGAGGTGATAAAGATTGCCGAGGAACTCGTCGAAGCCATGCATCGTGGGCAAATGCTCATCGCGGTCGCCCTGGTGGTTCTTGCCGAACTGTCCGGTGGCGTAGCCTTGTGCCTTCAGCACAGTGGCCATCGTCACGTCGGTTTTCTGCCAGCCTTCCTTCGCGCCGGGCACGCCGACTTTCAACATGCCGTTGCGGAGGGGGACGGAGCCGCCAATAAAGGCCGCGCGACCCGCCGTGCAACTCTGCTGGGCGTAGTAATCCGTGAAGGCCACGCCTTCCTTGGCGATGCGGTCGATGTTCGGCGTCTGATAGCCCATCATGCCGCGACTGTTGTGGCTAATGTTCTGGTTGCCGATGTCATCACCCCAGATGACCAGGATGTTGGGTTTCTTCTTATCCTGAGCGTGGGCGGCTGACGCGAGCGCCAGAGCCAACAGCAGGACAAGTGTGTGTCTGAACAATTTCATGCTTGTTTGTGGTTTGTGGTTTGTTTTCTCCGGAATTCCGACTCCATGAGAGGGGGGATTCTGTGGCTACGCGCTGGACTGGAGACTGGACGCAGCGAAAATGGTGCCCTGGGAAACGATGGATTTGGTTCAGTGGGTGGCAGAGGGGCGTCGTCAATTTAGCAAGAAACGTTACGCCGAGCGTGCGACGGCGGGAACCCGGCCTGAAATCATGAAAATTAGAGAAAGTCCCTTCATGCTTGATGGGAACCGCCACCCAATTTCGCCAGGAGCGAGGGCAAAAGGGCCGCCAAGCCTTGCGAATGATCCGCTGCCGCGTCCACCTGCCCGGATGGGGTCAACTTATCGACGATTTTCGGCAAATATTCCGCGAGAAAGCCGGAGGCCTGGGCGGGGTCCACGCCGAGTTTGGACGCAAGCGCCTGCACCTGATCACCTCCGAGGACACTGTGAATCTGGTCCGCCGAGATTGGCTTGTTATCCCCCATGCCGGTCCACGATGAGAAGATCTCGCCGAGTCCGCCCTGGGAAAATTTACCCATAAGCCCCTGAAGGCCGCCATTTTGCGTAAGCAGGGCATTGAGGGCACCCCCAACCGGATTGGCTCCGGATGGGTCGTCTGATTTACCGGAAAAAGCGCCGAGGATGGTGTCAAGTAATCCCATAATGGATGGTGGGGTTGTGGGTTGTTTGGTGCTGACTAAGGGAGGGCTTCCGAGAAGCCGCATTTCATAGGGCAAAACCCTCGAAAAAGAAAACACTATTTCCTGAACATTTTGTCAAAAATCGAGCAAAAAACGCCGCACGCCGAGCCAACGAAGAAGCAGAAGGAGCGGGCGATGCCGCAGAAACCAAAGGAGTGAGCTGGCGAATAACGGAGGGGATACCTCATGGGCGCTAACTTAACGTGGAACCGGGTCTTTGCGACAAGTCAGAGGTGAGAGTGGTGCGTCCTGCGCAGCAACGCAGCACAGGTTTGCAACCCGTGCCCATCGCGCGAGCAGAATGGTTCGCTGAACACACGCGGCATTGCTGAGTCCCGGGGAATACGGCTTGCCGCGATGCTCACAGGTTACAAACCTGTGCTACGATAGGCCGGTGCTTCCCGGTCCTTGAGCCTGCGACCCTCTTAAGCTAAGGCTCATGGGGGAATGCCTCGGCCTTTGACCGCACGGGAGGAACGATGTCAGATTTCCACCTGCTGGCCGAGTTCGATGACGCTGCCGATGGGGATTTGGAAATAGGTGGCGGGCTGCTGGGCAATTTTACTGGCGAAGGCGAACAGGTGTTCGCGCCAGCGGGCCATGCCGGGTTTGGCGCTGGGGATGATGATTTCCCGGCCCAGGAAAAACGTGGATTTCTCAGCCGCGACGTCGAGCCCGTGCTGTTTGCAGCGACGGAGGAGGCGTGGCACCTGTGGTTTCTGCATGAAACCGTAGCGGCCCGTCACCCGCCAGAACCCCTCACCGAGGTCCTCGACTTCGACGCGTTTGCTGGGCAGGACATAAGGCTGGTCCTCAACAAGGAGTGTCATGAAGACAACGCGCTCATGGAGAATCTTGTTGTGCTTTAAATTATGGAGCAGCGCCACGGGGGTGCGCCCACGGCTGCTCGACATGAAGATGGCCGTGCCGGGAACCTTGATCGGGGGCCGGCGGTTCAGGCTTTCGATGAGCAATTCATGCGGCAATCCGGAAGCCTCGAGTTTTTCCCTGACCAGATCCCTTCCCGTCTTCCAGGTGGTCATGACGGTGAACATGGTGAGGGCGATGCCAATGGAGAACCAGCCTCCATCGAGGAATTTGGGGCCATTGGCCACCAGGAACATGCCTTCCAGGGAGAACATGATGATGCAAAACACCAGCGCCACGGGCCAGCGCCATCTCCAGATTTTCACAGCAACGAAACCGATGAGCACGCTTGTAACCATCATGGTGATGGTTACAGCGATGCCGTAAGCGGCGGCGAGATTGGAGGATTTTCGAAACGCCAGCACCAGACCGATGCAGGCTAACATGAGCGTCCAGTTTGCCAGCGGGATGTAGATCTGGCCGCGGGTATGCTCCGAGGTGTGGCGGATGGTGGTCCGGGGCAGGTAACCCATTTGAATGGCACTGAGGGTGAGTGAGTAGACTCCGGTAATCAGTGCCTGCGAGGCAATCACCGTGGCGCAGGTGGCCAGCAGGACCAGGGGCAGCAAAGCCCACGCTGGAGCCAGTCTGAAAAACGGCGAGACCGCCGCCTCGGGATCCCGCAGCAGCAGCGCTCCCTGGCCGAGGTAGTTGAGGACCAGCGCGGGAAAGGCAATGGTGAACCAGCCAATGCGGATGGGTCTCGCCCCAAAATGCCCCATGTCCGAATACATGGCTTCGCAACCTGTCACACAGAGCACCACCGAGCCCAGCATCACAAAGTGGTGCCAGCCGCCATCGAAAAGAAACTTCACGCCCAGCATGGGGTTGAACGCCGCGAAAATTTCCGGGGAGGCTGCGATATTAGTAATTCCAAGGACGGCGAGGACGAGAAACCAAAGGGAGGTCACCGGACCGAAAAATTTGCCGACCCGCTCCGTGCCCAGAAATTGGAAGGAGAAAAGCCCGATGAGAATGAGGACGGTAATGAGGACAATGACCGATTGAATCTGGTTGTGCCAGCCCTCCAGGGTTACCTCCTTGAAGAGTCTGATGCCGGCCGCATCCAGGCCCTCCGGCATGACCGGCTGGGCACCAAAAATTTGCGGTGCCTCCTTGAGGCCCTCCACGGCACTCAGCACGGAGATGGCAGGCGTGATCATTCCGTCTCCAAAGAGGAGGGCGGCTCCGAAAATACCCAGCAATACAAGCGTGTGTCGTTTCTTTCCTGCGGGCTCATTCTGAGTGGCTAGGGCCAGCATGGAAAGCACCCCCCCCTCGCCCTTGTTGTTCGCCCGCAACACGAAGACTAAATATTGCACGCAAACCAGGAGGATCAGCGACCAAAGGACGAGGGAGGTGATGCCCAGGATATTTGCCGGATCCGGGAGCACCGAGTGCGCGCTCTCCGGGCTGAAGCATTCTTTCACCGCATAAAGCGGGCTCGTGCCGATATCGCCAAACACCACCCCCAACGCGGCAAAGACCAGGGTCGCGGTGGAAAGCTTTTGCAGACCATTGTGCTGGTCGTCCGTCTTCAGGGGTTGGGTATGCGAGGAACTGTCGTTCATAACGGCGCGAGGCGCAGGGGCAGGGGTAAGGGGGATTCGTCCGCGATGATAGGGGATTGGCGCCCGCTGGCTAGTGCGAATATCTGCCATCAACCGGTGCAGGTTTCCCAATCTCGTGCCCGGCATTCCTCCTCACGGCACGAACATCAGCTCATTGCTCGCCAGCAGGGCATGCGCGAGTTGTTCCCATCGGTTCAGCTGATCTCCCACAGCGGTGTCTGCGGGTGCCTGAAGAAATTCCAGGGCCAGGGAAATTTCGTCCGCGGTTGGCGGACGGCCGTAGGCGAGCTGCCAGGCGTTTTGGAGGCGTTCCGAATCGTGGGGGGTGGCCTGCCCGAGGCGTTTGGCGAACTCCCGGCTCATTTCCAGCATGAATGGGCTGTTGAGCACGAACAATTGCTGCTGGGGCACGGTGGTGACGTTGCGTTGGTCGCTGGTCACGTTGGGTTCGGGAAAATCGAAGAGCGTGAGGGTGGCATTGGGCGCGTAGCGGCTGACCACCGTGTAGAGGGTGCGGCGGCGTCCGGCAGGGTTGTCGGCTTCCATGCCGTTCATGCGCGTGAAGAAATCGAAACCCGGAACTTCCTTGAGGCCCGGAGTTGTCTGGTCAATGGAGGGGCCGCCGATTTGCAGATCGAGCCGGCCGGCAATGCTGAGCAGGGCATCGCGCCAGGCCTCGATGTCCAGCCGCCGCGGAGTCATGCGCCAGAGGTAAACATTTCCGGGATCGCTGGCGAGATTGCCGGGATCCTGGGCGCTGGAGAGCTGATAGGTGGCTGAAAGCATGATTTCCCGGTGCAGCCATTTCACCGACCAGCCCGCCTCCATGAATTGCACCGCCAGCGTGTCCAGCAGTTCCGGGTGGGTTGGCGGGCTGCCGAGTTTCCCAAAATTACTGAGCGTGGGCACGATGCCGCGCCCGAAATGATAATGCCAGACGCGGTTCACGAAGACGCGGGCGGTCAGCGGGTTCTGCGGATTGACGAGGGCGTTGGCGAGCTCAAGTCTGGTGAAGGGTTTGCCCTCGGAGGTGGGGTCGCGCCTGCTCAAGACCTGGAGAAATCCGGGGGGCGCAGGTTCGCCAAGATTTTCCGGATTGCCGCGCACGAAAACCTGCATGGGTTGTCCGCCGCCCTTGATGCTGGGCATGACGGGGCCGGAGGCGGGCGGATTTTTCGAGAGCGTGTCCAGCTGCGTCTGCAGGTCGGCGAGTTGTTTTTTCTGGGCTTCGTCCAGCAATCCCGCGCGGTCATTCTCGGCGATGAAACAGGGGGCCTTGGCGTCTTTCCAGAGCACGGTGAGGAGCCGGTCCTGTTCCGGAGTGAGGGCCGGGGGTTTTTGTGAGGGATCGGCCGGTGGCGTCTCGATGGCGGTGAGCGCGGCGACGGCGGCGGTGGCGAGGTTTTTCAAGGCTTCAGCCTGCTGCCGCATCGGCTCTGATGTCCCAACGCTGGCGAGTGCCTTGGTCTGCGTGGCCGCATCGCGGAGAGGTTTGAGGATCGGCTCATCCCCCGCTTCATCCAGAACGGCGGCCCAGCGTTTCAGGAAATAAAGATCGAGGCCTTCCTGTTTGGCGAACGCGGCTTCATCGAGCGGGAGTTTTTGCTGTCGGAGCACGCTCACTTTGCAGGCAGCCAGGGCGTAGGTATCGGTTTTCAGAAGCATCTGGCGGCTGAGGTGCGCAGACTGATCTTCGGACCATTTTTTAAGCGCCGCCTTTTGCTGCTCGACCTGCTCCCCCCATTTCTTGTGCGTTTCAACAATGTCCGGAGACGCCAGCATGCGGGCGGGCCACTCCGCTCCGTTGTAGGCGGCGGCGAGGGAGTAATAATCCCTGGTGGGAATGGGGTCGAATTTATGATCGTGACAGCGGGCGCAGGAAACCGTCAGCCCCATGATGCCGCGGGTGAGCGTGTCCACGCGGTCCTCCAACTCATCCGCCTTGGCCTTGGCCTCACCGGCGGCTCCCTTGCGGAATTGCGGTCCCAGCCCCTGAAATCCGAGTCCGGCCAGCCGGGCCACGTAATCGGTGGCGGGCCCGGGAATTTCATCGCCGGCAATCTGCAGTCGGACAAATTCGTTATAGGGAAGATCCTGATTGAAGGCGTTCACCACCCAGTCGCGATACAGATAGGCGGCCGGAGTCGGCGTTAGAAATGAATTTCCCTGGTCGTCCGCATAGCGCGCCACATCCAGCCAGTAACGGCCCCAGCGCTCGCCATAATGCGGGGAGGCCAGCAGCCGATCGATCACCTTCGCGAAGGCGTTCGGATCTTGGTCCATTTCAAACGCCGCACATTCCTCCGGGGTTGGCGGCAGGCCGATGAGATCAAACGTGGCGCGGCGGATCCATTCAGCCTTGGTGGCCTGACGGACCGGGTGGAGATTTTTTTGTTCAAGCGCAGCCAGGATAAATGAATCCAGTGGCTTGCGGGGCCAGTCATTGGTAGAGACCGTTGGTGCCTCATGTTTTACGGGCGGTTGGAATGCCCACTGATGGCCTTCCGAATCCAAATCGATGACGCGCTTGGAGGATCCCTCCGCGAAAACATTTCCGAGCAGCGCCACAAAAAGCAGGAGTGTCAATTTCATGAAATAATCTCGTTCACCACCCGCCCATAAACATCCGTCAGCCGGAAATCGCGCCCGCTGTAGCGGTAGGTCAGCTTTTCATGATCCAGACCCATGAGATGAAGCATGGTGGCGTGGAGGTCATGCACGTGGACGGGATTTTCCTCAGCCTTGAATCCAAATTCATCGGTGGAGCCATAAATCGTGCCGCCCCTGACGCCGCCACCCGCCATCCAGACTGTGAATCCATGATGGTTGTGATCCCGTCCATCGTCGCCCTGGGAAGTCGGCGTGCGGCCAAACTCCCCGCCCCAGAGGACCAGCGTGTCTTCCAGCAGGCCGCGTTGTTTGAGATCACCGAGCAGCGCGGCGATGGGACGATCCACCACCGCCGCATGGTTGCGGTGCGATTCGCTGTTCTTCGAGTGGTGATCCCACGGCTGGCTTTTGCCGCAGTAAATTTGCACGACCCGCACCCCGCGCTCCACGAGGCGGCGGGCCAGCAGGCAGTTGCGCGCATACGTGGCACGTTTGAATCCGCCGTCCCCGCTGTTCGCGACCAGATCAGCTCCCGGGCCCGTCAGCCCGTAGGCTTCCAGGGTCGCGGCCGATTCCCCGCTGGTATCGAAGGCTTCCGCCGCGGAGCTTTCCATGTTGAACGCCATTTCGAGCGATTGAATCCGCGCGTTCATCGCATTCTCCGCACCCCTGCGTTCCATGTGCAGGGCATTGAGCCGCTGCATGAGGTCGAGTTCGCGACGCTGGGAAACAGGAGAGAGCTGCGCATTTTGCAGGTAGGGAATGACTTCGCGTGGATTGTATTCCTTGGGCAGGGCGACCTGGCAGCCTTGATAAATACCGGGTAGAAAGCGGCTGCTCCAGTTCGACGGCCCATTGACCGGCTGGCCCTGTTCTCCCAGCACGACGAATCCGGGCAGGTTTTCATTTTCACTGCCCAGCCCGTAGAGCAGCCAGGAGCCGTAGGATGGACGCGTCGGCTGAATGCTGCCGGTAAACATCATCCAGTTGGACGATTCATGCACCGGGACATCCGTCTGCATCGAGCGGATCACACACAAATCATCCGCATACTTCGCCACCTCCGGAAACAGCTCGCTGATCTCCATGCCGGACTGGCCGTATTTCGAAAATTTAAACGGCGAGGGCATCAGACCACCGGTGGCATTCTCCGTGGTTAATTTTACCGTGCTCTCCGGACGCTTTCCGGCATATTTTTCCAACGCCGGCTTGGGATCGAAGGTGTCGACCTGCGAGGGTGCCCCGTTCATCCACAAGTGAATGACCCGCCTGGCCCGGGCTGGGAAATGCGGCTGCTTGGGCATGAGCGGACCCGCCTGCGCGACCTCTCCGCCCAGCGCGCGCGGTCCGACCGCTGCGGCCAGGCCCAGCGCCCCCATGCCATTGAAACATTTCGCCAGCATGGCACGGCGCGAGAACAGAGCCGCGTTCTTTTCGAAGAATCGCTCATCCGAAGCCTGCTCCAGCAGATGCTCCCAGAGATACTGGCGGTGGAGGGGGCTTTTCATGCTGGTGGGGAAATTTCCATGAAGGCGGATACCTTCCGGTGGGCACTCCCGGAGCGCAAGCCACGCATCGAAGTGTCAGGATTCCCGTTTAGGGATCGGCAATCGGGGGCTTTCGCCGCCCGAAGCACCGTCAGCGGGGCAAAATCCGGCAAAATATTCTCAAAAATAATAAATTGACAAAAAGTGAGATGGCTTGAAAGTCGCCGCCCCTCGCAGGAACCCCCATTCCTGCAGTGGGATCAAACAACCCCCCTAAGTATTGATCATCCAAACACTCCTCAGTCTGGGCACCATGTATGCCCAGCTCACAGCGCTTAATCTTAGCCCTCAACTCCCCCCATCCCAGCCCGTCCAAGGGCAGGTCATCTCCGGTGTCAGAACCACCGCCTACACCCATACCGAGGCCGACCATCTGGAATACGGTCCCAAATCCGCAGCCGGCACCCGGCTGAAAAGCGCCGAATTGCGCAGTGCGGCAGCCGACTGGTCCATCTATCCCCTGGGCACCCGGTTCCAAATCAAAGGCGACCCGGCCATCTATGTTGTCGATGACTACGGTTCCGCCCTGGTCGGCACTAAGACCATCGACATCTATCAGCCGACCAAGGATGCGATGAACAAATACGGCACCCGTAAGGTGGATATCCAGGTGCTTAGCTGGGGCTCGCGCTCCAAAAGTCTCGCGGTCCTCAAGCCCCGGGCTAAAAAAGCGGCGCATGTGCGTCAGATGATTTCCAAGCTGCAGGCCAAGCCCACAGCGGCTTAGTTCCTCAGGGAAATTTCAATGATGTCAGGCCGCACCGGCGCTGCGGCTTAGGGCCAGAGCATGGGAATCGCAATCGATCCCAGCACCCAGCAGACCGCATCCATCGCGACGCCGATTCGGAAGAAGTCGCTGAATTTGTAGCCCCCCGCGCTGTAAACAAGCATGTGGGTCTGGTAGCCGGCGGGGATCGCAAATCCGATGCTGGCACCCGCCATGACGGCCACGATGAACGGCCGTGGGTCACAACCGAGGTCGGCCCCCAGCTGAATGGCCAGCGGTGTGAGCAATGCCGCCACGGCGTTGTTGCTGAGCAGTTCGGTCAGAATGATCGTCAGGAGCAGCACGGCGGAAATGATGAAACGTTTGTCCCAGGCTCCAATCACCGACATCAGCCCATGCACGATGGATTTGGCGGCACCCGTCCGGTCCATCGCCACCCCAAGTCCCAGCGTGCCGAGAATCATCACAATGATGCGCCAGTCGACCGCCTCGTAAATTTCATTTTTCGTGAGGCATCCCCCGCCCACCACCAGCAGCGCGGCCCCCAGCGAGACCCATTCGAAGGGAATGGCATCAAAGGCACCAAGCACGACGACGAGCAGCAGCGCGAGCAGCGCCACCCAGGAACGGTTCGCCCGGTAACCCGGGGTGGACGGTTGGGGTTTCGCCTTGGGTTTCACCTCACTGAGGTTGATAAAATCGCTGCTGGCAAAGAGTTCGGTCATCCGTTCCTTGGAGCCCTCGAGCAACAGGGTATCGCCCACCTCGAGTTTGATGCGCTCAAAATTTTCACGCTGATTCTCGCCCTCGCGGTGGAGCGCGACGATGAGCACGCCGTATTGCTGGCGGAAATTCATATCCACCACGCTGCGACCGACCAGGGCCGATTGCGGCCCGATCATGCCCTCCATCAGCACGGCCTTCTCCGTGTGCAGGAAGCTGAGGCCAAGCTCCTCCCGCATCATCGCCTCGGTAGACTCAATGTCGGATTTCCCCTTCACTCCGGCGAGGTGGCATTTGATGATGACGCGGTCACCGGCCTCAAAGGTCAGCTCGGTCAGAGGCGTTTCCACGCGGTTGCCACTGCGACGGACCTCAATGAGGCGCATGCGTTTCATGCTGCTCAGCGGAGTGTCCGCCAGCATCCTGTTTACCATGGACGAGTCTGCGCCAACGATCGCTGCGATCATGAACTCACGCGAGCTTTCGCTGTCGATGAGCACGGCCAGACTTGGGCGCTCCGGGAGCATGCGGGCGGAGAACAGGATTATAAACACCAGCACTCCTCCCGCCAGTACAAGGCCGAGGGGCGTGATCTCAAACATGGAGAAAGCGTTCAGTCCCTTTTGTTTTACGATGCCATTGACCACAAGATTCGTGCTCGTGCCGATCATCGTGCAGAGTCCCCCTGCGATGGCAAAATACGAGAGTGGGATAAGATAATGCGACGGCATGAGCTGCTGACGGCGACACCATCCCAGGACCATGGGGATGAACACAACCACGACCGTCGTGTTGTTGAGAAAGGCACTGATGGAAATGGAGAGCACCCCCAGCGCCAGCAGCGTCCAACGTCCACCACGCCCGGCGATTTTTTCAAACCAATGCCCCAGTACCTCCACCAGTCCTGTTCGTTCCACCGCCGCACCCACGATGAACATGAAGCTCACTGTGAGAATGGCATTGTTGCCAAAGATGCTGCCGAGAATGGCCGACTGGGCCGACTTGTCCGCCGGAGCGAGAATGGGATGCCCGTTGAAGGGCACGACCAGCAGCAGGAAAAGCGCCCCCATGGATACAACGTCCGGGGAGATTTTTTCCCACATGAACATCGCCACCGTGAGGAGGACGAGCGCGCAGACAAACAGTTGATCGATGGGCATGAAAATTTTTGGAAAAGGAAAATCAGGCGATTTTTGAACCCAGCAACTCCGCGAGAAAACCATCGGCCGGATCGGCGTGACGGGCTTCCGCGCGCTTCTTCCGGGTTTTCGGATTGGCGGCCGAGTCGCGTTCCTGTTTGCGGAGCGTCACATCCACGACGTCCTTGAGCGTATAGCGGTCGAGGATGTTTGCGATGGCGTTGCGGACATCAATCATGAGCATGCGCAGGCCGCAGTGGATTTCATCCGGGCAGGTGCATTTCTCATATTCAGTCTCGCTGGCGCAGCCGATGGGGGCCAGTTTGCCGTCGATGAGACGGACCACGTCGCCCATCTTGATGGAATCCATGGGCTTGGCGAGCCTGGTGCCGCCGTACTTGCCGCGCACGCTTTCCACGTAACCCGCGCCCCGCAGTTCAAAAAGAATGGCCTCCAGGAACTTGAAAGGCAGCTTTTCCTGCAGGGCCAGGCTGGAAACAGAAATCACGCCCTCCTCCATCCGTTTGGCAATGCCAAGCCGGATCAGGGTGCGCAGCGCATATTCGCCTCTTTTCGTCAGTTTCATTTCCCGACCTCATATTCTGCATATTCATACTAGGCAAGTCGGAATTACGAATCCCCAATCGCCGGTCCGTGCGCTGATCTGCAAACATCCTGGAGGTGCATGGTGCAGGCAGGCGCCGGGCCAACGTCGGCAGAATGAATGGTCAGCGGTCCCGTGCTATGGAAACGATTACAAACGCTTTACGCTGAAGGCATTTGGGCTACTCTGTTCTCAGCGGAATCAAAATATTGCATTTCGTTCAACCAACGACCTCTTAAGACTCAGCATCTTCCTGCGAAACCCCCGCCCCCCCAGTCGCAATAATCATGAAATACCAGATGCCTCATGGCTTCGTGCCAATTTTCGGAATGATTTTGACCCGTCTCTGGCTTCCTCTCGGTGCGTTCCTGCCGATCATGGCTGTTTCCTGCTCCTCGACCGTGTCCTCTCGCAAGGCCGCAGCGTCAGCCCCCGCTTCGAGTGCAAAGGGATCCCAGACGGGCCAGTCCTCGTATCCCGAGTTCATCGCGGATCCACTTGAGCCCGTGAACCGGGGCATCTGGGCCGCAAATCAAGGGTTGGCGATAGGGGTCTTACTACCGACCGCCCGGGCCTATCGGGCGGTTGTTCCTCAACCAGCACGACGCTCGATCCGTAATTTCACACGAAATATTGCCTACCCGGGTCGGCTGCTGAACAATGCCCTGCAAGGGCGCTGGAGCGGCGCGGGTGATGAATCGCTCAGATTTTTGTGTAACACCACCGTAGGCATCGGAGGGTTCTTTGATGTGGCCAGCCGATGGAATCTTCCAAAGTCGGACGCCGATTTCGGCCAGACATTTAGCCGTTGGGGTTGGCAATCAAATAACTTCGTGATGCTGCCATTTCTCGGTCCCAGTGATCCCAGCCATGCCATCGGAATTCTTTGCGATAAGGCGGCGGAGCCTTGGACGTACTTTTATCCTTACAGTCTTGTTTCCCCAGGCACTGTCTATAACGACCTCTCAGACCGGATGGAAGAGACCGTCAGGTTCATCCGCTCGGAAACGGATTCCTACGCCGGAGTAAAGTACGCCTGGACCTACAGCTCCAAGGACGAGGCACCTGACTGGACGAGCACGGGACCGAAAGATCTTTCCACCCTGCAAACCATGGGAGCGACCTTGCTCCAGCCCAAGGATCCCGAGTTCCTGCGACATGGACACGACATGTGCGTGCATCTGCCGTCAACAGGGCGCGACATGAAATTCAACTGTTGGATTCAGCCAAGGTCCTCACCATTGGTCTACATCGCACCCGGGCTCGGTTCTCATCGGCAATCTTCGCAGAGCCTGTTCGTCGCGGAATCCCTCTATCAAAATGGCTTCTCCGTCGTTACCACCACCGGAACCTTCCATCCCGAATTCATGGAACGGGCCTCCACCGCCGCACTGCCCGGTTATCCGCCGACGGATTGCAATGATCTGCTGGTGGAGCTCACGGAGATCGACCGGACGTTGGAGAAAAAATATCCGGGACGGTTTGGGAAAAAAGCATTCCTCGGGGTCTCGATGGGAGGATTCCAGTCGCTCTACCTGGCAGCCCGGGAAAAGCAGGAACTTCCCGGCTTGCTGCGATTTGATCGTTATGTCGCCATCGACACCCCCGTTGATCTGCAGGGCTGCGATGAGCGGTTGGATCGATACTACAAGGCCCCGCTGGGTTGGCCAGCCGACCAGCGTCAGGCGCGCGTGAATAACTCCATCCACAAGGCGGCCAAACTATTGACCCTACCACCGTCACCCTCAAGACCCGCTCCTTTCGAGGCCATTGAATCACAATATCTGGTAGCGTTGTCGTTTCGGCTGACGCTTCGGGATACCATCTACAGCAGTCAGTCCCGTCAAAACATGGGAATTCTAAGATCACCACTCTCGACGTGGCGGAGGGAGGCAAGTTACCATGAAATCATGGATTATTCGTTCAGTGACTATTTTAATAAATTTGCCGCCCCCTACTTCCGGTCGAAGGGAATCGGGACCTCCCAATTTATCCGAGAGTTGGACCTGCGAACTTACCAAACAAGCCTCCGCGCTCAGCAGAAGGTTCGAGTCGTGATAAACCGCAACGACTTTCTGCTGGAACCACGCGACATCGCATGGTTGGAATCGACGCTTCCCTCCTCCCGATTGAAGATTTTCCCAGAAGGCGGCCACATGGGAAACCTGGCCAGCCCGCCTGTTCAGGAAGCGCTTATGGGCGCTCTGAGCGGATTGAAATGAATGAACCCGATGCAACGGGCACAATGGCCCCACAACCGCTGAACTTTTTCCTAAGCAACGCGAGGGTTTTACGGCGAAAGAATGCGAGCCGATCCTTGCTGGCTATGCAAACTGTCTAGGGGCGGTGATTCCATTCACCACATTCGGTGGCAGCTCTCCATTGGCGGCGATGGTGGCGCGCGTGGCGGCTCCCTCGCGGAGTTTCCGCACCGCCGGGGGACTGACAGAGGCGATGTGCGGGGCGATGATGACGTTGGGGAGACTGCGCAGCGGATGATCAGCGGGCAGGGGCTCGGGGTCGAAGACGTCGAGCGCGGCGGCGGCCAGATGTTTGGATTGGAGAGCCTGAACGAGCGCGGGAGTGTCCACGAGGTCGCCCCGGGCCACATTGACAAGCAGGGCGCCGGGTTTCATTTTCGCCAGGGAAGTGGCGTTGATGAGCTGGCGCGTGGTGGCGGTGGACGGGCAGTGCAGGGTGAGGATATCGGCCGAGGAAATAATGTCCTCGAGAGTGGCCGCGGTGGCTCCGGCCGCGGTGATGTCGGCGGCGGAGACCACGGGATCGTGAACGAGGATGCGGCCCTTGAAGGGAATGAGACGGCTGACCACCTCGCGGCCGATTCGCCCAAAACCAATCACGCCAATGGTTTGATCCCGCAGGGCTTTCATTTCCGGAACGGGAACGGCCAGGCGCCACTGGCCCTCCCGGAGGTCGGCGGTGTGGGTCACGACCTGGCGCGTGAGGCCCAGGATGTAGGAAAGGGTGTGGTCGGCCACTTCATCGATGCAATAGTCCGGGATATTGGAAACCGGAATACCCATGGTGCGCGCGGCCTCCAAGTCCACATTATCCACGCCAATGCCATAGCGGACGATGACGCGCGCTTTGCGCATCGCGGCGATGACGCTGGCATTGATTTTGGCAAACTGCGTGATCACGGCGTCGGCTCCGGACACGAGAGAGATCAGCTCGGCCTCGGTTTTGCACTGCTGAGCGGTGAGTGTGTGCCCCGCCTTCTCGATGATGGATTGTTCGAGGGCGAGATCTGGGAAGGTGTAGTCGGTGATGACGATGTTCATGCGTGGAAAGGGTGATTCAGGAAACGCTGTGATTACGTTCCCGAGCCCTCGCCAGCAACTCCCCAAACGCCTCTTTCGCGGTGGCGGAAATGGAGGAAAGCCTTTTCTATTCCCTGGCTTCCTTCAGCGCTTCCCATGCGCCATCCATCGCCTCGCGCAGGATCCAGGCCTTTTTACGATCGGATTTCTCAGACCTTGCGGTCTGAAGCGAGCGGTCAATTTCCTTGCGGGAGGCCTCCGGGACCACACTCATGGAGCGCAGGGCCTCGCAGGTGATTTCGTAAAGCGCCGCACAGGCAGCCACATCGCCCTTGTTGAAGATGGGCACGCCGCGGTTGATGGCCAGCTCGATGAGACCGGTGGGGGTCAGCGGCTCTGCGGCGGATTTGGAGGGAAGCAGCACCTGGTCGATCACATGGATGATTCCATTGGAGGCTGGGATATCGGCCTTGACCAGCGTCGCATGGCCAATCTGGACGCGACCGTCGTCGAACTTGATGGAAATTTTCGATCCCTGCAGGGTCGTTCCCTCGCGCACTTCCAGTGCCTTGGCCAGGGACACCTTGCCGGCAATGACGTGGTTCTTGAGGATGTCCACGAGCTGGGCCCGGTTCTCGGGTTTCAAAAGGGTATCGACGGTCCCTGCGGGCAGTTTGGCAAAGGCCTCGTCGGTCGGTGCAAGCACTGTGAAAGGCCCTTCGCCTGTCAGAACTCCCACCAGATCGGCGGCCGTGGCAGCAGCCAGGAGCGTCTGAAATCCTCCTGCGGCCTTGGCGACATCCACGATGGTTCCCGCTGATCCCGTTGCGCCAGCGGCGGCCTCCTCCGGTGAGGCTTTCACAGACTCAATTTCCAATTCGAATGGCCCGGCTTTTTTGTCCGCCAGCGTGAAGCCGACGGAGGCCACAGCGGCGGGATCGAGCGCTTTGATGGGCAGTTCGCGACCGAATGCCTGAAGTTTGAAATCGGCCAGTGGCACACGGATTTCCTTCCACTCAGCCGCGGTGGTCGGGAGGTAGGCGCGATACGAACTTGCCGCCATCTGGTTCGCGACCCGCAGCTCCAGCCAGTAGGTGCGCCCGTCGCCCTTCGCCTTCACGACCAGGGCGGACATGCCGGAAAGATTCAGCTCGGTGGGCTTCATGCGGATGGAGGAAAAGCCGCCATTATTTTCCAGGGACAGCTCCCCTTTGAAAATGAGCGTGCCCTGTTCCGAGCGTGAGAATCCGCCTTTCGAAACGCCGCCCATGACCCCGTCATTCACCGAAGTCCAGGCCTCAAGGCATTCGTCGGATTCAAAGGTGGCCAGCGGTCTCAACTCGGCCAGGAGTGGAAGCTGCATGAACAGTGCGACGATCGCAGTGGCGGCCAGGCGGCAGCGGGAGGGACGGGAGGCTTTGTGAATTTGCATTTTGAGAAGAAAGGTTGAGGAGGCTTCAAGCCCTGCGAATGGAAAAACTCCAAGTGAGCCATAGATTCGCCTCCCTAAACGAATCGGATGCATCCAATTCGAAAGGCGACCCGGAAAAATACGCGTCCTCCGTTGGCAGATGGCGGAGGCTTGTTTACCAACTCATGAAACCAGTTCACGCATGGGGGCTTCTATCAGGCTGGTTAGCGTCTGCAGAAAGCGTGCGGCGGGGGCGCCGTCGAAGGCGCGGTGGTCGAAGGTGAGGCTCAGGGTGAGGATGTCGCGCAGGATGATGGCATCGCCATCCGCGACAGGCTGGCGGACGATCCGACCAACACCGAGGATGGCGCATTCGGGGAAATTGATGATGGGGGTGAAGGCATCGATGCCAAACGAGCCGAGGCTGCTGATGGTGAAGGTGCCGCCGCGCAGTTCATCGGGTGTAAGGCGTTTGGTGCGGGCGCGTTCGGTGAGATCGCGGAAGCGGGTGGCGATTTCCTGCAGGGATAATTTTGCGATGTCGCGGAGGACAGGCACGAGCAGGCCGTTTTCAGTATCCACGGCCATGCCGAGATGGATGTCGCGGGAGGTGATTAAATTTTCGCCCTCCCATCTGGAATTGATGACGGGATGAGCCTGCAGGGCGGCGACGGTGAGTTTAGCCAGCATGTCGTTGTAGCTGGGAATGAGGGTGGCGCCGCTGGATTTGAGTTCGGTGCGATGGTGCACGAGCGCGGTGGCATCGGCGGTGGTGTGCAGGGTGACCGGGGCGGTTTTTTGCTGGCTGGCCATCATGCGCTCGCCGATGAGCCTGCGCGTGGAGGTGAGGGTGTTAGGTGCCTGGGCGCGGATGTCGGCTTCGCGGATGCGGCCATCGCGTCCGGTGCCGGTGAGCGTGGTCCAGTCGATGCCGAGTTCGCGCGCGGTGCGGCGGGCGCGTGGGGTGCTGATGGGCGAGGCGGAATTTGTCGGGGTGGGGGAGGGTTGCTTGGGCTCTGTGCTATGCGGGGTCTCGTTACTTCGCCCGCTACCCTGCAGTGTGTGGAGGGCGACGTCAGGAGACCCGGACTGGTCTGACGCATCCTCGGCCTCGTTTCCTGGCCCTCCACCGCGATCCGGTGCGGTTTCGCCGGGGGCGAGAAGGTAGGCGATGACCTGGCCGACAAGGACGGTGTCGCCCTGCTGCGGCGTGCTGGCAGGAAGGTGGAGGATGCCTTCATCGAAGGATTCGATGTCCTGCGTGGCCTTGTCGCTTTCGATGGCGAAGAGAAGATCACCGGCGCGGATCATTTCTCCATGGGCTTTCAACCAGGAGGAGAAAATGGCTTCCTCCATGGACCAACCGAGACGGGGGACGGTGATTTCGATAGCCATGATTCGTTATTCTGAAATGAGGTCTTTGATGGCGCGGACGATGTCGGCCACATCGGGCACGAGGGCTTTTTCCAGAGGTGGACTGTAGGGCACCGGGGCGAAGGCTCCGTTGAGTCGGCGGATGGGGGCGTCCAAATCATTGAATGCGGCATCGGCCACCTGCGCGGCAATCTCCGCTCCCAGGCTGCACGGAGCGAAGGCTTCGTCCACGATGAGCAGGCGTCCCGTCTTGGCGACGGAGGCTAAAATCGTCCCGGTATCAAGCGGGGAAATCGTGCGTGGATCGATGACCTCAATGCTGATGCCCTCCTTCGCGAGTTGTTCCGCGGCCGCCAGCGAGCGGTGAACCATGAGCGCCACGGCCACCACCGTCACGGCGTCGCCAGCACGGACGATGCGGGCTTTGCCAAATTCAATTTCATAAGACTCCACCGGCACCGCGCCTTTCAGACCCAGGAGTTCCCGATGCTCCAGAAACAGCACCGGATCCTGACAGCGCAGTGCATGAGTCATCAGTCCCTTGGCGTCATATGGCGTCGAGGGCATGACAACCCGGAGCCCGGGGATGTGGCTGAAAATGGAATGATAACTGCCCGAGTGGTGCGTGGCGGCGGAATGACCGATCCCCACGCAGCCGCGCAGGAGCACCGGCATGCGCAGCCGGCCACTGCTCATGTATTGGACTTTGGCGATCTGGTTTACGATTTCTCCAAAGGCATCGTTGATGAAATCGATGAACATGAAATCGATGATGGGCCGCGTGCCCGTCATGGCCGCCCCGCAGGCGAGACCAACGAAGCCGCGTTCGCAAATGGGAGTATCGCAGAGGCGGTCCGGGCCGTATTTGGCAAAGAGTCCGGTGGTGGTGGCGAAATTTCCTCCGCGCACACCGATGCCTTCCCCCATGACAAAAATTCCCGGCTGAGCAGCCATTTCCTGATCCAACACTTCCACCGTCGCCGCCGTGTATCCCAACTGCCGCGTGCCCGCCTCCGGCTCAGCGGTTGGAACGGGTGCCGCTTGCTCGCAGTAAACATGCTGTGTGGCGGTCGCACCATCAGGCAGTGAGGCCTGTTCCGCAGCTTTGGTGGCGGCGGCGATTTCGGAGGCAATTTCCGCGTCAATGGCATCGAGTTCCGCAGCGGTGGCGGTTTTGTTTTCAAGGAGAAACGCACGCAATCGCTTGATGGGGCAGCGTTCGCGCCACTCGGCGACCTCCTCCTTCGTGCGATAGGTAAAATCCCCCATGCCTTCGGCGTGGGGGCGCGTGCGGTAGGTTTTGCATTCGAGGAGTGTGGGACCACCGCCGGTTCGGGCGCGCTTCACCGCCTCGCCTGCCACGCGTGCGACGGCGACCAAATCATTGCCATCCACCTCAAGGCCGGGCATGCCGTAGGACGCTCCGCGCATGGCAACGCTGGGATTCCCCGCGGAGTAGCTGAAGGGAACTTCGGTCGCAAACTGGTTGTTTTCGCACACGAAGAGGACGGGGAGTTTCCAAATGCCCGCCATATTCAGCCCCTCGTGAAACGCGCCATTGTTCACCGCTCCGTCACCAAAGAAGGCCACGGCCACCTTGTCGGTCTTCATCAATTTGAAACTATACCCAGCGCCCGCCGCCTGCAATATGCACGGCCCCACAATCCCGCTCGTCCCCATCATCCCAATTTCCGGCGCAAACAAATGCATGCTCCCGCCACGTCCGCGCGAACACCCGGTTTCGCGACCAAACAACTCCGCGATGAGCTGCTCCGGCGGCAATCCTTTCGCCAGCGCATGCCCATGCCCCCGATGCGTGCTGAACACCACATCATCATCGCGCAAGTGAGCGCAAACCCCCGAGGCGATGGCCTCCTCACCCACATAAGTATGGCAGGCGCCAAAGATCAGCCCGCGCTGGTGGCATTTGGCAAGCTGCTCCTCGCATTGGCGAATGCGTTGCATGGAGCGGTAACAGGAGAGGAGGTCGGCAGAGGAAGACATTGCCGCAATTAGCAGCCACTGGCCCATTGCGCCAGAAAAGGCTTCAGCCGCATTTCCGGTGTGATGCCTCGTCCCAACGGCGAGCGCAAGGCCCTGAGCCCGGAATTCAAGAGACCGAGGCCATACGGAAGTGCCAACCGCCCGTATCAAGAAGCTGTGTCGAAGCACGCAGCAAGGCGTGAGTAGGAGGATTTTCCCGCTCCTTTGGCGTTCCAGACGCAGCTCCACGAGCAACTTGGCGCTGGTCCCAAAGGTTATATTCAGTTCGGCCTTTAGCCAAACGGCTTGGCTGTTTTTCTGGTGGGGATGCCTCAGCATCGGTCGGAGCGCGAATTTGCAATTCGCCCCACCACGCAAGACCGCAATTCCAGCGGGGCGAACTGCAAATTCGCGTTCCGAGGGGCGCTTTGGCTGTCTCTCAAAAAGCGGTTGAGCACGATATTTGGTTGCAGCAATCTTCCCCTGCATCGGTTCCGAGGCACTGTGGATTGGCGCGCATTCCTAATTGGAGCATTCCGCGGGCTGTTTTGTCCTCTGCCTTCCAATCCCCTCTCGTTACATCAAAGCTTGCCCGGTCTTTCGGCATAAGGTACAATGCCCCAGCAATCTAAGCCCAATCCACACACCCTCACGATGCAAACTTCCCGCCCATTGCTCCATTGCTCCATTGCTCCATTGCTCCATTGCTCCATTGCTGTGGACATTGGCCATCATGATCTCATGCATCCCTTGTAACGCGCAGACCCCAGACCCCTGGACCCGCTCTCTCCAGGACAATCACGGATATGCCCAATGGCCTGCCACAGTGGGCATGGCTTATCGGATTGAGCGCCTCGCAGGGGACCGTGTATGGCAACCGCTGCCAGGGATCTATTATGGGCTGAGTCAACAGCTCTCTGAATTTATCCATCAGGCTCCTGACGAGCCTGCGCTTAGTGCACCCAATTTCGTGCCACCACCCCGACCACCGGCCCGCACTCCGCAGGAGTTGCCCGCCAGCTCCCCATCGCACACCACCCCAACGCCCGCGCAGGGGATCGAGGGGATCTTGGTTCAGGAAGGCCTGGTCCACGTGGATGGGAGCTACCGGGATCTGGAGGTGCCGATCCTGCTGCAAATCCGCAACTGGGGGGCTGATGCTGCAGCCAACGTGCAGGTGAATCTTCCCCTGGATTTCCCCTTTCAGGACTTGCTCGGCGGGGCGTCTGCTGGCACCACGCTCTCCGTTTCCGGGCCGGAGATTCTGAGTGGCGCGCTCACGGCCAATCCAAATTACAACGGCACCACCGACAAGCGCCTGCTGACGGGTACAGACACGCTGGGAAATGGGACGACGGACCGCTTGGCGTCCCTGCGGCTTACCCTCCATTTTCATTTCACCAGCGGGTTTAGTATTCCGAACACCCCGCGCTTCCTCTATGGGGTGGTCTCCACCCGGACTGCTGGGGCCAACAACGGACCGTCCTCCTGGTCCGCTACCGATGGCAAGCCCGTCTTGGCCGGGCTGGGATTATCCGCCTACGAACCCACCCAGAACCGCTATCAGTGGCCGAATCTTGGCAATGCCAATGCCGGGGGCGTCACTCCCGTTTATTTTTATCAAAATGCGGAGATTTTTCGGCGCACTTACATGGTGGCGGCTTTTAATGACGGGTCGGTGCGCGTGACTTGGTTTTCCCCGGCGGAGCAGCGTATGGTCGGCTTTTTCTATTATGGGCCGGGCCTGATGAACATGGTAAAGCCGGGGGGTGGCTTTTATTCCGGCTTTGCCAATCTGTCGGTTTACTGTCCTGGGAGCGGTTTTGGCTACAGTCCGCCTTATGAGCTTCCCGAAGGCCTTCCCATCATGGGTTGCCCCACCCGGGTCACTCTGGAAATGCTGGCCTTCGGGTACAATCAAGCGGCCCCCACAACCTCTGCCCAGTTTGATGACGTGCCTCCGGGAGAGCAGCAGGCCAAGGACTGGTTTTTCGCCAAGCGCCTTGAACTCCGGGCGAGGTTGGTTGCCCAAGCCACCCCGCCCTCCGTGCCCAACCCCGCCAACCTCCTCAACACGGATCGCGACTTCACCTCCAGTCGCCAGTATTTCCGCGTGCGCCGCTGCCGCATTGACTCAGACTGCGATGGCCTTTTCGATGACGAGCAGGCAGTTCTCGACCCAAACTGGGGTTCATGGTGGAAATGGGACCAAGCTTGGAATACTGGCGGCACAGGCGTGCCCGAGGCCTATAAACTCTACCGGCAGAGCACCTCCCCCAACCGTACCGTAATCATCAACGAGTTCTGTGCCAATAACACTGGGCACCTGAAAGACCCGAATCCTTTTCCCGCATCCAATGATTCCCCGGACTGGATTGAACTTTATAATATCTCCGACGCAGACATCAATCTGACTGGTTACACCCTCAAAGACAACTCCAGCAAGACTTACACCTTCTTGGCTGGATCGCCCATCTCGCACCTCCTGAAAAAGGGCGAATTTATGGTCGTCCTCTGCACAGGTCAGGATTTTCAGGATAGCGCCATCCCACCCACTCCCATGGCGGATACCGCGCAGTTCCACAGGGCGCGGTTTGGCTTGAACAATGCCAATGCTGAGAATCTGCTCCTGAAAAACAGCGCTGGGGTGATCGTGGATGAACTGAACTACGGAGGCCACAATCTGAATCAGTTCGAGGGCGTCTCCTTTGGGAGCTACCTTGATCGGTTCCACGCCGAGGCTGCTGTGCCCTTGGCGTGGGGTTATCTTGAATTTCCCACTCCAGGCGCTCGGAATAGCGAAGGTTATGATGCGGTGAGTTCCAGTTCCTCCAGCCGTGAATTAACGTTGTCTGTCTGCGGCAGGGTGAATGGCACTACTGATGAAGTGGCGTTGCAGCCTGGGGTCTATTCCAGACAGAATTATACCTATCTCACCCTCAATGGGGTCGGCGGATCCATTCCTGAGGCCACCATCTACTATACCACCAACGGAGCAGACCCCACCTCATGGTCCGCCGTTTACGACAGTGCTCATCCACCGGTCTTCGACCGTTCGGTCACCCTCAAGGCCGTCGCTGTCGCACCCGGACGTTTGCCATCCCGCATTGCCCAAGCCTCCTACATCTTTAAGGAAAGCGTCTTGGGCGCCGCAGCAGGAGACCCACCGCCGCTGCCCGGCCACGCTCCCCTGGCTCCCCAGTCCAGACCTCCCACCTATCCTGAGCAGTCCATGCGCTTTGCGGTTGATCTCGGCAGTTCAGTCAAGCTCTACCCAGATGGCGTGCCCATGCCTTATGGCGTCACCACAGCGGGTTCCGTACTCTCCCAGAACCGCGCCGCCCTGATGACCCAACTCAGCGCCCTGCCTTCCCTGTCTCTCACCGTACCGGTCCAGGACTTCTTCGACCGCGATACCGGCGGCATCTACGCTGACTCCAACAACTCTGCCTCCACAGGCATCGACCCCAAAGGCAACGGCTGGGAACGCGTCGCCAACATGCAGTGGTTATTTCCAAATAATGAGCCTCCTGAGTTTGCGTCACTCAAAAGTGAACGCTGCGTTCTCTCCATGTCGGGCAATACCAATCTGAGTTGGTACCGAACGCAGAAGCACTCCTTGACAGTGACGTTCAGACGTGAGGTGGGGGTCGCGAAATATAAACCTAATTTCCGGCCGTTTGCCGATGATGCTCGTACTCCAGCTACGTTCGGTGATGCGGGCACCGACGATCCAAAATATGACAGTCTAATCTTGCGAAACCCGACCTTCGACACCTGGAGCATGACGGATAGCCAGCCGGATGCCAAGCCCCAGAATGCCACCTATGCCAAAGATGCTTATGCGAGAAACACACTCGCCACGCTCGGCCACCCACAACTCTACTACCGCTGGATACACCTCTACATCAACGGCCTCTACTGGGGAGCCCACCTGCTCAGCGAGAAAGCAGATGATGACACTTGTGAACGGCGTTTTGGTTCCGGAAATTACTACGTCTGGAAAGACGCTGCCGGGGATGTGGTCGGGGCTGATGTGGCCGTGCCCCCAGCCACGCTCAAGCCCTCCGAGGTCTGGGCAGATCTCTTGGCCAGGGGGGACGCGGTCCTGGCCAAAGCCGGGGCCACTCCCGCGCAGGATGCCACTGCAGAGTACGCTGCCGTGGAGTCCATCATGGATGTGGAGGGCTTTATCGACTATGTGCTGCTGCACGTCTATCTGGGGAACTTCGATTCCCTGACCAACAACGGACGCGTCTTCCGTAACATGAACGGCGGCAAGTTCCAGTGGCTGGCTTACGACGTGGAGGTGGGAGCGGATTCCATTAACCAGAACCGCGACTGCTTCCAATCCTGGTGGCCAGCCACCTGGAGCGCCACCCCACCGAAGAGCGAAGCTAGGCTGCTGTATGCGCTCAGCAAGCACCCGAAGTTTGCGCAGCGCTTCGGGGATCGTGCCTGGAAGCTCTGCTTCATGCCGCCCGCCCTCCAAACCCGAGCTGAAGACGGCCTCCTCACAGGAACTGGGCCGAGCGGTAAGGCCCAAGCTCTCTTCCAAGAGGCGGCGGATGAGTTTGAGCCGTTCCGGCTCTGCGAATCGCTACGTTGGGGCGCTGGGTATAACGGTATCTTCGCAGCCGCACCTAGAGTAACGATCGGCACACCCTACGCGATCGGCACAGATCCCTTGGGTCCAGCAGGTGGCTTCTTCAATGCCCGCCGCACCACCGCGCAGAACCAACTCCAAGCGCGTGGCCTGCTCGCCAACATGACCACCAAGCCCATGTCCACCGTGACGCAAGCCGCGGACACCAACACCTGGATCATTACAGCACCCTCCACCAGCGGCTCCGAAACCTACTTCAATCAAAATGGCGCGGTGATTGAGCCGGATGGTCCAAACACGTCCGCGGTGGGGACACTACTGGCCCCCGGCCAAACCGCCACCCTCACCGCTCCCTTCCACCTGATTGCCAGAACCCGGATCCCGCTCCCAGCGGGCACCACCGATGATACGCCTTACTGGTCTAACCTGCTCGACGTTCAACTCCCCACCCATCCATGAAAACACTCCTAGCGCTATTTCTCTTGAGCGGCATGTCACAGGCAGCCACCGTTGCCACGGCCATTGTGCCTTACCGTTCAATAGAGGACAGTCCCTGGAAGGTGGCGGTCAAGGCAGGCGACGCCCTGACCTTTCTCAATCATTCCGCTGAGAGCTGTGATGATACGCTACTTCCACCAACGCTCCCAGATGGCTTGGGTGTGTATGATGATTACGGCGATTGTAGAACGCCCTGGGCCGTGGATTTTGGGTCAGCATCTGACCATAGCCGCAGTGTGGATGCCGACGATGGTCTTATAGATGGAAGACTAAATGGCACGAGCCTTGAAGCACAAAGCTCATTTGTAACCTTCGGCGTGCAATTTTATCCGACGTCAGACGGCAAGCTGCCGCGGTGGTTTGGATTTGCCTCGTTGAGCGGACGCCGTATCACACCGCCAACTCTTCGTGTGTTTGGGGCTAGCGGTGATCTCCTAGACACAATCAATTTGATAGACATGAATGATACCTTTCCCACCATTTCTTCCGGGGTAAGGTTCCAGGGATTTTTATTCGACCAGGAGGTGGGGAGAATCGAATTTGGTGGAGGACTTGTTATCGACCATTTTCAATACGGCTACGGAGCCGCGCCCATTCCTGAGCCTGCGGGACTGGCGTTGATTGGAGCAGCTGGAGTGTTCGCGATAACCAGACGGCGGAGGGGAACTGGGCGCTGCGTAAAACGGGCTCGCAGCACCTGAAAGGAAACCATGAAGAGTATTCTCCTACTTTCTCTGCTCGGCGGCCTGTCTCACGCCGCCACCGTTGCCACTGCTATCGTGCCTTATCGCTCCATCGAAGACAGTCCATGGAAGACAGCCGTGAAGGCTGGGGACGCACTGACCTTTCTCAATCACAAAGCTGAGAACTGTGATGACACGCTGCTTCCACCAACGCTCCCCGATGGTCTGGGTGTGTATGATGATTTCGGCGATTGCAGAACCCCTTGGGCGGTGCCCTTTGGAGCGGAAAATGTCTCAAATCGAAGCGTCGATGCTGACGACGGTAAGATAGATGGTAGTCTTCTTGGGCATAGTATTAGCAGGCTCACAAACACACCTTCGTTCACGATTCAATTTTTTCTAACTTCTGACAACAAGTATCCACGGTGGCTAGGATTTGCTTCAATGAACTATTTTGACACGGCACCGACTATGGATGTCTTCGGCGAAGGCGGTGGATTGCTAGAGACGATCAATTTGAGTGCCTTGAATAACGCGGTAGGAACGTCTCCTTATGCCAAGTTCCAAGGATTCCTTTTTGACATCCCCATCAGCAGTATTCGTTTCAATGGAGCCATCATCATCGACCATTTCCAATACGGCTACGGAGCCGCGCCCATTCCTGAGCCTGCGGGAATGGGGTTGCTTGGGGTGGCCGCAGCGTTAGGGTTAAACAGACGGCGGCGTGGGCCTGGCTACGCCGTAAAGCAGCCGTCCTCACTTCAAAGACAGGGATGAAGAGTGCCCTCCTTACTCTATGCCTGTCGGGTGGCATTGCGCACGCCGCCACCGTCGCCACCGCCATCGTGCCTTACCGTTCCATTGAGGACAGTCCGTGAAAAGTGGCGGTGAAGGCTGGCGACTTCCTGACCCTTAAAAATCATTACGCTGAGAACTGTGACGGCACGCTGCTTCGAGTGGCTCCTCCTGATGGCATGGAAGCGTACGATGATTTCGCGGATTGTAGGACGACTTGGGTGGTTCCGGCCCTCACCGAATAGGACCGACTGATCCCCCGCCATTCATCGCGAGATTTCCCCCATCCATGGGGATCAAAGTCCCTGTGATCCAGCTGGAGGCGTCGGAGGCGAGGAGGACGGCGAGGCCTTTGATGTCGTCGGGGTGGCCGAGGCGGCCGGCGGGGAGGCCGCTGAGGAATTTGTTTTCGAGGGCGGGATCGGCGGCGATGCGTTTTTCCAGTCCAGGGTTGAGGACCTGGGCGGGGAGGATGGCGTTGACGCGGACGCCGCGGCCGCTCCATTCGGTGCTGAGTTCGCGGGTCATTTGCGCGACGGCGCCCATGGCCATGCTATAGGCGATGTGGCTGCGGCCCAGGGCGGTGAGGCTGGCGAGGGATCCAATATTCACGATGCTTCCCCGACCCGCGGCAAGCATGCGGCGTCCGGCCTCCTGGCACATGCAGAAGCGCCCGAGGACGAGATTGCGCCAGGTTTGTTCGACGGCGGAGAGTTCGATGTCCTCGGGCGCTCCGAGCATGCCTTCGCCTGCGACATTTCCCAGGAAATCGATGCGGCCAAATTCCCGATCCAACTGCGCGAAAAGCGGCCGGATCTGCTCCGGTTCGGAAACATTGCAGGGGGAGAAGACGGCGCGGCGGCCCATCTCCCTGGCTGCAGCGGCGGTGGCTTCGCCGCCAGCGGCATTCAGGTCGACAACGAGGAGATCCGCACCGGCCTCGGCGAGTGCCAGGGCCATGGCGCGGCCCATTCCCTGGGCAGCACCGGAGATGAGAGCGACTTTACCTGTGAGATCGAAGAGGGATGTGGGCATGGCTTATTTCGATGAAAGGGGCGGGGTGCGTTGGACTTTGACGAAACTCACAAGCACCGCACCGAGGAGATAGCAACCAGCCAGCAGAAACAACAGCTGGCTTTCCGTGTAGCCGTGAGTTTTCAACCAACCCATGGATGCATTGCCCCGCCATCCGGCGAGATTGGCACTCATCTTGATAAATCCG
>CALQSQ010000040.1 GCA_943333275.1 Akkermansia muciniphila
CGCCATGCCGCCAAAAGGTGTCACGGGCTTGTCAGAATATTCAATTGGAAGGTTCACCATTACGGTGATTGTCCCATACCCGTCAACCCCCTGCTCTGAACACGCTGGGCTTCACTCTCGCTCCTCTATTGCATTATCCAGGTTTAATAATGGGCGATTCCGCAATTGGAGATAACGTTTACTTGTGTGCGGATCCAGCTATCGCCCACCAATCGCCTCACCCGTTTCGGGTCTGTCCAAAACGGTCTGAGTTCTTTTTCGATCGCCCCTTCCATTGAGTCCAGGCTGGTGTAGACCCGGTTGCCTGTCGCGGTTCGAATCAGGCTTCCCACCCGCTCCACCGGGTTGAGTTCAGGGCTGTAGGGTGGCAGCGGCAGCAGCAGCACATTGGCGGGGACTTCCCCCGCCCCGGTCTTAAAGTGGAAGCCCGCCTGATCTTGGATCACCACATGAACTGCCTCTGGATCTGTCTTGCTGATCTGTTCTAAAAAGCATTCGCTTACCTCCTTGTTGACCGCTGGGAAAAACACACAGAGCCCCTCATCCTTGCCCTCAATCTCCAGGGCGGTTGCCAGATAACCCCAATCATACTTCGTGCGATAAGGCGCGTGGGGCCGGACCCGGCGCATTCCCCAGCACTGGCGCTGATGGCTGATGAGGCCATAGCAATGCTCGTCCATGGTCCAGATCCGAACGTTCTTTTCGCGCGGCACCTTGAGTTCCCAGAGCCGGCGGGCCCGGGTGCGCTTGAATTGATCGCTGTGGGCCGCCACTTTGCGGGTGTGAGTCCGGCGCGGCCGCTTCAGGACTCCCCCGCTTTTTTTAACCAATAGCGGGCACCGGTCAATCCCATGCGGGTGCCATGGCGCTCTTCCAGCCACTCCCGGACTTCTTTGGAGCGTTTCCAACGGCCTCGCACCAGCCCTTTGCGCAGTTCCGAGAACACCTTGCCCTTGACCTGGGGGACAGCCCCTTTGCCTTGATGAAGTGCCAGCAGCGCGGCAATTCCCTCGGCACGAGCCAGCTTCATCCAATTGCAGATGGTGGAGCGGGATTGCCCCACAATGGTGGCAACTTGGTGCCGCCATGATGCTGCGTCGGAGAAGAAACTGATAGTTGGATGGTTGGTAACGAACCTGCCTGCAACACAGGGTCGGTTCTCATTGCGGAAGGGAGCGGACAGCGTAGGATTTCGGCGATACAAAAGCCATCGCAATCGTACAAATGCCCACCAACGAAAAATAATTCCAGATCACATGAAGTCCATTGCACTCGCCTTCGTGGTCTGCTTTTCGGCACAGGCGGCCGACTGGCCCCGCTGGCGTGGCGTGGCGGGCGATGGGGCCTGGAATCCGCCGGAAATCCCCGCGGACTTTGCCACCAGCGAGCCGGAGCTGCTTTGGAAGACCAAAATAGGCGGCGGCTTTGGGGGTGTCACCGTGAGCGATGGTCGCGCGTATGTGATGGATCGCCCCAAGTCACCCGAAAAGACGGAGCGGATCCTTTGCTTCAAAGCAGAGTCAGGGGAAATGCTTTGGGCTCACGAATGGGACGCCGATTACGGATCCATGGAATATGGCAGCGGCCCGCGCGCCAGCGTGACCATCCATCAAGGCCGCGCCTACGGTCTCGGCGCCACGGGTATGGCGACATGTTTGGACGCGGTCAAAGGTACCGTAATCTGGAAAGTGGACACCGTGAAGGAGCATGGCGCGAAAGTGCCGACTTGGGGATTTGCCGCTTCGCCAGTGATCGATGGCCCCCGGGTGCTGCTGCATGTCGGTGCGCAGCCCGATGGCAACGTCCTCGCCTTGAACAGGATGAATGGCAAACACCTCTGGCGCGGCGGCCCGGATCCCGCAGGTTACTGCACGCCGGAGATCATTACCCATGCCGGGACGCGGCAGTTGATCGCCTGGGGTCCGGAGCACATTCAGAGCCTTGATCCTGAGACGGGCGCGGTCCTCTGGACCCACCCCTACAAGATTACCTACGGCGTCAGCATCGCCCAACCAGCCTACCTCGATGGACTCCTCCTCGTGTCCGGCTACTGGCATGGCACGAAGGCCCTGCGCCTCGGCACGAAGCCCACGGAGGTCTCGCTGGCCTGGGAGAACGAGCAGGACATGTGCGGGCTCATGGCCGCACCACTGATCAAGGATGGTGTCATTTACCTCCTCGATAAAACCACGGGCCTCCAGGCCATCGAATTCAAGAGCGGCAGGATCCTCTGGAGTGATGACAACACCCTCACGCCGAAGGATCGCAACCCGCAGATGAGCCTCGTCTGGCTGCGCGAATCCGAGGGCCTCGCCAGCCTGCTCAATTCAAATGGCGAACTGGTGCACGTGAGACTGAAACCATCCGGCTTCGAGGAACTTGGACGGCACCAAATCATCGGAAAAACCTGGGCCCACCCGGCTTTCTCGGGCAGCAGGGTGTTCGCACGCTCCGACACCGAACTCGTCGCCTGGAGGCTCTGGCGGTGAATGGGCGCTTGCAGCACGCCACCCGCTCAACCCGGCAATCCCAATCTCCCCAATGAAATCATTTGGATATTGAAAGTTCCTGTCGAGCATAGGATTGCTACTGGGCTCAACATCCACCCCCCCAACCATCCCTCGTGACCACAGAACCGACTCCTCCCCGTCTCACCCCGCTGGCAGCCCTGATTTTCAGTTCGCGCTGGCTGCAATTGCCGCTCTATCTCGGACTGATCGTCGCACAGGGGGTATACGTGGTGCTTTTCATCAAGGAACTGTGGCACCTGATCTCCGAGGCAACCAGCCTCACCGAACAGGCGATGATGTTGATTGTGCTTGGTCTGATCGATGTGGTGATGATTTCCAATCTGCTGATGATGGTGATCGTGGGCGGGTATGAAACGTTTGTCTCGCGGTTGCGCCTGCACAACCACCCGGACCAACCCGAGTGGCTCAGCCATGTCAATGCCTCCGTGCTGAAGGTCAAACTGGCGATGGCGATTATCGGGATCAGTTCGGTGCATTTGTTGAAGACCTTCATCGCAGCCGGTAATTTGGGCATGCCGCAGGCAAGCGCCCAGGTGCTGACGACTGGTGCTCCGGTGACGACGGAGGGAGTGATGTGGCAGACCATCATCCACGGCGTTTTCATCCTGTCCGCGCTGGGCATCGCCTGCACCGACCGTGTCATGCTGGGGGCTCCCCCCTTAAAGACCGCGAAACACTAGGCGGCTGCCTTGCATTTCCAGAATGTCCTGCAACACACGGCCTCGGATGCCGGTTTTGCGACTGTGCTGGGTGCGGAGTTCTGCCGGGTTCTTCGGGAAATCGCAGCACTAGGCGTGGGCGAGATAGGAATTGCCAGTCGATGAAAAACTAGTTGGGTCGCGATGATTCTAAAAACATCCCAGTGCTTCCTCCACTTGCCCTGGCTGTTCAGTCGCCATGAAAACAAAAACGCCGATCAGACCCCCATGCTAAAACTCATCTCTTCAGTCATGACCCTCGTGCTGTTTACCAGCGGTCTTCGTGCCGAGGAGTTCGACCTTTTCATCCTGGCCGGGCAATCCAACGCGCACGGTTGGATGGGCGAGGCGGCCAAGTATCCTGCCGATCCGCAGGGACTGGATGCAAAAATCCGCCTCTGGTGGACCAGTCCTGGCATCAGCAGCTCGGACGGCAAATGGACGACGATGCAAAAACAGGCCGGCCGATTCCCTGTCGGGCATTTCGGTCTGGAGGTGGCCTTTGGCCGGAAGCTGAAGCTTGATGGCTGCAATCCTGCCATCTTCAAATTCACGCTGGGTTCCACCAGCATTGCCAATAATTGGAAATTGCCAGGTCAGGGCGGCATGTATGATGACATGGTCAGGCAGCTGGCGGCCGGGGTGGAATTGCTCAGGCAGGAAGGCCATACGGTCAAGTTTCGCGGCTTTGTTTGGATCCAGGGCGAAAGCGATGCCGAGACCAAGCCGATGGCCCAAGCCTACGAAGAACGGCTCAAGTCTCTGATCACCGATCTCCGGGACAGGGTGACCCGCACTCCCGATCTGCCGATGATCCTCGGGGTCGACGAACAGCATCCGTGGGTCGTCGCCAACCCTGAAGTCGTCCAAGCCCAACAAAACCTGGCCAAATTGTTGACCGCCTGCACCTGGACCAGCATGAAAGAACTTGAGAAGGCCGATTCAACCCACCTCACTCCGGCGGGCCTGGTGCTCCACGGAGAGCGTATTCATGACGCGTGGGTCCAAATGATCAGGCCGCCTGCTCCCCAAAAAACCAGCAACCCCTGAGTTCGCGCGAACCATCCCGACAGCGGTTAGCATGTTTCCCGATCAGATATGCTGGAAAGCAGGACCCACGATGAATTAATTGCCCGTCCCTTTATATATAGCAACCCGGACAGCCCAGGATCATCGAGAATCAGCCCTCGCCCCTCTGTCTAGCAAACCGCCCGCAGTCGAATAGCCTCCCGCGCCTCTGTCCGCTCCCCCTCCCGCAAATGCCATCGAGCTGGGACGAGGAGCCACCGCCCCTTGTCGCCACCCTCCCAGAGCGGACAAAGCCCACGGTGGGCAATTCTGGATGCGTGGTGGGAGTGCATGACGGCGACACCCTGATCTTGCTGACTCCCGGCAACGTGCAACTCAAGATTCGGCTGGTGGAAATCGACGCGCCGGAGATCCAGCAACCGTTTGGCCAACAATCCAAGCAAGCCCTCTCCGCTCTCGTGTTTGGTAAGGACGTGGAGATTCGCGCTACTGGGAAGGATCGCTACGGGCGGCCGCTGGCGAGGGTATTCGAGAACGGCACCGATGTGAACCTCGCGATGGTTAAGGCCGGCATGGCGTGGAGATTCGACAAGTATTCTAAGGACAGGGCATTCCAGACCGCACAGGAGGAGGCACAGAGGGCACGGCGGGGGCTATGAGCGGAACCAAGCCCCGTTGCGCGGTGGGAGTGGCGGAGGTCGGGGAGTCGGGGAGTCGGGGGGCTCACACCAACGCACTAAGGGCGGGGGAGAGGGAGCTTTTTCGGAATCAGGGCTCGTACTTCTGTTTCTCGTACTTCGTTACCTGCCCGGATGCATCGAGCGTCACCAGGACATAAGTTCCTGCGTCCGGTGTAGGAACCGGGCAAACTAAAACAGCCCAGCCGCCGTCGATCTTGCGAGCCACGCCGTCAACGCGCTTCCAGTTTTCCCCGGCGGCGGCCGCAGCCTGCGCAATCGCATTGGCGCGTGCTTCTGTGACTGAACCAGAGTGATGAACCGGTGTGCGCAACGCCGGAAGGTGGGTGCAACCGAGCAGGAGAGCCGAAGCTCCCGTAGTGATGATGCACTTCATGTTTGATAGGAATTTGCTTTTTCAGGGGGCGTTGGATTGGGAATCGGAATCTGGGAGTGAGGGGGGGCTGATCACTCGGCTGCGACGGCCACTCAAACTGGCGGCATTTCCACCAGAATCGTAAATGGTACCCACGCGGGCCCGGGGATGCCAGATCCGGGGATGCCTTGGGTTTGGGATATTATGTCAGGGTTTTAGCCCTGCCGCTTTTTTAAAAATCAGATCGAATTTACCCGGATTCGGTCGGATTCAAGGGCCTCACCGGGGAATCTCCCCTCAACAAGTCTCTGACAGGGCCGAGGGTCTTGAACGGGAAACGGACACTGGAAATGCAGGCAATCACTCGGCCCTCAGGATAGGTCAAACTCGCGGGATTGCCATCGGAATCGTGGGTTGTGCATGCTTCGGGGATGGACTGGGATTCGGAGATTTTGTCAAGAAGGTTGTCCTGCCCCCTTCTTCGTGGTGTGGGTTGGTGATATCCACCTCGACTTTCACGAGCTTCTGCTGGCTCGCTAGCGCCAGCCCCATGTCATCTCTTCGGCGAAAATCCGCACCCGCACCCGCGCTGGGCAGCGTGCGAGCGGCGGTGATCTTTCCGCCGACCAGGCGGCATCCGGAAGGACCTAATTTTTTTCCAGCGCGGGTTTCATTCCAGCATTAGGGTCTCCTTATGTCACTTCGGCTTACTACCTTGGGATATTGTGTGCGTCGGATCATTCGCACGCTGGTGGGGATGTATTATGCGCCGGTGCGATTCACGGGGCGGGAGCGATTGCCGCAGGGACCGGTGCTTTTTGTGGCGAATCATCAGGACTCGCTGCTGGATGCCGCGCTGGTGGGATCGGCGGCAAAGCGGAATGTCCGATTTCTGGCGAAGGCGACGCTCTTTGATGTGCCGGTGCTGGGGGTGCTGATGCGCGGACTGGGGATGATCCCGGCCTACCGGGCGCAGGACGATGCGGCCCAACTGCGAAAGAACATGGAGATACTGGATCTGGCTGCGGCGGCGCTGGCTGCGGGGGATTGCGTGGGGATATTTCCGGAGGGAAAAAGTCATGATCTTCCGAGGATTGAACAAATCAAGGGAGGCACGGCCCGGATTGCCTTGAAGGCGGTAGCGCTGGGGGGGCGGCCCATGCTGGTGGCGGTGGGGATTAATTTTGAGCGGAAGGAGTCCTTCCGCTCGGCGGTGTGGATTCACGTTGGCGAGCCGCTGGACGTGGCGGAATTCGCCAGTGCCTATCCGCACGAAAAACAGGCCCAGCGCGCGGTTTCAGCGGAAATTGAAGCGCGGCTGAAGCGTGTGGCGCTGCACCTGGATGATCCGCAGCTGCTGCCGCTGCTGGATCAACTGGAGTATCTGGCACCACGGCCCGGCCTGAGGAGTCCCGGCCCGCTGGCCAGGCTGCAGCTTCGGAAGCGCGTGGCGGATGCGATGAATCATTTCTTCGCCACGGATCGCCCGCGTGCGGAGGCTGCGGTGGAAATGATCGATGCGTATTCCCAGGAACTGAATACCTCCGGTCTGCAACTGCGCTCACCAGTGGTCCAATTCCGCCGGCTGCGTCTGGCGATGCGTTTGCTTCGGGACACGGTGTTCTTTGTGATCGGAATCCTGCCGGCCCTGGCCGGACTGTTGCATCACGCCGTGCCTTATCTGGTATCGCGCAAACTCGCCGCGCGTTTCAATCAGGGCCGGACAACGCTGGCGCTCGCCCGGCTAGCCATCGGACTGCCACTCATGATCGCGATGTATGTGGGGGTGTGGTTTGCGTTGCGCTCCTATTTCCTTCCCTGGGTGGCGTGGACGTGGATGCTGATCATGCCCTACTGCGGTTTCCTCGCTTTGAAAAAACTCCGCCTCCTGCGGCGGGGAGGAGAGGCGCTGATGGCGCAGGCCAGGATTTGTTTTCAACCCGACAAACTCCGCGCCCTCCGCAAGCGGCAGTCGGAAGTGAGTAGGCACGTCATCCGCATGGCCAATGAATACGCCGAGGTTCACGTGCGCGATTTGCCGCTGGAGCCGCCCTGGACATGGCGGCGGATCGGTCGTGTGGCCCTGCGCTGGGGAGTTTGCTTGCTGGTGGCATTGCTGCTGTGGATCGGATATTCGCACTGGAAACGGACCCAAACGGCTCTTGCGCTGGGAGGCATGGATTTGACCGAAGTTTCAGAAGAAAGGCTCACGGCGATGCTGGAGGCGGATGAAACATTGCTGCGCAGAGTCCTGCCGGAAATCCCGCTGCGGCTGACTGAGGCAAAAATGTTGGCGGATGAGTTTACTTCCGGAAAGCGCAGCTGGTATTCCCAGGCCGATAATGACGCGCTGCGTCAGATGGCCCGCCGCTATGTGACGCTGCGCACGGCGCTGGTGCGCATGGTCTGGAGATATCAGAAGTCGGACCAGATTCCGGAAAAGAAACTGCGTGCCCGCACCTTTCTCTGCGCCTACACCGCTGCCAACGCGCTGGCCACGGCATCGCTGAATTTCGTGGATGCCTTCAACGACAACAAGGCGGCGGTCAGGAAACTCAATGAAGGAGAACCCGTGTGGGAGATTGCGCCCGGCGTGTTTGACACCGTCCGGCGGAGTCTCTGCTCCACCACAAATCGTCGCGCCCTCGAGTTGGCGGCGGAGCAGTACGACGCGACCGCATTCGCAGACCTGGGTCTTGGCGGGGCGTACGGAATTTTTCACGATTCGATCCGTCAGACCCGCGGCCAACTCGCCACTGCTGGCGAGCGACTCACCACGGAGCGACTCAAGCAACCGCTCCGTGACGCACGCGATGAAGGCAAAGAGGTGATCTACGGGGTGCAATCGTTCGTGAGTCTATGGATGGGCGACACGAAACTTCGCGAGCCCGGCAAGCCCCTCATCTCACCGGACCAACTGAAAGAGTTGAGCGCCAAGTTAAAGCCCGGCGATATTTTCCTCGAACGTCGGAACTGGTTCGTGAGTAACGCCTTTCTCCCCGGATACTGGCCGCACGCGGCGCTCTATGTGGGCACGCCGGATGAACTTAGGGCCCTCGGTCTGCATCAAGATCCACGTGTGCAGGCGCACTGGAACAGCTACCTGAAACATGAGGCGGGTGGGCACGCCTGTGTGGTGCTGGAATCCATCAGCGAGGGCGTGGTCTTCACCACACTGGAGCACAGCATCGGGGAGGCCGACAGTGTGGCGCTGCTCCGGCCGCGACTCCAGCCTGATCTCATCTGTGAAGCCATCGCCAAAGCATTCAGCCACGCAGGCAAGCCCTACGATTTTGATTTCGATTTCTTTACCACCGACAAACTCGTCTGCACGGAACTCGTGTATCGCGCCTACGACGGTCCGATCCACTTTAACCTGCAAAACATCATGGGCACCCACACGATGCCTGCGATAGAATTTGTCAACAAATACGCCGCCGAGAGAGGCTCCCCGGGAGCGCAGTTTGAATTTATCCTCTGCCTCCAAGGCGACCGCGCTGCCGGGTGTGCGCACTTTGTGGACGAAGTCGGTTTCCTTCGCACCCGTGACCTGCCGGGATCCGATCTGCTGATGAAATAGCCGCTCGTCTCAGCAGGGATCAATCCCCGGGACCTGAATGGTGGCTTTCCGGCCCTTGACGAGGACGTCTCACAGTGGCGTTTACCGCGCCGTCCGCTCAGCCAGGCCGGGGGTGTCTGCAGTCACGAGGAAGTCATGGTCATGGGTTTTGCAAAGTTGCTCGACCCGTGAGGCAACGTTCACGGCATCACCCACAGCTGTGTATTCACGCCGATGATGGGCCCCGATGTTGCCCACCACCGCCGGTCTGGTATGGTGACCGAATCCCATGCGTAGGGCCGGGAGATTGTTTTTCCGGCGGCTCTGATTGAATGTCCTCAGGCTTTCTCTGCATAGAGCGTGTGATTTACCTTTCTCTTTAAAAGATAGCTCGCCGCCCGCCAAATCACCGAGCGCAGCGTCCGGCCATTCCTGGCTGCATGCAAAAGAAAATTGTCGCAAACAAGTTCACTTTAGCAAGTGAGTAACTAAATTAAGTTGCTCCATTTCATGTCCCCGTTTTCCCGGCAACATTGCATTGATCCGATGTCAAATGTCTCTTCGCGCTGGCACCGAGATAGGTATTGCCAGCAGAGATCGGATCTGCTGAAATGCGGCTATTCAGACGTAAATCCGAGCCCTAATCTAACGCCATCCTGAAAAAGCAAATTCCTATCAGAAGACGATGGAGTTTACGACAAACCACAACCAATCATGAATCTTCCCAAGACTTCCCGTCGTAAATTTCTCCAAGCCGGGGGCGTCGGCCTCCTGAACCTGAGTGTCCCGGGGCTGGTGATCGGGAAGGACCAGTTCGATGCATCGGGCAAGGCGGTGTCATCGAAAAAGTGCTGCATTTTTGTGCTCCTCTGCGGCGGCCCGAGCCACATCGACACGTGGGATTTGAAGCCGGACGCGCCGTCCGAGATACGCGGGCCTTACAAACCGATCCGCACCAAGGTGCCGGGCATGCAGATCAGCGAACTCCACCCGATGCTCGCGAAGGTCACGGACCAGTTCTGCCTCATCCGCTCGATGTCCCATCCGCGCCCGATCAACAATCACTTCGACGCGATGCACAATCTGCTGAGCGGGCAGGTGGTCGAGAGAGTGCAGGAAGGCGTGCCCGACGAGCTGCCTTACATCGGTTCGGTGGTGGCGAAGAATCTTTCGAATGAGCGCAATCTGATCTCGAATGCGTGGCTCATCAAGTGCGTGGGGCCACCAGTCTTCTGCGCGCCGAACATCGGTTCCGGGGGGTACCTGGGATCGGCTTACTCACCGGTGTTCATCGGCTCCGCGGACAACCACCCGGCCATGCCTGACTTCAAGCTGCCGGAGATCTATAACATGGGCGATCCGGCCCGATTGAAGGATCGGCGCAAGCTGCTCGACTCCCTCGAATCCGGCCGCCTCGCGGATGACCCCAGCGTCAAGGACTGGGGTGAATTGCGTGAGCTGGCTTACGACGCGATGACGCGACCGGAAGGTCGGGCGGCCTTCGACTTGACCAAGGAGCCGGTTTCCGTCCGAGAACGCTACGGCATGCATCCCATAGGCCAGAACCTGCTCCTCGCCCGCCGCATGGTGGAGGCGGGCGTCCGTTTTGTGACCGTGAATGGATGGGTTGGCGCCGCGCCGGACGAAGAAGGAGGAGGACCGCCCAGTTCCAGTTGGGACATGCACGGTGGCAACATGGGCATGGGCAACGCGTTCGGGGGCGGTTCTTATGGCATGAACTTTTGCCTGCCGCGGCTCGATCAGGGGCTTTCCGCGCTCCTGACCGATCTCAAGGATCGTGGGATGCTGGACGACACCCTTGTCGTCGCGATGGGCGAGTTTGGGCGAACACCTGTGATCCTGACGAGCGGGCCTCCTGGCCGCCAGCATTGGCCCCAGTGCTTCAGCGCGATCATGGCCGGCTGCGGGATTCGCGGCGGTGCCGTCTATGGGGAGTCCGACGCAACCGCTTCCGCACCGAAGAGCAATCCGGTGACGCCGCAGGATCTCCACGCCACGATTCTCCACGCACTGGGCGTGCCTCTGCAGGATATGAACAGAAACACCGGGATCGTCCGCCCGCCATTCTCCACGGGCAAGCCCGTGATGGGGCTGTTTGGGTAATCCGGGTGCCGGCCTCGTGCGGAGAACGTCCATCCTGTGCCCCGATTGCGCCGTGGGCGCAGCGCTAAAACAATTCCTGAACAGGCGAACCCTCCGGAAGCAGGGTCACCTGACGTCCGTTGGCGTTGAAGACCGCCTTCGGGTCAAGGCCGAGGGCGTGATAGACTGTCGCGGCGAAGTCGGCGACTGATACTGGCCGCTCTACGGGGGCCGCTCCGTAATGGTCACTGGCACCGATCACCCTCCCGGTCTTAACGCCTCCCCCGCCCATCGTGAGACTGAAACAGGCTCCCCAATGGTCGCGTCCCGGTCCCTTTTTGTCCTGATTGATTTTCGGCGTGCGCCCGAATTCTCCGGCTGTAATGACCAGTGTCGTCTCTAGCATGCCCCGGTCGTCGAGATCGTTGAGAAGCGCAGAGTAACTGCTATCGTAAATTGGCAGTTGGATGTCCAGATGAGGGAAAATGCCCCAGTGGTGGTCCCAGGCATAGATCCCGGTGTCCACATAACCCTGGACGGTCACGAACCGGACACCGGCCTCGACCAGCCGGCGCGCAAGGAGCATTCCCTGCCCGACCCGGTTGCGCCCGTAGGCATCACGAAGTTTGTCAGGTTCTTTCGAAAGATCGAAAGCTGCTTTTGCCTTGTTGGAAGTCGACAGGCTGAGCGCCTGCTCACGGAACCGATCATGGACCCGGGCAAATTCGAGCTGCTTTTCCTGATCCGCCTGAAAGCGGTCCAGCGACCGGAGCAGGCTGGTGCGATCCACCATGCGAATGGGGTCCACATTGTCCGCCGGATCGAAGGCCCCGACGGAAAAATCGGCGGCGTTAGGATCCTCTGTAAGGAGGAAAGGATCGAAGGAGCGGCCGAGATATCCGCCGTAACCGGGGGCGGAATATTCCGGATGCTTCATGTCCCCGATGTGGACAAAAGGGGGGACGGCAGCCTGCTGCTTTTGCTGCATGCTGAGCACCGCCCCGATTCCCGGTGCCTGTAGATTCCGGTCCAACGGGCTTCCGCACATGATGTCCACATCGCCTTCCCCGTGTTTGGAAGTGTTGGCATACATCGAACGAATCAGGGAAAACTTCTCGGCGCATTTGCGGAGCTTCGGCAGGTGCTCACACAAATGGAGTCCGGGAATGTTCGTCGGAGATGGAAGATATTTCCCCCGGATCTCAGCCGGCATGTCCGGCTTCATGTCATACATATCAAGGTGACTGGCTCCGCCCTGAAGGAACATGAAGATCACGCTGATCTGCTTCTTGCCGCCACTGGCGGCCTCGATCGCCAGCACATCGGATAACGACAGACCCAGCGGGGAAACTGCGCCGACGGCCAGTCCCCCGATTTTGAAGAAGTTCCGGCGATTCATCTTGGTGCGTTTGCGGGGAAAATGTTATTCCGTGAGACGGCACCGGCCGACACCGGGTTCGATCCGCCACTGTGGGGCGGTCGGGAATCCGGGCGAGAGCGGCTGAAAGCCCATGCTGGCGCATGGCGAAGGAATAGATAGGTGCTCTCCCGCGGCTCCCGGCGGTGGATTCCCGCGACCGGGAACGGATTGGCGCATGATTCGGGAGTAACGTTCACTGGCCGCAAGTATACCGGCTCCGCTTCGCAGGGACAAGGTTTAATATGCCCGGTTTTAGGGGCGGGGAGTCTTAAGTTTTTTTTGGACGTCCCCGTTTGTCATGGGGTGTCTTGCCGGCGTTGGTCATCTCCAGGTCTGGCATCAGATGGCGCAGGCCGGTGGCTTCGGCGGCGTAAATGTAGAGAGTCACGGCGTCACGGACTACCCACGACACAGGTCGGCCCACGGTTTCGGCAAATGTCCCCAGGCGGGCGCGTTCGGCTTCAGGGATGTTCAAGAATAAAGGATGGCGGCTTTTGGCGGGGGCCTTGGGCTTGGGCGGTTTCATAGGAGGGCAGAAAGTTGGCAGGCCAGCCCCGCAGCTCGGCGGGTGGTCTTGTCCTGTTCATCAACGGGCACCTCCCCGGCGGCGGCGGTGTGGCGTCCAGGGCAAGGCGCAGGCGGTCCACCAGGGCGATCACCTCGGCTGCCAGGGCGGCGTTAGGATCTCGGGATGCGTCCAGAGCGGGTTCCATGCGGGTCGGGATGTGGGTCGGCGGACTCCCAGTATTTTTTAGCGTGCCCCCTCCGAAACTTCAGAACCTGCAAAAGGGGTAGGGTTGAACCACTGGCTGGGGGCTTTTGAAGGTGGGGGTGCGGGGAACTGCACATTCCACTGCCCCCAACTCAGAGCAACCCAGCCAACCCAGGATTATCGAGAATCTGAATCCTGCCCTCCGGCCAGCAAACCGCCAGCAACCGGACAGCCTCCACAGCCTCAGACCGCTCCCCCTCCCGCAAATGATGCCGAGCACGGGCAAGATGGAACCGCCCCGCCACCTCCCGCAACTCCAACGGGTTTCCAGTCTCGCCACCGCTTGCACGCCGGACGCGCCACCAGCGCACCGGGAGCAACCGCCCCTTGTCCGTCACCCTCCCAGAGCGGACAAAGCCCACGGTGGGCAATTCTGGACGCGTGGTGGGGGTGCATGATGGGGACACCCTAACCGTGCTCACCGCCGGCAACGTGCAGATCAAGGTGAGACTGGTTGAAATCGACGCGCCAGAACTCAAGCAACCGTTTGGCTAGCAATCCAAGCAAGCCCTCTCCGCTCTCGTATTCGGTAAGGACGTGGAAATTCGCGCCACGGGGAAAGATCAGTATGGCCGGGCCCTGGGGAGAATGTTCGTGGGCCGCACCGATGTGAACCTCGCGATGGTCAAGGCCGGCATGGCTTGGAGATTCGACAAATATTCCAAGGACCGGGCATTCCAGACCGCACAGGAGGAGGCCAGGGCAGCACACCGGGGACTATGGGCAGAGCCAGCCCCTGTTGCGCCTTGGGAGTGGAGGGCAGTAAGGAAGGGGCGCATGCAAGTTACAAGTGGAACGGACCCGGCTCCGCACCGCCAGCCATCGTTTTGGAAAAAACCCACAGGGTTAAGCCGTGCGGGCTCTTTCCAAAACAATGACTGCTCACCCTCAACGTGCTACGCGTTCCACTTGTAATTTCAACTCGCTATTGAGGGGGATGGCGAGCAGGATATGTTGATTGTGTCTCACCTAACCACCGCCCCGTCCCCGGTTTCTCCCCGCAAGGTCCTGCTCATCGGCTGGGACGCGGCGGACTGGAAGGTCATTCACCCGCTGCTCGACGCCGGTAAATTGCCCCACCTCGCCCGCTTCCTAAAGCAGGGCGTCATGGGCAACATCGCCACCCTCCAGCCCGCGCTCAGCCCCACGCTGTGGACTTCCATCGCCACCGGCAAGCGCCCTTACAAGCACGGCATCCTCGGCTTTTCCGAGCCGGATCCCGTCACCGGCGGCATCCGCCCCATCACCAATCTCTCCCGCCAGACCAAGGCCATCTGGAATATCCTCAACCAGGAGGGGAAAAACACCATCACCGTCGGCTGGTGGCCCTCCAATCCCGCCGAGCCCCTCTCCAAGGGCGTGATGGTCTCCAACGACTACCAGCAAGCCCACTCCAACCACGCCTACGATCCGGAAAAGTGGCCGCTCAAGCCGGAAACCATCCACCCCGAGCGGCTGGTGCGCCACCTCAAGGACCTGCGCTTCCACCCGGCGGAGCTCACCGAGGACGACCTGCGCCCCTTCCTCCCCGGCCTCGATGGCCTGAGCCGCGAGGACCTCGACAAGGCGGAAAAAGACCCTCGCGTCCAGTCGCTCATGAAGATCATCGCGGACTGCACCAGCATTCACTCCGCCGCCACCGCCCTGATCCAAAACGAGCCGTGGGACCTGATGTGCGTTTACTACGATGCCATCGACCACTTCGGGCACGCCTTCATGAGATACCACCCGCCGCAGCGGCCGCAGGTGGATGACTGGGATTACCGCGTCTTCAACCACTGCGTGGAAATGGGCTACCTTTACCACGACGCCATGCTCGGCACCCTGCTGGACCTGGCCGGGGAGGACACCACCGTCATCCTCATGTCTGACCACGGCTTCCACCCGGACGACCTGCGCCTGAGCAATATCCCGCGAGAACCAGCCGGCCCCGCCGCCGAGCACCGCCAGTTCGGCATCTTCGCCGCCATGGGCCCCGGCCTCCGCCAGGACGAGCGCGTTTACGGCGCCAGCCTCATCGACATCTGTCCCACCCTGCTCCACCTCTTCGGCCTGCCGGTGGGTGAGGACATGGACGGCAAGGTGCTCCTCGATATTTATGAAAACCCGCCCGCCCCCGTCCAGCGCATCCCCAGCTGGGACGCGGTGCCCGGCGACCACGGGATGCACCCGCCGGACAAGCAGATTTCCGCCTCGGATTCCAAGGCCGCGCTCGAGCAGCTCGTCGCCCTCGGCTACATCGAGGAGCCGGATGCGGATCAATCCAAAGCCATCGCGCAAACCGTCCGCGAACTCGACTACAACCTCGCCCAGGCCTGGATCGACGGCGGCTACTACGCCGAGGCCGTGACCCTCCTCGAGCGCCTCTACCAGACCTGGCCCATGGAGCACCGCTTCGGCTTCAAGCTCGCCACCTGCTACCAGAGCCAGGGCCGCCCGGCAGAGCTGCGCACGCTCGTCACCACCGTGAGCGAACGCCGTATGCAGGAAGCCAGCGGAGCCATCGCCACCCTCCAGGAGATGAAGCTGGATGACGAAGAAGTCCAGAAGGCCGAAAAGGAACGCCTCGAGGCCATGACCGACCAGGAGAAGGCAAAATTCAGCCACGAACGCCGCGAGCTGCATGCCAAGGCCCGCCCGAACCTGTTTTCCCTGCGCTACCTGGAAGCCTACGCCGACCTGGCCGAGAAAAACTACGCGGACGCCCTCGCCAAGCTCGAAGAACTCGACAGCGACTTCGGCGCGCGGCGCAATGCCCTCAGCCTGCGCGGCGAGCTGCTCCAGCGGCTCCAGCGTTGGGACGACTCCCGCGCCGCCTTCGCGGAGGCCCTCGCCCTGGATCCGGAAGCGCCCGGACCGCTGCTCGGCATGGCCCGCGCCGCCCTCTCCGCACGGGACTACAGCGCCGCCATCCGCCACGCCCAGGCCTCCGTGGGGCTACTCTACTTCCAGCCAAAGGGCCACTACCTCCTCGGCCTCGCCCACTACCGGCTGGGCGAGCTGGCGGCGGCCAAGGACGCGTTCCTCACCTCCGTCACCCAGGCCCCCTTGTTTGCCGCCGGCTTCCGCATGCTGGGCCAGATCGCCCGCCGGGAATTCGACGCCCACGGCCAGCACCAGCACGCGCTGCTCCTGAAATACTCGCGCCAGCGGCTCGCCGCCCTGCGGGATTCCAAATTCGCCGAACTCCAGCAGCTCACCGCCCGCCCCCTGCACGGCGGGGACGATCCGGAGACCCGCCCCATGCCCACCCTCCAGCCCCGCCCGGAAGCCCTCGCCGACGTGGTCCCGGAGGACCTCATCACCCTCGTCTCCGGCCTGCCGCGTTCCGGCACCTCCCTGATGATGCAGCTGCTGGAAGCCGCCGGCCTGCCCGCCTTCACGGACGGCCGCCGCCAGGCGGACGCCTCCAACGAAAAAGGCTACTACGAGCACGACCAAGTCGCCTCCCTCCTCACCAGCCCGGACAAAAGCTGGCTCGCCGGAGCCCGCGGCCACTCCCTCAAAGTCGTCGCCCCGCTCCTCGCCGCCCTGCCTCTTCAAATTCAAAAATCAACAATCAAAATTCAAAATTCAAAAATCAACAATCCTCAATCAACAATCCTCAATCAACAATCAACAATCAACCCTCCTCAATCCCCAATCCACGATCCCCAATCCACCATCTCCCCCCTCCACTACCGCGTGCTCTTCATGGAGCGGGACATGGAGGAAATCCTCGAGAGCCAGGACACCATGCTGGCCCGTCTCGGCAAGCCCACCCACCCCGGCGCGGACATCGCCAAGGCCTACCGCCAGCAGGTCCACCACGCCAAGACCTGGCTCACCGGCCGGGGCATCCCGGCGCTGAGCGTCTCTTACGCGGATCTCGTGCACCGCCCGGATGAATCGCTGCCGCCGCTCGCCGCCTTCCTCGGGGTGCCGGAAAAACTCGCCGCCATGCACGCCGTGGTGGATCCCACCCTCCACCGCGCCCGCCGCGGCGCGGCAACTGCCACCACCTGACCCACCAACCCCTCTCTCCACCCGCGATGTTCGCGGGCGGGAGTTCAACAAAACGATAGAACGAACCAAAATGAATCCAATCAAAAAGAACCACGATGCCATGCTCCGCACGGGAGCGATGGCGCTGGCCGCCGCCGGGGCCTCCACCGCAGCCCACGCGGCCACCGTCCAGATTACTTTTAATAACAGCTATATCTCAACCACGTCGGGAAATCATCTCGTGACCGACTTCGGGGGAGACAATGTATCTGATGTTCGTGGGTCTGCTGTGGGTAATGCCGCTTTTGTTTCGAATGTGGGGCCTGGCGTGTTGGGGCTGGCGGCGGGGCATACGAGTCCAGGCCTTGGGAGTGGCGATGGATCTGTGTGGCTAGATGGTGGCTCGCGTGTGTTTGTGCCCGGGGGCGTAGCAATGTCGTCGGGGGTTGTGGCCTTCACCCTGGTCGATGCGTTGGTCCGTGGTGGCGCGCCAACCGCTGGGTGGTTGGACATGACAGCGACGGGGCGACCTGGTGGAGAGTTCGGACGGGTGGATGTCCACCGGTTTGTGTTTGACGATACCACGGGGCTCGCCCCGGGGGGTGTGTCCCATGCGGACGCCGCTTATCCGGAATACGTGGCGGGTGCCGTGCCCGAACCATCGGGTCTGGGCCTGCTCGCGCTCGGGGCCGGCGGCCTGCTCGCCCGCCGCCGCAGAGCCATGGCGGCGTAGACGTTCTGGCACCAAACTCACACTGGACGAGTCGGTCCTCCCCATTGCCGCCTTGTCCTCTCCTGCATGCGCCCGAAGAGGTGTCTGGTGAGGCCCTGCCCCTTAAAGATCCGCTCCGGTTGAAGCGCAACGCTAATGACCACGGCATTTTGCATGCGCGCCGTGGTGGATCCCACCCTCCACCGCGCCCGCCGCACCGCCAGCTTAGCCACCGCCTGACCCACCACCTTCCAGCCATGACCCACCGCCCCGCGTTCCCCGCCGCCACTGCCCCCCCAGGCAGCGGGCCAGCGGGGACATGGGCAGCGCTGGTGGAGGGCGCTTACCAATGGCTGTGCCAGAGCCGCCAAGCCAGCCACCCCAATCACCCCGTGTGGCACTTCCGCTGGAATTGGAACACGTGGAAACCCCAGCTCCTCGCCCACCTCCGGGCCAGCGGGCCTGGCTACCGCCTCTCTCCCGTGCCCCGGGTGCTCACCGCCGCGGGGGAGCGGCTGGAATGTTGGGAGCCTCAGGACGCCCTCATCCTCAAGCTGGTGTCCCAGCGCCTCGAGCCGCTGCTGCTGCTGCATCTCTCCCGGCACTGCCACCACCTCAAGGGCCGGGGCGGCGTCAAGCGTGCCGTCCACTCCATCCGCCAGGTCCTGCTGACCGGGCAATATACTTATGTGGCCCGCTCCGATGCCAAGGGCTACTACGCCAACATCCAGCACACCCGCCTGCTGGAACTCCTCCGGGCGCATTGCCACGATCCGGCCCTCCTCGACCTCGTCAGCCAATACTGTGGCCGCACCCTCATGCAGGACGGCTATTTCCACACCGTCACCAAGGGCATCTCCCTCGGCTCCCCGCTCTCTCCCCTGATGGGGGCCCTCTACCTCTCCCCCCTGGATGACGCCATGGCCCGGCTCCCCGGCATCCGCTACACCCGCTTCATGGATGACTGGGTGATCCTCGCGCGCAGCCGCTGGCACTTGCGCCGCGCGGTGCGGGTGATGAATCAGGTGCTCGCCCACCTCGGGCTCGAGCAGCACCCGGATAAGACCTTCATCGGCCGCGTGACGCGTGGCTTCGACTTTTTGGGCGTGGATTTCCAACCTGGTGCGCCCCTCGCGCCCAGCGCGGTGAGCCTCGCCCGACACACAGAGAAAACCGCCCGGCTTCATGAGCAAGGTGCCTCGCCAGAGCGCATCGGGCGGTATCGACAGCACTGGCAACGCCACCTCCGGGGGATCCTCGGCGGCCCGGCCGCGCCAGCACCAACCCCACCGCCCACCGGTGGCCCCACCCCGCCAGCCGCGCCCCGCCGCTCGCCCGGTCTGTCGTCTCATCGCCCCTCTCACCGTCTGCGGCGTTCGCTGTCGGGAGCTAACCAAAACATAAACAAACACGATGAAAATGAAACTACAGAAAAGCACATTCGACGCTATGCAGCTCCCCGGAGCGCTGGCGCTGGCCGCCGCAGGAGCCGCCACCACAGCCAACGGGGCGACGGTCCAGATCACCTTTAGTAATAGCTTTCTCTCCACAAATGGCGGCAACCATCTCGTTACGGACTTTGGGGGGGATGGGGCCGACGAGATTGTCGGGTTTCTGAGGATGTACGGGCGGGGGACGGCGTTGTTGGTGTCGGGGGGCAGCCTCAAAATGGCCCAAGCCGGGACATTTATGGGGGTTGGGCGGTCCGCCTACGTGTTCGGAGGGGTTGCGGTGATGGACATGGCGCTCGCCTTTCAGGCGCGGCTGGTACCCCTCATGGTCAGCGATGCGTCGATTCACGGCGGTGCGCCTACGGTCGGGTGGCTCGACGTGGTTGCTACCGGGCGTGAGTCGGGGGAGTTTGGGCGCATCGAGGTGCTTAGGTTCATCTTCGACGATGTGGCGGGAAGTCCGGCGCCCACCGGGGTGAGCCATGCTTCCGGCGCTTTTACGGAATTCGGTGCCGCCGTTCCGGAGCCCTCGGGGTTGGGCCTGCTTGCCCTCGGGGCCGTGGGCGTGGTCGCCCGCCGCCGCCGCGCCGTGGCAGCTTGAGCTGGCGTTGATGTTCCCCTCTTCGGGGGATGCGTGGTCCGCACCCGGGCCACGCTTCCCCGGAGCCGACAGCCCCCACCACGGACACATCTGGCCGCACCGGGGTTAGTGCGCTTGCCGTGCACGGATTTTTTTGCTTTCAGGCGGCTCGGAGCCCGTTCTGCGGGTGGAACAAAGTGGTCCGGCAAGATGTTAGCGCATCCCACCGGACCTAAACCCAGAACCAGACAAACCTAGTTATGAGCCTAATCGTATTTCAAAGTGGTGGCACGTTCCCGCAACCCAAAAGACTGGCAATCACCCCAGCCATTCGCGCCAAGGTGAAAGAAGCGGGTAAGTTACTCAACGCACCAAACTGGGCACCGAAGCTCGCCAAGATGTTTCCGGGGCATACCATGGATGAACTCACTGAGTTATTCCTTGAGTGTGCGTGACGGGACCAGAAGCGCCGAGGTATCTAGCTGACACCGTAGTCGGGGGTGCGCAGGGGCAAGGTGGAGCAATCCCGCCCCTGCCACCCCCACCGGATGGCATACGGCGCAGGCCCGCCGTTCGTGGCTCAAAGACGATCAGGGCACACATTACAAGAAATGCCGTCAGAACAACACCCACCACCTCATTGACGCTGCGGTCCTCGCGCACATCCCACCGCGTGAGGGCATGAACAGCACGGCTTATGGTGGCATCTTTGAGACCGAAGTCGTCGGCACCCGCACCTTCACTCACGCCCTGCCGGACCTGCTTCCGCCCGGCCTGCTCCTCCCGTGGATGCCTGCGGATGGCGTCTATCCTGTCTGCCCCATTCTCAAGTATCGTTCCGGGAGCAGGGTCCAGTCGCTGGGGGATGATTCCTTCTGGCGGCAGTTCCGCGTAGATGAGGCCACCCTGGCCCAGCGCACCAAGTTGGACCCCACTCACAAGGACATGAACACCGGGGACAAGCTCCATGCCCTGCTCCAGCGCATGACTCCGGAAGACCCGAAGGCCGCTGACTACTGGCAGCGCAATCTCCCCACCATCAAACAATGCGAGGCTTGGATCGACCGCTCCACGCCCGATTTCAAAGCCGCCGTCAAGGATGCCAAGGTCGAGCCTGAATGCCTCAAGTTGAAGGACGGGACCCCCATCCGCACCGTCTGGAAGTTCGATGGCAAGGGCTCCCTCTTTTCCCGCGTTGGTTGGAGTGGCAAGGCTTCCGCCGATCACCGCCCCGCTGAGATCCGCAGCCTCACCGAGAAATACGACCGCCTGGAACTCTGGCTCGGCTACAAGCACCATGCCAAGGACCCCAAGAAGAGCGCCTGGGAATACCAGACCCGCCGCATCCCCAGCAAGCAAGCCCTCGCCCATCTCAAGCGTCTCGGCCTCTATTGGGGGCGGGATCGCAGCAAGAAAGCGCCGATCTTCATGCAGCCGGAAAACATTCAGAAGCAGCCGGACAAATGGCTCACTCTCCGGGACATCGTCTGCCCTCCACTCCTGCCATTTAGTATCCGGCTCAAGGATTGCAGGCTGGAGGAACTCCAAGCGACACTGGATCAGTCCATGTTTCGCAAGGGGGATGTGCTTCGGCTTAAACTGAAGACGGATGGCGGGGTTGCTGACCATGGCGAAATTGTGCGCTGGAGGGATTGGTATTCGGTCTCTGCGATCATGGGTGATGGAAAGGTCGAGTTTAAGCATGTCATCTACAAATCGCAGCCTGAAAGCCCCTATGCCCAATCTGAAGGGGACGTTCTCACTCGCAAACCGTCCAAGACCTCCGTCCTCGCCCACCAATGCGGGCTTCCGCCCGCAGCCGAACTGGCGGTGTTGCTCCAGCTCACCCCACCGCCGCATGATCCACCACCTATTGCTCCTGGAGGAAGCCCCGGACCTGAGTCTGGTACAGGGACTTCTGATTTCCGGCTCGAACAAGATAGCGATTGAGACCCTCGGTAGCGTCCAGTGTTTCTCCACCAGCGCCCGCTGGAGCCAGAGTGCTCTGGAGAGCCTGGCCAGTCAGTGTCCGATCATCATGGCGCGGTGGGATGCGCGGGTGGGGAAGTGGGCTACGTTTAGTCTGGCGCAGAAGTGCCGGTATGTGAATCCTCCCGCGCTCGCCGCCCTCTGCCGCCTGCCGGAACGGAGGGCGGTCCAGCTCGCCACGGACCTCCTCTATACCAAGGTGCAGAACCAGCATCTCATGCTCCGCATCTTTGATCCCACCATCCCGCCATTGCCCCGCCTGCGGGAGAACTCCTTTGCCCGCATCCTCCGGCTGGAATCCAAATACGCCCGCTTTTTTTGGGCGCGGTATTTCAAGGCCGCCTCCCAGGACCTCTTTGTCCGGGAGAAACGCCAGGCCCAGCATCCGCTGAATGTGGCCCTGAACTACGGTTACGGCTTCCTCTACCACGCCCTGGAGTGGCAGTGTCTGGCCAGCGGGCTGGACCCCACCGTCGGACTCATCCACACCCTGCGGCGGAACCGCCCCAGCCTCGTGTGCGATCTCATCGAGCCCCTCCGCTGCTGTGTGGAACTCGCCGTCATCCGTTATCTCGACCAAATGCACGAGAAGAAATTCATGGCCGCCCGTTTTGCGGAAATGCTGGAGGAGACTTATGCCTACCGCAATCAGCGCTTCCGTCTGCGTTCCATCATCCGCCTCATGGTCGAGTCCTTCGCCATTGCCGTCCGGGACAAGTCCGCCACCTTCCACCCTTTTGCGCTCAATGCTCGTGATGCTTGCGTATGACACACCGGAGACCAAGCACCAGACGCTCCTCCGCACCGAGTTCGAGCGCATCGGCGGCACCCGCGTCCAGTATTCCCTCTACCTCTTTGAAGGGGAGCCCCACGAATGCGACCGCGTCATCCGTTACATGCAGCGCGTCGCCTCCCATATCCCCGGAGATATCCGCCTCCTCCCCATGGAAAAGTCCACGTGGAATGCCCAAATCGTCCTCTCCGGCATCCCCCTCACACCCCCTGAACCTCAGCCCTTCAAGCCATTCATCAAAATCTGGTAGCCCCTCACCCGCTCGTAAAGAGCGGGTGAGGGGACTGTGGATACCAGAATGCCCCTGTGGGGGCAAGATCAAAACGGCTGAGAGTCCGCGTGTGGCGATCTCACCCAGATACCAGAATGCCCCTGTGGGGGCAAGATCAAAACGTGGTAGTAAACGCTGTCGCCGGGGCGGAATTGATACCAGAATGCCCCTGTGGGGGCAAGATCAAAACGGATGCGGTCAGGTTGGTCAGCAATAGGCTCCGATACCAGAATGCCCCTGTGGGGGCAAGATCAAAACGGGGATTGTCTGCGATTCTGCTATAGCTTCGCGATACCAGAATGCCCCTGTGGGGGCAAGATCAAAACTCCGTGAAGCAGTTGGATACAAGCATGTCAATGATACCAGAATGCCCCTGTGGGGGCAAGATCAAAACATCCGTTCATAAACAGGCCAACGACCTCCGGAGATACCAGAATGCCCCTGTGGGGGCAAGATCAAAACTGTGTGGGTGTGTGGGTGGGTGGTGGGTTATGGATACCAGAATGCCCCTGTGGGGGCAAGATCAAAACGGGATGACATCTAGCACCAGCAGGAGCGCGTGAACCGGGGATCGATCATGTTGAATCCAGAGCAGTCCACGGAGGGCGACGGTGGGTCGAAGGGAGTAGGGTCGAGGATATGTGCTCCTCAATCGGTGTGATCTCTAGACCTCAGAGAACCTATCAAAATCGCCTTTTCCCAAAGATGGAGTCCAGTTGCTGCTGCGCCTCGGGCGACAGGCCATAATCGACGGCCAGTTGGTCCGGTTCATTCCATCCCATCATCCTGATGATTTTCTCCGCGGCCTCAAGCTTTCCAGGCATCTTCACCTTCTTACTGCTACCCATTGAGGACTCGCAGTAGGTGACCTCCTGTGCCAGTTCATGCGCTTCGTGGACTTCGCCGACCGGAGTGTCGATGATGGATTTAAGCCAGTTTAACATCGTCACCTTGGTCATGGCGAAATTCTTGGCGGACAGGGCACGGACCTCCCTACGAAGTTCATTCACCCTGAGGGAAATCTGAGGGTTTCGCAACATTTCCGGACCCAGGGTCTGAGCAGAGGACACGGAAGCTTTGGTGTAGACCGCCCTGTAGGCCGCCGCCGCAGACTCGCCTGAGGCAACCTGCTGTGCGAACGCTTCATGCCTTGTGGAGAGATTCATGCTAGCTACTTGGGCTATTGGAGATCTGAAAATCAAGTAAGATCTGGGCACAGGACCTATTTCCAAGACCGATATTCTTCTCTCCGTTCATCCTCGACCAGCACGACCTCCAGATTTTGGGCTCCTAATTTTCCGGAGTGTCAAGCTGGCATGCCTCATCCATTCAGCCGGAAATTCCTTCCATTCAAATTCCTGCCACACTGGGTGGCGGCCACGTTTCTAGATTGAAACACCGTGGCATTTCGTGAGCGGGTGTATCAGAAAGTGTATCATTTAAGCCATTTCCCCACCCTCCAATCGGCTGGAATCAGCCATGGGTAGGGAATGGAGGCGAGGGCGGGAATTGAACCCGCGCATACCGGTTTTGCAGACCAGTGCATTACCACTTTGCTACCTCGCCAGATTGTCTCACGTGAAGACAAACGATGCCCGACTCTACGTGGGTGGGGGAGTGTGTCAACCTTGATTGGTCCCGGGCGCCGTTGCCGGGGGTGTGAAGCCTTAACAGGACTACTTGCTGTCTAACTCGAAGATTTTGACGATGTCGCCCATGTCCTCCTCGGATTCCTTGGAGGGAATCGTCTGTTCGGAGGAAGGGGTGGAGGGTTTCTTGGTGGAGGTGTTCTTGGTGGACTTGTTGGAAGTGTCGTTGCTGGCGATTTCGGCTGGTTTTTCCTTGGCCACGTGCTCTTTGGCGGGCCATTCCATCTTCGGGCAGTCGGTGGATTTCCATTCGGAGACCAGGGTATTGCCTCGGTAGAAGCGGAGCCAGACACCCTGAAGTTTGTCCTTGGTCTTGGCTCCCGTGTAGTATTTGTCGATGACGCTTTCGACGGTGAAGTTGGGGGTCACAATGGCGGTCGAGTGGCTGACGGGCATGTTGGGGATTTCGTGGGAACCGTGCTTAAACCTGAGTTCGCCAATGCCACTGGAGGAGCTGTAGCTGCCGGAACTGGAGAGGGTGACGTTATTGAGCATGAAGGCGCACCAATCCACGGTGATGTCATTGAGTGGATTGGAACTGCGGTTCTGGATGGAAATGTTGTAGTTTTTTTGCGTGGCGGAGATGCGCTCGTAATAATAGCTGTTGTTGGAGACTTTCTTGGTCGCCGGGGCCACTTTTTCCTCGACCTTGACGGTGAAATTATAATCGATCGCGAGCGGGTCCTCGGTCATCCATTTGAGGATGAAGGTTTGGTCGTCCTTGGCGAATTGACTCAACGCAAGCTGAACCTCCTTGCCGTCCTCATTGCGGAGGAAGATCATCTGCCCCTTGGCCTTTTTCAATTCCGCCTTGAGGACGGCACCCTTCAGATTTTTGAATTCACGCATTTCGGCGTGCAGGGGTCCCATGCAGATCCCCAGGAGGAGGGAGGCGAGGCTGAGGGCGAACTTACGCGGGGCGAGATGATTCATGGCAGCAGGTGGTTGGCGGTGGACCAATATTAATTGAGTGTGAGTTTACGGGAACTTTAGGTCAATACAACGGGCAGAATGTAAAAATGTTTTCATGTCGAACCGGAGGCTGACATGTCCATTCAGACGCGTATACGGAGCAGTGGGGAGTTTCTTGCAGGAATCTTCAAATGATTACGCGTTCCGGTGGGCAGGGGGATTTTCATGGCGAAAAGGCCAAATCTCCGCTTTTGGAACAGCCATGATGACTCCCGCCCAATTCCTTCCTCTCGCTCTGCTTTCCACCATCCTAGGCACCGGCCTCCAGGCGCAGGAAGCCCCCGGGCGTCGCTTTCTGGCGGCGGATGATTCCACACACCGCCTGGCCATCGTGAAGCCGGACGGCTCGTTCGAACGCGAGGAAAAAGTGGGTGCGATCCACGATGCCCAGCTGCTGGCGAATGGAAATCTGCTCTTTCAGCAGGACGGGTGGAATCATATCGTGGAAAAGACACCCGATGGGAAAATCGTCTGGGAATACGACGCGGGGAAAGCCAATCCCGGCAAGGCTGTGGAGGTGCATGCCGTCCAGCGCCTCGAGGATGGCAACACAATGATCGTGGAATCAGGCGTGGGACGGATCATCGAGGTGACCAAGGACGGCAAGGTGGCGAAGGAAGTGAAATTGCAGGTGGCCAATCCCAATGCCCACAGCGACACCCGTCTGGTGCGGAAGCTGGCATCGGGAAATTATCTCGTGGCCCACGAGGCCGAGGGGAAGGCGAAGGAATACGCTCCCGATGGCAAGGTGGTCTGGGAGTTTGAAGTGCCCATGTTTGGCAAACCCGAAGCTGGCGGGCATGGTCCGGAGGCGTTTGGCAATCACCTTTTCAGCGCCATCCGTCTGGCCAATGGCAACACGCTCATCGGCACCGGCAATGGCCACAGTGTGCTCGAAGTCACTCCCGAGAAAAAAATCGTCTGGGAACTCCATCAAAAGGACCTCCCCGGCATCACCCTGGCCTGGGTCTGCCGCGTCGAGCGTCTGCCCAATGGCAACACGGTCATCAGCAACTGCCATGCCGGACCCGAAAACCCCCAGCTGATCGAAGTGACCCCAGACAAAAAAGTGGTCTGGCAGTGGAGGGACTTCAAGAATTTCGGGAATTCCACTCCCGTGGCGTTTTTGCTGCCTGCGAAGTAATTTGCGGCGGAGTGAGACGTTGAACTGCGGCATCGCCTTTCCCTGCTGGCAGCGGGGGTGGATGACGATTATAGGAGGGGGGATGTGTTGACATCTAGAATTTATGGAAAATCTAAATTTGAATTTTCCAGTCCCTCTCCCACAGTGAGCGCCACTTAGTTTACCTTCCTTAAATACCTCCCCCTCCATGGCCAAGACCCTGATTATCGCAGAAAAACCCTCCGTCATGGCAGACCTGGCACGTGTGCTGGGAAAGCAGCCGGGCATGACGAAGTTTGAAAACGAGAAGGAGTATTTCGAAAACGACACCCATATCATTTCCAGTGCCGTCGGTCACCTGCTTGAGTTGACGATGCCAACTTCGGCGGACGGGAAGAAGCTGCAATGGAAGTTCGACCACCTGCCAGTGCTGCCGCAGAAATTTGACCTTCAACCGATCGAGAAAACCGAGGCCCGCCTGAAAGTGCTCAAGCGGTTGCTCAAGCGGGCGGACGTGGATGCCATCATCAATGCCTGCGACGCCGGGCGTGAAGGCGAGCTGATTTTCCGCTACATCATCCAGGAAGCGGGCGTGAAGAAACCCATCAAGCGCCTTTGGATGCAATCGATGACCGCCCAGGCTATCAGCGATGCCTTCCAGCATTTGCGAGGCGAGCAGGAAATGCAGCCTTTGGCGGATGCCGCCGTCTGCCGCAGTGAGAGCGATTGGATTGTCGGCATCAATGGCACCCGGGCGATGACGGCTTTTAACAGCCGCAATGGAGGCTTCCTCAAGACGACCGTGGGCCGCGTGCAGACGCCGACGCTGGCCATCCTGGTGCAGCGGGAGAAAGAAATTTCCGCCTTTGTGCCGCGTAATTTCTGGGAAGTCTGGGGCCAGTTTGCAGTGGCTGCGGGGGAATACCGCGGCCGCTGGTTCGATGAGAAATTCACCAAGGCCGATGACGAGCACGCCAAGCCCGAACGCCTCTGGGATGAAGCGCAGGCCAAAGCCATCAAGGCACGCTGCGAAGGCAAGACCGGGACGATTGAGGAAATCAAAAAGCCCGCCAAACAAGCCGTCCCGCTCCTCTACGATCTGACCAGCCTGCAGCGCGAAGCCAGCAATCGTTTTGGATTTAGCGCCCGCCGCACCCTTCAACTTGCCCAGGCGCTCTATGAAGCGCACAAAGTCCTTACCTATCCCCGGACAGATTCCCGCTACCTCCCCGAGGACTATGTTCCGACGGTGAAGGAAGTCATGAAGACCTTCGGCGCCTTGAGCAATCTCACCGTCTCCGATTCCTTTCCCAGCGACCTCCCCAAGTTCGCGGCCCGGGCCATGAAGGAGAATCTCATTTTCCCCAGCAAGCGCATTTTCGACAATGCCAAAGTCAGCGACCACTTTGCCATCACGCCAACCGGAGTCGTACCGAAAAATCTGAAGCCGGAGGAGCAGAAAATTTTCGACATGGTCACACGTCGGTTCATCGCTGTCTTCTATCCTGCTGCGGAATTTGAAGTCACCACCCGGATCACCCGTATTGCGCAGGATGCGTTCAAGACCGAGGGCAAAGTCATGAAAGTCCCCGGCTGGCTCGAAGTCTATGGCAAACTCGCCAGCGAAAACGACGATTCGATGGTCCCCGCCCAACCCGGCGAGACCGCCAAGACCACCGATGTCGAAGTGACCGCCAACGTCACCAAAGCCCCGCCGCATTTCAACGAAGCCACCCTCCTCTCCGCCATGGAAGGAGCGGGCAAGCTTGTTGATGATGAGGAACTCGCCGCCGCCATGAGCGAGCGAGGACTCGGCACCCCTGCCACCCGTGCGGCGACGATCGAAGGCCTCATTTACGAAGCCTACGTCGTGCGCGATGGCAGAAATCTGGTTGCCACTTCCAAGGCCATTTCCCTGATTGATCAACTCCAGCAGATCGGTGCGGAAGGCCTCACCAGCCCGCAGATGACCGGGGAATGGGAGTTCAAGCTCAAGCAAATGGAACACGGCAAACTCGACCGTCCTGCCTTCATGATGGAGATCCGGAACTACGCCGCCGAGGTGGTCGACAAGGCGCGGAAATTTGCCAGCAAAGTGCGGGACATGGATTATCCCGACCTCCACGCCCCATGCCCGCAATGCCACGCCCCCGTGCTGCGCCAGACCGACAATGCCTACAAGTGCAAGAATCCGGATTGCGCCTGGTCCACCTACAAAACCATCGCTGGACGCACGCTGGAAATGGACGAGGCCAAGCAACTGCTCACCACCCGCTTCGTGGGACCGCTGCTCGGCTTTCGGAATCGGTTCGGCAAAGAGTTTGACGCCGCGCTGGAACTCAACGCTGAAAACAAGGTGGGCTTCGTCTTTGCCAATGGTGCCGGCGGCACCGGCAGTGGATCGGAGGCTGATTTGGAAATCCTCAAGGATCCAACGCGCATCCTCTGTCCGTGTCCGGTTTGCGCGCTGAAAAATCTCACCCACAACATTTACATCACCGAGACCCACTACGTCTGCGAGTCCGTCGTCCGAGGCGAGAAACCCTGCAAACCCAAGGCCCGCCTGGCCCGTCAGTTCTGCCAGTATCCCATCAGTGAGGACCAGGCGCTCAAGTTCTTCGAACATGGCCGCACCGACGTCATCGACAAATTCATCAGCAAAAAAGGCCGCCCCTTCGCCGCCAGTCTGGTGCTCAAACCCGAGGGCAAGGTGGTCTTCGAATGGGAATTTCCACCGCGCGAAAAGAAAGCTCCCACCGGCCCCAAAAAGGTTCCTGCCAAGCGTTTTGCCCCCAAGAAAAAAGCCCCGGCCAGCGAGGATTGAATGCGAGGCAGTCGCGATGCCTGGGATTGACTGCCGGTCTAATGCACAGGGGCGGCACTCGCCCTGAACATAGGCCTCTGGCCGGCGCCCTGCCGCAGTCGTTCCGTGTGCAGGATGCCTCAGTCCACTTCGATCGTGACGACCGCAGCAAAGCACCGGCCTTCCATTCCTTGTCACCGATGGCGCAAAGAATCGGTTTTGGAGTTGAATCATGGTCCGGGTGCCCGTAACCGTTGCCACCCATTTATGAATTCGACCACGCCCTCATTGAGACCGTATTTTGCCACCTGCGCAGCGATCTTCGGGCCGTTGTTTCTGGTGCTGGTGGCGGTGGGGTATCGGTATGGGTTTCCGGTGGAGAAGGGCGAGGGGGAGGCGAGCATGGCCCAGGAACTGAGCATGGATTTCCAGAAGCTGGCGGACCGGATGCTGCCAAGTGTCGTGCGCGTGCATACGAGCGTGGAGAAGGAATTTAAAAGGGTCGTCCTGGATGCGGCGGGAAATGCCCAGCCTGAGGCGGATGCGGAGTTTGATACCATGCCGGGGATTGGCTCGGGCGTGATCGTGAGTGCGGATGGGCTCATTTTAACCAACTGGCATGTCATCAAGGATCTCGATCTGAAAGGGGGCCGGGATACGTTGTTCGTGGCGTTGCACCGGGAGACGGAGCTGCGGCAGGTGGATATCATCGGGGTGGATGCGGTGACGGATGTGGTGGTGCTGAAACTTCAGGGCAAGCTGGAGCGTGCGCTTCCGCCGCTGGCCTTTGGGGATTCCGATCAGATGCACCGCGGGAATATCGTCATGGCCCTGGGCTCCCCATTCGGACTCTGGGACACCGTGACCCAGGGGATTCTCAGCAACTGCGAGCGGCGGCTGGGCGACTCCGATGCAGGGCAGCAATATTTACAAACCGACTGCGTGATTAACCCGGGAAATTCAGGCGGGCCGCTCGTGAATCTCAAGGGGGAGATCATCGGCATCAACTGGGCCGTATATAGTGGACAGCAGGACGTACACACCTGGCAGGGGGTCGGTCTGGCGATCCGTTCCAACGATGCCAAAGCCGCCATGGATAAAATTCTCAACAACTCCGGGCCGCGGACCTACGTGGGGATCATGCTGGATGAGCAGCTGGATTCTGCGAAGGGCAAACGCAAAGTCTGGATCTCGGGAGTGGTGAATGGTTCTCCGGCTTATGCTGCAGGGTTGCGACAGGGGGACGTCCTGCAGGAAATCGATGGCCGGACCTTGGAAAATGCCACCGAGGCCTGGAAATGGGTGCAGAACCGGAAGGTGGGGGAGCGGATTCAATTTCTCGTCAAACGTGCCAATCAACTTCAGCCCCCCATCCACGTGCAGGTTCTGAGTGCGGATGAGGCGGCACCGGTTCCTCCGGAGATCGTGGACCTTGGATTTGAGATTGGACTCAAGGTGCAAAACGGAAGCGCGAAGGAGGCGGTGAGTTTCCAGGCCCGTGGCTGGCGCTGGGGTGCGGCGTTCGTGGTCGTGAGGGAAGTCGCGGCGGACAGTCCGCTGATGGGCAAGGTGCGCCCCGGCGACCTGCTGGCGGCGGCGGGGGTGGGTGGGGATGCCCCCCGGCGACTCAACAATACGGATGAGATCCAGAAACTGGTCTCCTCCTGGCCGGCTGGCTCCGCGCTCTCGCTGAGCTTCTGGCGTGATCCGCAAATGCAGTTCGACCACACGTTCAACCACTGAGAATCCCTGCGCGAAACCCCTTGGCCAATCGCCCGCCCCGCTTCATAATCCCGCCGCCGCATGTCCCGTTCCGCCATCTATTCCGTTTTCATTGTCACGCTGATCCTCATCGGGGCGTTTTTCATTTTCCCGATTCTGGCCACCGTGAAGCAGGCGTTCGTGGCGCAGGACGGGACGTTCACCTGGGACTATCTCATGGAGGTGCTGAACAACCCACTCTATCGCGAGGGGCTCTGGAATTCCCTGCGCATGGCGGTCGGGAGCACCGCTCTCTCACTGCTGATCGCATTTCCCCTCGCGATGCTGGCGAGCCGGTTTGAGTTTCGCGGCAAGATGCTGCTGACCTCCGCGATTCTCGTGCCCATGATTCTGCCACCGTTTGTGGGTGCCATCGGCATGGCCCAGATGCTTGGCCAGGACGGAGCCATCAATGCCTTTTTCATGAAACTGGGGCTCATGGCTGGCAACAATCCCTCCGATTGGCTGGGGTCCGGGCAGCTGGGTGCGGTGGTGCTGATGAATGCGCTGCATTTGTATCCCATTTTCTACCTCAACATCACTGCGGCCCTCGCGAATCTCGATCCGGCGATGGAGGAAAGTGCCTCCAACCTCGGCTGCCCGCCGGTGCGCCGTTTCTGGCGCATCACGCTGCCGCTGGCCATGCCGGGGATCTTCGCAGGAGGGGTGATCGTTTTCATCTGGTCGTTCACGGAGCTGGGCGTTCCCCTGATGTTTCAATACAACCGGGTCACGAGCGTGCAGATTTTCGAAGGCATCAAGGACATGGGAGGAAATCCCATTCCCTACGCCCTGGTGGTGGTCACGCTGGTGATGTCCGTGGTGATGTTCATGTTTAGCAAATGGGTGATGGGCAAGGCGGACTACTCCGCCTCCGGACGGGCGGCGACCAGTTCGCAGTTGAAGCGACTGGATGGCCCCGCGGCGTACGCTGCGGCCGGGGCGTTTGTCCTGGTGGCCTTTCTTTCCGTGCTGCCGCACATCGGCGTGGTCTTCACCGCCTTGAGCAATGACTGGTACAAAACGGTCCTGCCCGGCAGCCTCACCACCCAAAATTTCTCCGATGCCCTCGGCCATCCCGTGACCCTGCCGAGCATCCGCAACAGCCTCTTCTATGCCAGCGCGGCGACATTCATCGATGTCTTCCTCGGCGTCGCCATAGCGTTCATTATCTGCCGCACCAAAATTCCCGGAAGAAACCTGCTGGACTCAGTGGCCATGCTGCCGCTGGCGGTCCCCGGACTGGTCATGGCCTTCGGCTATCTGGCGGTGACGCGCGAGGGACAGCCGCTGAGCTTCCTCATGCTGGGCAAACATGACAGCCCCGTGCTCCTGCTGATCATCGCCTACGCCATGCGGCGACTGCCCTACATTGTGCGGTCGGCGGTGGCGGGTTTCCAGCAGACCAGCGTGAGCCTGGAGGAGGCCGCGCAGAATCTGGGGGCCACTCCGTTGCGAAGTTTGAAGAAAATCACCATGCCGCTCATCATGGCCAATCTGGTGGCTGGCGGGCTGCTCGCCTTTGCCTTTGCCATGATGGAAGTGTCCGATTCCCTCATCCTTGCCCAGCGGCCGGAGGATTACCCCATCACCAAGGCCATGTACATTCTGTCCGGCAATCTAGGAAATGGTGCGGCCCTGGCGGGTGCGCTGGGCACCTGGTCCATGATTTTCCTGGGTGTCGCCCTGGTGGGTGCCTCCATGATCCTCGGAAAGAAAATGGGATCCCTGTTCCGTACCTAGAAAACCGCCAGCCTGCGAAACAGGACTGGCGGTTGAAACTGAGGGGCGTTGCGCCCGGATGGCTCCCTACTCGGCGGCTGGCTCAGCGGCCTTTTTCGGCTCAACCTTCTTGGGAGCGGCCTTTTTCTTGGCCTTCACATCTGTCTTCACGGCGCGGGCCGGCGGGTTGGCCTTGGCGGTTTTGACGTTCTCTTTTTTGCGTTTAGCCCGGAGTGCGAGACGTTTGCGTTTGGCGATTTTTCTTAGCTGTTGGCCCATGAGTGGTTCAAATGGTGAAAGGGTGGTAAATAATGTTGAGTCGTCCCCTACCCGCTTCCTTTCGGGACGGCAAGCAAAAACACAGGGGGGGATCATGTATGGCGATGGGTGGCAGTTTACGGTTTCGCCCGGATTGGAAAACAAAGCGGCATCATCCGAGGATGATGCCGCCCTACATGGACCGTTAACCACGCGGTCCACTACTCAAATTGGGGTGCAGGCGGGGTTAAATCTTGGTGGGTTGAGTCGAACCCGAACCTTTGATCACCGCGTTCACATAGGCCATCACGCTGGCCTCCTCTGCCGGGGACAATTTGGCCTTTTTGGACATCGTTGGCATAATGTCGCCCTTCCAATCATCGAGCGAGTGCTTGACGATAATCTCGGCGGAATGGCATTTCGTGCACTTTCCGACATAGATTTCCCGCCCACTGTTAAGGTGGGTGTAGGAGGTCTGCGTTGGCGAGGCAATCGTCGCCACCGGAGGCGCAGCCGTTTCCAGGGAAACGCAGGAACTTAGGGATCCAGCGCAGAGGACGCCGAGGAGGTATAGTTGGGGGGATTTCATGATTTAGAGGGGTTTGGCCGGCACTTGGAGGGTCCAAGTGCCGGCCAAGGATTAAGGTGAACTACCAGTTGATGCCGAATTTCGTGCCGAGCACGAGATCTGCAGCATCAGAGGCATCCGCGCTCAGTTTGAAACTGGCACCCAGCGTAGCCCAGAGGCTGCCCGAGCGGAAGTGCACGGCAGGACCGGCATACCATTCATTTTCGCTGTCCTTCCAGTTGGCAAAGGTCGTGGCGTGGCTGACTTCGGCGCCAACAAAGAATTTGGAATTCACCTGGTAGGCGAGGCCGAAAGATTGGGAAAGCTCCTGGCCGTCCACCTCGTTCTTCACAAACTCGTTTGCGAAGACCAAATTAAAGACGGCGGTAAGAGGGCCAAAATTTTTCTGCAGGCGCAGCTGAGGTTCCAGCACCCAGAAATCATTGCCAAACTGGGCCTCCACGGCCAGAGCGACCCCCAGTGGATCGCTGGTGGGATTGGTAAAACTGTACATGCCTTCGATCCCGGCACTTTCCCACATGGACTGGCTACCTTCCCCATCGGCCCGTGACCAATTCCATTCGGAAAGGTACAGATCGACCTCGAAATTATCCGCCAGTCCGAATTCAACCTCATGGGAGAAAGAAAGTTCATCCGCTCCGCCGGAGTGACTCCAGAGGATGCGGTTTTCAAACTCATAACTTCCTTTTGCAAGGGTGGTCGAGAGGTTGGTATTGATGAGAGGCTGGGGCACCGCATAGGCGGCTGCAGACAGCGCAAGGGTTGTTACGAGAACAGGCAGTGTTTTAGTCATTTTATGGTTAGTGGGTAGGGTTGTATGCAATGTGAATCCTGCAGCATGGGGATTGTGTTAGGCGGCAGGGAACAGGCCCCGCATTCTTGCCAACACGTATTTATCAATCAAATGAAGATTCGCTCATTTTCGCCCTTTTCACCGCTAATTGGGAATTGACAGCGGATTGGTGAAATCGGTAACCGCGCTTGTTTTATCAGGATGTGCCAGTCGATATCGCCGGGCTGTGTCAGCCGTTACGACCGAGCTTCCCAAGCCTTCACAAGGATGGCCACCAGCAGCGCCAGACCCGCCAGGGTGGCGGCAAAGACATCGCCATACTGTGCGTAAATGGTCAGGATGGAGGACTGGGGGACGGGGACGACGACGCGCAGGGTCGCTTCCGCATATTTTTCAACACGGCCGAGCAAAGCGCCAGTGCTGCTGACCGCAAAGGTGGTTCCGGTATTGGCGCTGCGGATGAGCGGGCGGCGCAGTTCCACGCTGCGCAGGCGGGAGTTCCAGAAATGCTGGTCCTGCTGGGCGGTTTCGTTGAACCAGCCGTCGTTGGCGACGTTCACGATCAGCTGGGGCTTGGGTCGCACGAATCGCCGCACATGACGCGGGACCACATCTTCAAAGCAGACGGTGGGAATGAGGGAAACGCCCTCCAGCGAGGTTTCCAGCGGGTCGGTGCTCGTCCCGGAATCGAAATCCGCGGGCAGCAAGTCCGCCAGTTGTTCTGCGATCCAGGGTAGCTCCTTGCGAAGAGGAAGGTATTCGCCATAGACCACGAGGTGCACTTTGCGGTAGATTTCTGCATTCAGAAATCCCCCCCGCTGCGCGACACACGCATTGAAAACCCCGCCGTCGAGCACATCGCATCCAAAGACGAGCGTGAATGGTCCGAGCTGGCCGACCTCATCGAGGAAATCGCGATTGAACTCGGTGTGAAAAGGATAATGGAGGCACGATTCCGGCCAGATGACGAGGTCGGCGGGGCCATCCTTCAGGGCGGATTGCGTGGCGATCCGAAGCTGATCGTAGCGGGCGCGGACGCGAGAATCGAGTTCGTTGCGAGCCTCCTCCGTAAGCGTTCCCGCCACCGATTCCATCGCGCTGAGTTCCCATTTTTCCACCTGTGGCACATTCGGCTGAATGACAATGGCCGCGAGATTTCTTGCTGGGACTTCGGCGGCACGATGCCCCAGCCAAGCTCCCAGGCCGGACCAGGCGGCGAGCGTGAGGCCAACCGCCAGCACAGGCGTCCGCCATTGCTGTGATTTCCAGGCAGCAAAAATCGCACAATTCACAAACATCAGCGGCACACTCAATCCGGCACTGCCGATCCATTCCGCAGGCTGGATCAACCACGACAACGGTGCCAGCGCAATGCCCAATTCATTCCATCCAAAGCCCGTCAGCAAAATCCCCCGCAGCCACTCCAACCCCGCCCACCAAGCCGCAGCCATCAGTGCATTTCGCAGCGTGGGCCGACCCGCGAGCCTGGCAACCAGACTAGCCCAGACCGCCGGATAGAGCGACAAATACAAGCTCAGCGCCAGCCAGCCGACCCAGTGCACCTGAATGATCCAGGAAATGGTCGTTAAATAAAAGGCCAGCCCGCTGACATACCCGAGCAGGAAACCCCGCTTGCCGGTTGTTCGAGCCTCCGACCACAGCCCCGCCAGCAACGGCCACGGCCAGACCCACAACAGCCATGTCCACCCCAGCGGAGGGAAGCAGCCGGCCAGCAGCAATCCGCTGAGCGCGGCCAGGAGGAGACGTTTCATTTTAATAGTCGCGCGAGGAACAAATCATTAGCTGCCATAAGGATGCCCTGATCATCCACCGCCGACTCCACCCGTCAAGCACCCCCTTCTCGAGTCCGTTTGGCACCGGAAACCGCGAGGCGGATTTCTTTTGCCTGCAAATCAATTTGGGAAGAGACTTCCGCATGAGTGCACCACTTGATTCTCCGCCGTCGCCGCGTGCCAGTCGGGCGCAACTTATGGCAATCGTCCTGTTCAGTCTGGGGTTTCTCGGGCTCGCAGCCTGGTTTCGAGGAGGAGTCGCAAACACCCCTGCGGACACCATGGATTCGCAGGGACGGACAACGGGATTTAATGATGTCTTTTCGGGGGAGCATTACGGAATCATCGCCGGTAAGGCCGGGTGGTGGGCTGCCATGGAGCAAATGCATCCGCACGACTGGTTCCTCGTTGCCGCGCATTTGGTGATGCTGGCGCTGATTTTTAAAACTCAGTGGCACTGGATCAGGCCGCTCTGCGTTCTGCAGGCGGTTCTCTTTTTCTGGGGATGGATCGGCCTCTATTTTGTTCCAATGCAGCTCTGGGATTTTTTCGTCGGTCACACGCAGGACCGCGAGGGATTTGTCGATGTTCCCTTCATCTGCCTCATGAGCCAGGGCGTGTGGCTCATGGTCTGCTTCTACATGTTCGGAAATATTCGGAAACGCTCCGTTGATCGCCGAAAAATAGGCGCAAACGACCCAAGAACGGGCGTTAGAAGATTTTTCCTGCGCACTTTAAAAACGATCCAATTTGGGCTGCGCAGCCTCTCCCCGTTACCGCGCTCAATTTCCAATACAGAAGAGCGATCCCTTGGAGCGGATGAAAAGGCGTCCGCCTGACACGGCGGGCGATGCCTGCACGTCCTCTCCCAGCGGATTGCGGGCAAGGATTTCAAATTTTGGTGCCGCTGGCAGCACCACGGTGTCGCCATTTTCCGCTGTGATGTAAATGCGGCCATCCGAGACGATCGGCGACGCTGCGAAAGTTCCTTCGATGCGCTCGCGATAGAGCAGTTCCCCCGTCTCCGCCTCCGCACACCAGGCCATGCCGGCCTCCGTGATGCAGTAAATGTAGGGCGCGATGTAAACCATGGAGGGAATCTTCGGCGGGTTCTTCTTCTGTTCCCAGGCCAGCCCGGATTCCGTCACGTCCCCCTTGGCTCCGGCGAGTTTATAGGCGCGCACGGAATCGTATCCGTTGTAGCCATTGGCCTGCACCGCCAGCCCCCCGGCGATCACCACGGCGGAGGATCCGGCCTCTCCCTCATTCCGGCCTGTCCACAGCAACTCTCCCGTCTTTAGCGCATAACCCTGCGTCACATCTCCGGCTCCGCTTACCACCTGCTTGCGGCCGGTTTCATCCGTCCAGAGATTGGGAGTGATGTGAGCGATGCGTGACATTCCACGACTGGTTTTCCAGGCGAGCTTGCCGGATGCCGCATCGAGCGCAAACACATAGGAGCGATCCCACGGCAGCTGCCAGCCATAGCGTTCCTTGTCGATGCCCTCCTTGTCCGGGTCCGTGCTCCAGTCCCACGGCATCACCAACAATCCATCTTCCAGCAATGGCGAGGCTCCCAACCCATGCCGGCTGTAATAAGAAAATTCCCGAAACGTCCACGCCACCTTCCCCTCGAAATCCACCGCCACAATACCCCCGCCCCCGAACACCGCATACACCCGCTGGCCATCCGTCACCGGCGTCGGCGTGGCATACGTATTCCGCGCCTCCTTGCGACCTGTTTCCTGACGGAAAACCTCCGTATTCCACAACAGCTTTCCATCCGTGGCGCTGAAACACAACACCCGGCAGGAATGCCCGCCGTCCTCCGCCGTGGCCAGGAAAACCCGCTCCCCCCAGACAATGGGCGATGACCAAGACTCCCCCGGCACCGGGGATTTCCACTTCACATGCTCCGTCGCGCTCCACTTCAACGGCAACCCCGCCTCGGTCGAAATCCCCTGGCGCGTCGGCCCGCGAAAACACGGCCAGTTTTCAGCGAAACAGGGGAGGCTTAAAGCCAGCGAGAAACAAAGGATGGAAAGCTTGATCATGGTGCGATTCTTCCACCGCCAACGAACCCACGTCCATGCGTTAGCACTGCGGAAATGCGGTGGCTCCCGCCCGCTTTGCGGTCCCGTTCCCTTTTTTCCTGTCTCCTTTTCCCATGCGGGTTTGCATGGCACCGGTCCGCCACCTGCGACCGTGCGCGGCTGGGCTCGTCAAGGAGGTGTTCATGCAAAACGAATTGACGCGAGAGGTTCTGTGGACATAATTTGTCCACATCATGAAAACAGTCACTGTTCGGGATTTACGGAATTCCTTCTCCATGCTTGAAGCATGGCTTTTGGAGGGTGAGTACATCCGTATCGAGAAGCGAGGCCAACCCATTGCGATCCTCACGGCATGGCGTCCCGATGCGCAGACGATGCCCGCCAAACCAGATTTCGGGGCACGGCGTCGCGCGATCTGGGGCAAACGCGTTTTTACCGAAGCTGAGGTGGCGGCGATGCGGGCTGATGAACTCGATGGGGAGGAGGGATGAGCTGTTTTCCTGACACCTCATTTCTCTGCGCCCTGTATCGGGCACAGGTGAACTCCCCAAAGGCAGATCGATACATGGCCAGCCTCCCTGGCTCTTTGGGGGTGTCGAGCCTGCTCCTGCTGGAGTTTCGCCAATCCGTGCGGCTGCAGATTCGCCTGCACCTCAATGACCGGACCAAGGGCTTTACTCAGGCGGAAGGACAGCAAATGCTCAACGACCTCCAAATTGATTTGAATGCGGGCCTTCTCACCACCACACCGATGGATTGGTCAGCCGTGCATCAGCGGGCTGAAGCGCTGAGCAGCGCCCACAAGGCGGCCGGAGGACATCGTCTGGTTGATATCCTTCATGTGGCCTCAGCCCTTCATCTGGGAGTTTCCGAGTTCCTCACCTTTGACGGAAACCAGAAAAAGCTGGCAGAGGCGGAGGGGCTCATTGTGCCGTTATGAACAGCTGGGAGCTTCGTTCAGAAGGGAGGAGATTTACAGGGGAAAGGCATTCACATCGAAACAATTGTTGGGCCTGAACCTGGTCAGCGCAACCAAGCGCCGTCCGTTGCTCCATCGAGAGGAAGCAAGGGAAAAACCGCGACAATTGCCATGGAAAATCAACCAACTCGCGCGCAAATCCTGCAAAAGTGCGATTCTCCGAGAGGTATGAGGGAGCACCACAAAAATGTCAGCATTCGCACACCTTCCCCTTTTCCCTGGCCGGTGGTTTGCTCATGAAGTTTGGCGGCGGGTGGGCGGGGCAGTTTTCTGGTGGCCAGCAAGTTCATCGTTTCGGCATGGATGTCTTCCACGCTGTCTGTTCCCAGCCATTGTTCACGATCATTGGCGTAGTTGCCGATGCCTTGTTCGTATTGTTGAAAGAACCGGGCGTAATCCACGGGGCCAAGTTCCCGGAGGAGGATGGATTTGGCTTTTTGGTTGAGTTCTGCTGGGGTGAGCATGGTTATTTTACCCTGTGTAGCCAATAACCCGGGGCACGACTTGTGTGCATGACTGCGATGATGAGCAATTGATCGGGTTCAATGGTAAACAATACCGCGTAAGGGAAGACGTGGACGAGACAGCGGCGGATATCTTCCTCAAATATCCGCCACCTTGTTGGCTCAACAGAAATCTGACGAAGGGCAGCTTCAACGCAAGCAATGAACCGAAGCTCAAGCCCTGGTTGGCAATCTGCGTAATACCTAGCCGCGGCTTCAAACTCGTCCAATGCCTCTGGATGGAAGGCGTAATTCATCTAGCCACGGCGGCACGGACTCGGTCCAAGGCTTGTGGGCCAGGAATTGCTAGCACACGACCACAGCGAAGATCATCACGGCGGCGTATGGCTTCTGCGGCCCACAATTGTTTTATGTAACCGTCTTCTGCGGGATCAAGGCTTTCGGCCAAGCGATCCGCCAGTAATGCTCGGGCCTCACTGGGCAAGGAAAGCGCTTCAAGGGAAATTTGTTCAACTGTCAGATTCATGCCGTAGCTTAGGGTAATTGCTCATCCCTTCAACCAGATATTTCTGATAGGAATTTGCTTTTTCAGGGGGACGTTGAACCGGGGCTCTGAATCGGGGAGATAGGGGGTCTGGTAAAACCATTCACCGCCACCGCCTCGCCTGTCTGATAGGAATTTGCTTTTTCAGGGGGACGTTGAACCGGGGCTCTGAATCGGGGAGATAGGGGGTCTGATGTCACTCGTGAGCATGTTCAAAAAACTTCGCCGTCGTTGACATCACCCCGGGCTGCCAGCAAATTGCTGCCTGAGGGAAGCCCCTGAGCCATTGGTCCGGACCGGAGGGCGGGGAAATGGGGGTTGGCAACTCATTCCCATGTCGACGAGGGAGTCGGCATTCCCTGGATCGGAAGGGTAAGGGCAAAACCGCCGCGCCGTTTAGTTCCCGGCGGCGGTGACCCGCAGGCGCATGAAGCGCTTGCAACCGTTGCCCTTGGGAACGGACGCCTTCACGGTTTCCAGCGCTCCCTGGGTGGAGGTAATCTGTTGGTTCACGGTTTCCGTGCTCCAACTACCAACAGCGAGGCTTTCACTCCACTCAACCTGATAAGTAATACCGTTCTCGCGCGCTCCGGTGCTGCGGGTGTAGGTGTATTCTAGGTTCGCACCGTTGAGAACGATGCTGGCGGGGAGCGTGCCCGAAGCGTTAGGGTTCAGGCCGAGGGCGTATTCCAGCAGGTTGTTCAAGCCGTCGCCATCTGGATCGGCGGAGTCGGCAGCGGAAGCCAAGGAGTCATAGCTGCCGAAGTTCGTGAAGCGCCACTGCTGCTGATGCGTGTATGCAGGCGGGGCGCCGGGGACAAACGTAACGCCGCGGAAGGCCGTGTTAGACGCGGCCGTCACAAGGGTCGACAAGGGTGAATAATCCGTGCCCGGTGAGTTGTTTGTGCTCACGGTGCCAGTCAGGGTGCTGGAAACAGCGTTTGTGTCCGTGTAGGAGTGCAGTGTATTTCCAAACGCAGTCATGAAGAGCTGCACCTGAGTCCCGTCCACTTTGGCCGTGATGCCCCGAATCGCCCTTCCCACAGCCGTGATCGATCCTTTTGAATTCCAGGTTCCAGTGCTGTCTTTGGCGTATTTCCAGATTCCTCCGGATGTCGAACTGTCGTCGCCGACATATAAGGTGTCGTCTCCCGACACCGTGGGATCCAAATCAAGGAACACGAAACCATAACGGCTGGTGGTGGGCGAGCCGCCCTGTTTGGGAATGTTCGGCAGGAACGTGCTTGCGGTGGGAAGGCCGTTGACGAGCGGGTCTCCAGCCAATAGGCCGACGGTCGGCAAGGTTCCGGAAGCGGTCGACTGATAGAGCTCATTTCCAAAGATGCCGATCACGCGGATATTGGTGCCGATCGACGTCGTGTTTGCGGTCGTGCCAGATGAGACAAACGGAGTCGAGCCATCGACTGTGCCATAGACCACGCCCGAGTTTCCGCCAACCGCCCAGATTTTGTTCCCATCGTTGGTGACCGCGCCTCGGGGGCTGGCAGCGCTAAAAAACGTGCCCATGGCCGTGAGCGAGTAGGTGCCCGTCGTCGTATTGAAGAGCCCTGCCACGCGAGGGACGGCTGTGCTAGCTGCGGATGTAATGCTCGAGGCTGCCGGGATGGTCGAGTTGTAACCGGTAAAACCGATCCACTTGCCGTCGGGTGAGATGGACATTGGCCCTTCGCTGGTCGAGTTGCCTGCCGAGACGAGCTTGGTCCCGGCGCCGGTTGACGGCATCTCGATCGATTGCACGAGCACCCCAGCAGTCGTGTATTCATCAAGGAAGACATTGTTGCCGGTGTTCGCGAGCGTGTTCGCGCCCGATCCGACCCGATAAATCACAAGGTTTCCTGACGTGATCGGAGCGGCCTCGCTCAGAGGTAGCCAGCATAGTGAAAGAATGGAAAAGATACCGGTTGCAAACTTGTTTACGTTTTTCATGCCGATGCTATGGGACACCACCGTTAAAACACAAGCAAAAATTTGGCGCAATACGGATAGGGCGCCCGTCGCCCAACTGGATTTCGGGTGCCTTCCACGTCGGAGGTTGGTCGAAGTCTTCGGGGTCGGGGTCAGACGGATTCCGGGGACGGTTGAACCCCTCGAGATCGGACTCTTCGTCGGGGATCCATTCCTTGATCGCCTGCCAGGGAGGCTCGATAGGCTCCATGGTGTGGATGTCGAAGGGCGGCGGCGGCGGGCACCTGCGTGTATCGTCGCTCTGCGTGGGCCTGGCAGTGGGCGTGGCAGTGGGCGTGGCAGTGGGCGTGATGTCGCTCGTGAGCATGTTCAAAAAACTTCGCCGTCGTTGACATCACCCCGGTTCACCATGAAAGCACTCAAATACCTAAGCCTCGCCGGGTTCGTCACCGGGTTCGTCACCGCCCTTGGATCGATTCCATTCGTGGACCCCAAGTTGGGCTTTCTCATTTTCGTCACCGCCTCCCTGCTCAAGGACTCGGTGAATCGGATCGGGGAGCGACGATCTTCCGAGAGGGAGTTTTGCTAGTGAAATAGAGGCTGGATAATCTAACGTGTTAATTCGTGTATTCTGACCCTATGCACTGACCTCAGAGATATCTCATTTTAGGGTTGATGTGCACAGAAAACGAAAGGTTCGAAGAACTGGTAAAGGGGGGAGAAGTTAATTAAATGGTGTGAGGAATGCTCGGTAAAAATGTTTACCTTCAGATGTAGGGCTAAGCACGTGAGTGTAGGAAAAAGTGTTACTTGTAGGGGTAGATGAGGTCAGGAAGGACCACGTGATAAGATCAGAGCTATTTTCGAGAGTAAGCAGGTAATAGGGGGTCGTGCGAAGCGTCATGTTTATGGATGTCCCGGATTTAGTGATTTTGCTGAAAACGGGCATCTCCGGAATAGGGAGGCTTGCGCCAATAGGGAGGCTTGCGCCAACACCATTGTAAGTGACTCCGGCCGAAAACGCCAAAGCCCTTCCATCAATCGTGCTCCCTGTTTTCATCACAACGGATTGATCGGCCATTATGGTGCCCTTAAAAACAGCGTAAGTGTCAATGACTGCCGAGGTGCCGACCTGCCAGAAAATATTTCTCGGGGATGCTCCTCCGGCAAGTATGATCTTGACGTAAGTTCCAACTTGAAGATCGGAGCCGATTTGGAATATCCAGACGTCGTCTGGTCCTCCGGTGAGAGTTAGGTCCGATCCGGTGATAAAAGCTGTGGCATCAAACTTGTAGAGTCCGGGAATCAGGTTCATCCCGCCAATATTGCCAGCTCCTGGATTAAGAAAGGAACCGGCGGGGACCGGTACCCGTCCGGCAGCAGCATTAAACGCAATAGTCAAATCTCCTTTGGCCGCAAGTAAGAGAGCAGGATTAATGACAGAGCCGGCAGGACCGGCGGCGTCCACTGAGTAGATAATTCCATTCACCTGTGCATCGGTCAAACCGATGGCTGCTCCGGTGATGGGATAAGCACCGACATCCCCGTTGATCAGTCCGCCACCCGTGGAGGTGATCGCAGCTCCGGCGAGCAAGGTGAAGTGGGCGGCTGATCCCAGATCAACCGGCGCCGGCCCGGCCGGCCCGATGGCAAGAGCGTGAGTTGCAAAAAAAAGAAAAGAGAGGGCACCTCTAATAACAGGCGAAATTGGTGCTGACTGAACTTTTTTGATTTCGCTGGCTTCATTTTGGCTGGCGCTGGTGACGGGCTTTGGAATTTTTGAGTGCGGAGGTGGTGGCTCGGGCAGTCAGTCGGTGCGTTTTTTCGGCGGGTTCTGCTCTTTTCCGGGGTCTTTTACCCTTTTAACTCATGCGGTGGCCGAGGAAGGTGAAGCGGCTGAAGTTGTAGAGCAGGTTGCCCAGGCCGATTTGCAGCCAGGCGCGGACTTTGCCGATGGTGCGGATGAGGTGGGCCTCATAACACCAGCTTTGGTGCCCGAAAATGTGTTCGATTCTCGCCCGGATGCGGCTCTTGCGGCGGTTGCGTTGTTTCTGGCGGGGGCGCAGCGGGGTGTTGCGGTAGGCTCGTTCGTGGATCTGGCTCTCGATGCCCAGATCGCTGAGGGCGGCTTCGATGGCTTCGCCGCGATAGGCGCTGTCGGCGTAGAGGGTGATGCCGGCGTCGCGTTCGTCGAGCAGATCGCTGAGGGCCTGGCTGTCGTGGACGCTGGCAGGGGTGACGGTGTAGCTCTCGATGAGCTTGGTGGAGGCATCGACTTTGAGGTGGTTTTTGTAGCCGTAATGTTTCTCGCCGTTTTTCTGGGTGTGGCGGGCGTCGGGGTCTTTCTGCCGCTGCAGGGCGGGTTTGGCGCTCCAGGTGGCGGGGATCTGACCGGATTGGAGTTGTTCGTTTTCCTCGCGGGTGTTGTGCTGGCGTGGGACATCGACGAAACTGGCGTCGATGATTTTGCCGGTTTTCAAGAGCAGGCCGTGCTCGTGGAGCAGGCCTTCGAAGGCGGCGAAGAGGGCTTCGAGCCCTTCGGCTCCGAGGCGTTCGCGGAATTTCCAAATCGTCTTGGCGTCGGGGATGCGGCCTTCGTGCTCAAGACCCAGAAAGCGTTGGAAGCTGGTGCGATCAAGAATCTGATGCTCGCACTCGTCATCGCTCAGGGCGTGGGCTTTTTGGAGGATGAGGATTTTGAACATCAGGACGATGTCGTAGGGTGGACGGCCGCCCTGCGGGGAAATTTCTCCGGGAGTGATTTTGTAATCGAGATTCTGCTCGAGCACGGGCCGGAACGCTTCCCAGTCGATGCTCTGGTTGAGGCGGTCCAATGCGGTGAGCTTGCGCGCGACTTTCTCGCGGCGCTCGCTGTGCGTGAAGAGTCCGCCGATGGGGTGATAATGCTTGCGTTTGGCCATCCGGGACGATGCCTCAGATGGGAGCATTTTCAAGGAGGAGGTGGGTTTTTAGAGGTGCCCGAGAGTGAAAGTGCTAATGAAAAGCGACTTGTGATTGAAATTTGCGGCTTTCCAAAACTTCTAAGTGCCTCGGATGCGGCTCTCTCTCGTAATTGTCCTCTGGGGCATGAAACAATATTTTCGTCAAGGCGATCAATTTCTGAAGAATTGGTTATGGACATGCAAAAACATGATCATAAAATAAAAAATTGCTGATAGGAATTTGCTTTTTCAGGGGGACGTTGAACCGGGGCTCTGAATCGGGGAGATAGGGGGTCTGGGGGGAAAGAGGGGCGGGGAAAGGATGAAGTGTGAAGGAAAAAGGATGAGATTGACGCATTCCACCGACGTGTGGGGCTGATTTTGGCGTTCGGCATCGGTTGTCGGGGCAGTTCATTGTCAATTTCTGACTGTTGCGAGCATAGCTCCGCCTGTCCGCCTTGCCAAGAATTGTTTTTCTTGGCAGCGGATGTTTCTGATTTCTTCGAAGAGCACTCCCTATTCGGTGTATTCCAGGACGAGGATGCGGCCGTCTCCGAGGTCAATTTCTGGAGCCTTCCAAGCTTGGTCGGTGCTTTGGTCCCATAGTTCCAGGGTGTCAGCAGGTGGCGCTTCGTCTTCGTCGGCTGGGATCCAGCCTCGGATGGCTTGCCAGGGTGGGTGGATGGGTTCGAAGGTTTGATTCGCCCGCCCCGCATGGCGGGCTCACCCTGCGGGCTCCGGCTTCGCCTGCGTCCAAAACGCCTCCGATCCCTCGGCGTTTTTCTACATCAAATGGGGGTTCTGGTGGTGGGGGAAGGCTGATGAGGGCCTCCCACAGGCCGAGGAGGCGGAGGAAAAATTGGATTTCCTCTGGGCGGACGATGGTTTGGATGCGCCGCAGGGTGCCTTGGCAGCACGGGCATTTCAGCGGATCGGTGCCCCAGACGCGGAGGATGAGATCCCGCCATAAGGGGCGCATGGCGCGGGCGGTGGCTTTGGGTGGGGAGGGGGAGAGGGGGATTTCCGATTGATGATTGTTGATTACGGATTGTTGATTTGAAGAAATCGGCGGAAGGATGATGCAGCCGGGAATGAGGGAGGTGAGGCCGCGGGTTTTGTTGGAGTAGAGGCCGTAATAGCGGATGGTTTGTTGTCCCTTGGGCGGGATGTGCTCAATGGCAGCGGCGAG
>CALQSQ010000041.1 GCA_943333275.1 Akkermansia muciniphila
ATCGGGATGCTGATTGGGTGGATTCATGGGATGCTGATTACGAAGCTGCGGCTGCAGCCGTTCCTGGTGACGTTGTGCGGGTTGTTTATCTACCGGGGGATCGCGCAGACGATCACGCAGGATGTGACGAAGGGACTGGGGGAGGATTTTACAGGATTGAAGGCGCTGGCGAATGGGCATGTGCTGGGTCTGCCGACGCCGTTTGTGATTGCGCTGGTGATGGCGGCGGTGGTGTCGGTGCTGATGCACCGGACGGTCTTTGGAAGGCATCTGCTGGCGCTGGGTCGCAATGAACAGGCGGCGGCCTTCAGCGGGATTCGCACAGACCGCGTCAAGATCACGGCCTACATGCTCTGCTCGCTGATCGCGGCCATGGGCGGCGCGATGTTTACGCTGGAAGGAAACAGCGCGGCGCCCACGATGCACTGCCAGGGCTTCGAGCTGTATGCGATCGCCGGTGCGGTGCTGGGTGGTTGCAGTCTGCGTGGGGGCGAGTGCTCGATGGCTGGCGTGATCCTCGGCACGGCGCTCATGCAGGTCGCGCAGGACAGCGTGATGTTCCTGAATGTTTCCACGCGATTGAAGCTCACGGTGGTCGGCACCATGATTCTGATCGGGGTCATCGCCGATGAAATTTTCCGCCGCTCCTCCGCGCGCCGTTTGGCTCAGCAGAAGGAAGCGTGATTTGAAATCAGCAGCGGATGCTGGTGAAGATTTCCCAGGGGATCGTGCTGGCTTTGCGGGCCAGTTCTACCGCAGTGATGGTTTCCTTTCCCTGCCGCCCCAGGAGCACGACTTCCGTGCCGGGAGTGGGAGCCGTGGAGAGGTGCGAGACGTCCGCCATCATTTGATCCATGGTGATGCGACCCAGCACCGGGCAGCGTTGCCCGTGGATGAGGACCTCGGCTTCTTTATTTGAAAGGTGCCGCAAATAGCCATCCGCATAACCAGCGGCCAGTGTCGCCACGAGAGTGGGGCGCTTGGTCACATGCGTCCGGCCATAGCTGATGCCCCAATCGGCGGGCACTTCCCGAACCAGGGAAATTTGCGTTTTCCAAGTCAGGGCCGGTTGCAGTTCAGATTGAAATTCCGACACCGGAGCCACGCCGTACAGCACCAGCCCCACACGCACAATTTCCCCCTGCGGCAACGGCCACCCTTGCAAGCCCGCGCTGTTCGCCAAGTGCACGAGCCTCGGTGCCAGACCCTGCTGCCGCAACAAAGCGACCGTCTGCCGAAACTCTGCCGCCTGCGCCGTGGTAAACTCGAGGTCCTCATCCGCGCTGGGAAAATGGCTCGCGATACTTTCCAATTCCAAGTGCGTCCATTGCCCCCAGCCTCTGGTCATGCTTTCCAAATCCGCAGGCAGCGTGCCCATGCGACCCATGCCGGTATCCAGCACCCACTGCACGGGCAGACGAGAGCCATTGGTTCTGGCGATTTCGTCAAAGGCCTGCGCTTCGGCGGCAGTGGAAATCGCCGGACGAAAGCCCCCCTCCACGACCCGCTTGCGTTCGCCGGGCAGGGTCGGGCTCAACAGATAAATGGTTTCCCGCACTCCAGTCGCGCGCAGCGCCTCCGCCTCACCCACACAGGCTACGCCAAACGAATGCACTTTTCCCGCAAGCGCCGCCGCCATGCGCCCGGCCCCGTGGCCATATCCGTCCGCCTTAACCACGGCCATGACGGAGGGTGTGTGAACGCCGCACCTGCGCTGCGCGACTTCGAGATTATGCAGCACCGCTGCAACGTCCAATTCGGTCCAGTTCCGTCGGCGCTTGGAATCGGCCCGCAATGGAGGCGTTTCAAATTGAGAATGCATTTACAATGGAGTTACGGTGAGAATTGATTGTAGTGTCAAGGTCATGGGAAATTCCTTGGAATTTCGAAAGATTTCCCTTTTCAAATGTCCCGTAGAATGTCAAGATCGCCTTGATTGCACCCAGACCAATCCCCCGAAGCTCTCCGTTATGCAACTAAATCCTCTTTCTCGAACCAGCCATCTGACCTCCATAATAGGGCTGATGGGTGTATCCTCCATTCTGGCCGCAACGCCCGTTTTACCGCCTCTGCACAGCGATGGACGTTATGCCATTTCGGCTCAGGGTAACATCAGCAATCTCAGCATTTCCTTCGATCAGGTTCTGAAAAGACCCGCTCCCGGCTTGGCTGCAGAGGTCGTGGATGTCAGCGGGGTGAGCAGTCTAGAACAGCTCAAGGCCCAGATTAGCGCACTTGAGATCAGTGCCAAGCGGACTTTCTCCCCCATCGTTCGTGTCGATGGTCAGTCGGCCTCGCTGAGCCGCAAAGTCATGGTTTCCATTCCCACCGCCGTCAGCATGCCCGCGCTTGCCAGTGCCGTGGGAGCGACGACTGCCTATCGTATGGGGTATTCCAAGGACTTGGTCGTGGTCGAATTCAAAGGCGCGTTGGATGCCCTCCCCGGCATGGAAGCGCTCGCCAAACTCCCCGGCGTGGGGTTTGCCAAACCTCTATTTTCCCTCGCGGGTCTCGGACCACAGTTCATTCCCAACGACAACTATTTCAAGGCTCCCGGGGCCACCGGAAGCACTAACCCTGGTCCGAGCTACACCTGGCATCTGCGCGATACGACTCAGCTTTTCCCGGTGGACATTAATGCCGTGCCCGCCTGGGATATTGCAAAAGGGGACGGGATCAAAATCGCCATTCTGGACGATGGATTTGACTACCTGCACGAGGATTTGAAGCTCAACTCGATTGGTTCCGGTGGTTACGATTTTATTGAGAGCGACAACACCACCACCCCCCCCAAACGCGACATCAACTACATCAACGGCAAGCATGGAACGGCTGTGGCTGGTCTGATTGGAGCGCGCGGCAATAACAAAGTCGGCGGCACCAACAACGTGGTGGGCGTGGCGATGAACTGTAAAATGTTCGGACTGCGTGTCTTTTTTACCAATGAGCCCACGACTTTCGGCAATGGTCTGATAGGCACCACCGAGGCGGAAATGGCGCAGGCGTTGTCCTGGAGCAACAGCTTCCACGTATCAAACAACAGTTGGGGATTTTACAATCCCGCCGACGCGACTTTCGGACCTTATCTGCGCTATCAATCCCTGGAAACCGCCCTCAAGGCCACTGTGTCCACGGGTCGCGGTGGTCGTGGTGCCATTTTCATGATGTCCACCGGCAACGGACGTGCCCGTAACCATAACAGCAACTACATGGCGCTTCAGAATCTGATTGAAAACAATCCAGTGGCAGCCATCAGCTACGGCGGTCTCTACACGGGATACTCCAATCCAGGTGCGGGCATTCTTTGTGGTGCACCCTCCGGCGAGGATGGTCAGCGCATGCTTGTCACCACCGATCGCACCGGGATCGGTGATGATGCCGACAGAGTCGGGTACAACCCGCCAGAGGTGCCAACCAACCCCGGCGCAAATTTCACGAACCGGAGCTACACCAATACAGTATTCAGTGGCACCTCCGCCGCCTCGGCGGTGGCGTCAGGCGTCGCAGGTTTGATCTGTAAGGCCAAAACCACCCTCGGCTGGCGGGATGTTCAGGACATCATCGTGCGCACTGCACAGGTTCTGGGAGATACGCCGTTCAACTGGCAGTTCAAAACGATCACGGAGGGCGGTGTCCCTGTCTTATATCACACCAGTCACAACGTGGGCGCGGGCATGATCGATGCCGGTGCGGCGGTGGCACGGGCCAAAACTGCCAAATTGCTGGGCGCGGCTTATGACACCGATTATTCAATTACCATCGACCAGGCCATCCCTGATGCGCCGGGTGGCCCGATTCTGAAAACCTTCCGCGTTCCCAATGCGCCGCGGGTGCGTTGCGAAAAAATTCAGGCCACCATCACCACGGATCACCCCGCTCCCTCCCAATTGATCGTCCGCCTTTTCTCTCCCACCGGAACTGTCAGCAACTTGCAGTTGGCAAATCCAACCTTTACGGCGCCCGGTGAATGGACCTACGTCACCACCCAGCATTGGGGTGAGTGCTCCGGCGGCGAATGGACCCTCTCTGTGCGCGATGGCGTGGGCGGCAAAGTAGGCAAACTGCTTGGATCCACGATCAAAATTTTCGGCGGTGGTGCTCCTCGGCCGACCGCGATTCCTGTCATCACCAACGGGGATCCACCGCTCATTCCTGATCTGCCTCTTACCTACGACGAGGACCTGCCGGACGGTTATGAAAACTGCCAGTATTATGCCGACGCGCTTGGCCAGCCTTATTTCATCACCACCACGGGATGTCCGCTGGCTTACTTTGCCGACGGTCTTCCCACCGGATTAGCCGTTGATTCGCTAACCGGTCAGATCAAAGGCAAGCCGACCGTGAGCGGTGTGTTTGCCGTGACCCTCAGGGCACGGAATGAAATCGGCATGGGATCTCGGTTGATGAAAATGACGGTCCTGCCGCAGATTCCCGCTCCGTTCCTGACAGGTGGATTCCTGGGGGTCGCCACGGTCGGAGAGCCATTCCGCCTGCAGCTTTTCACCAATCCCACGCTGGTCGCCTTTGATTTTAACATTACCAATGGTGGCGTCGCCACCGGCCTCCTTGTCGATGCCACGGGATTGATCTACGGCACCCCCGAGGTGGCCGGGCTGGTCCAGATTGACACGCAATTGTCCAATTACTGCGGAGTATCCAATCATAATATTTACATTCTGATACAGGAAGCCGCCAAATCCCTTGGAGAGGCCATGGATGTGCCGGGCACTGCGTTCGCGGTGGATAGTTTTGAAACAGACACCTGGCGATGGTCCAACGGCGGCGATGGATTCGGTGGCGATGGATTCGGTGGCGACACCGCCCGCAGTCCCGGGATCAAGATTGGGGAATCCACGAACTTCTCCACGGTGGTCACCGGACCGGTGGACGTCGCCTTTGACTGGAGTTCGTCCCATGCGGAGGCCGACACCACGACCTTCAGTGTTCTGGATGGAGCCGCAGTCGTAGTGCCCGGAACCACGGCCGTCATATCAGGGATCACCCCATGGACCCATCATACCGTCTCCCTTGGTGCGGGAACCTATACTCTGCGATGGGAATACACGAACAACACCCTCACGCTGGGTGGGGATGAAATCTCCCGCATTGACCATCTGGTCCTGAACTATGCGGACCTCCCAGTGGCTCTCGACATTACCCCTCCCGGAACAGTGTCAAGTTTCGGCACGTCTCCCTGGATTCGCGAGACAACGGACACTTCCGACGGTGTCGATGCTGCCAAATCTGCCACCGGTCTGCCGGACAATGGGGTGAGCAGCATGGAAATCTCCGTCACCGGCCCCGGCACCCTTTCCTGGAAATGGAAGGTAAGCTCGATCATCGGGGACGTGCTCAGCGTGTCCATGGACGGAGGACCCAATCTTCTGGAGATGACGGGCAGCGTCGCCCCCGAGAGTGTCTGGAATCCCGCCAGCATCGCGATTCCTGCCGGTGACCATGTGGTGCGCTGGACTTACAAAAAGGACGATGTGCCACCGCAACCCGGCGACCCGGTCGTGCTGGATGCTGGATTCGTGGACGCCGTCGTATTCACCCCATAATTTCGAAAAATTTCACCTTTATCCTTGACCTTGCCTACCAATAATTCACTATATCCCAACCTATGAAAAAATACGCCGCTGCTCTGACGTTCCTCTCCGTGCTGTTCCAATCCACCTCCGCGATGGCTTGGATCGGTGGCCCCTACAGCAATAACACTGCAGACGGAAAATCCGGCGGCGTGTTCCAGGGCACCATCACCATGAAGAACGGTTCCGGGATGTTCCGCTTCTCGACTGGTCAGGAGCCTTTCAATTCTCCCAATGCCGAATCAGTCGTCTTCCATGAGGGACTCGTGTTCTACGGAGATTGCTTCGGTCAGGTCGACTTCCAAGCCAAGCGCGTCAGCGGCATCACCAACGGCAACACCACCCTCGGTGGTGGCGTGACTCCAATCGGATCGCCGGTTTTCCCCTTCGGCAACGGCAACGATGCATTCATTTGCAACACCCAATGGGCTGGCAAAATGAGAAAAGTCTACCCCGGACTCACTTTCCGCGCCAAGGGTTGGGCCTACATATTTGATTCCAATTATCAAAACAACACATCCACCACCATCACCACGGATTACGCTCCTGTGGATCTGCCCAATGATGGCGGCACCGTGACGACCACCGTCACTCAAAACATTTCCTCCAGCGAGGGTGCCCCTAAGACCAAGGTCAAAATCAAGGTCTACGGCAGCCGCGTCAGTCCGGTCGCCTACACCGCCTTCGGCACCGCGACTCCGACTCCTTAATTAGGAATCCGGGTTTAAGCTCACAAGAAAACGGCTTGGAAGTGATTCCAAGCCGTTTTCGTTTTGATATTGGAGGTGGCGGTAATCTAGCCAAGGCTCTCGACCCAGTATTTCTCCTCCCTAATCGTAGTTGGATCCCCGTGACCGGAGAAAACCCTCGTGGCCTCTGGGAGGCTGAGGAGTTCCCTGCGCATGCCCTCCACCAGCAGGCTGGTGCTGCCCTCCGGGAAATCGGTCCTGCCCATGGTGCCATTCATCAATGTGTCGCCGGAGAAGACCGCCAGTTCGCTGGGAAGGTGGAAAATCACACTATCCGGGGAGTGGCCTGGCACAGGGGCAAAACGGATCTCCAGCCCACAGACCATGAGCGTGCCATGGCCGTGCGTTTTCAAGGTGTGATGGACCGGGTAGTCGACCACCGTGATCTCGAATCCCGCCATTCCTCGCAGAAATGTTTCCAGGCGGGTCTGGGGCGTGGAAATTTCCCAGGCATAAATTTCACAACCGTGTTCCTCAGCGATGACGGCGGCGTCCATGACGTGATCGAAATGAGCGTGGGTGAGCAGCAGCGCGGAGAGTTTGATATCCTGCTCCCGCAGCCAGGCGGCGAAGTCGGATGGAGCATCCACACCGATCCAACCCGTGGGCGCCCGGAAGGCATAACCATTGGTGGCGGCGAATCCGCCGACGTGACAGCGGGGGGTGAAGTGGGATAGTGGTTCGGGCATGGCGGAGGCCATAAAGGTGAAACCCCGTCGCGTAAATCCAAATTGTGTGATGGACTTTTCCCGGGCATGAGGGAAGTTATCCACCAGTCATCAGACATATTTTCGCGCCTGAACCGCTTCGTTCAGACTGCGGCGATAGTTTTGGTCGCTATGGTTTTAAGAAAAGTTTGTCCAATATTCCGGAAATGAAGAGACCCTCCCCCCGATTCGCGACGCTGCTCTCCAGCGCCTGTTCCATCCTGTTGACCGGCTGCCTCCACGCAGATCCGGTCAAGGCTGCAGACAAGGATACTGACTACGGCCAGGTGGCCGCCTGGGTCACCCACCTGCTTCAGGAACAGCATTACTCCAAGCATGATTTCGACGATGCCATGTCCCGCAAGGCCCTGAAGGGCTACCTGGAATATCTCGATTACGACAAAATGTATTTTCTGAAGGGGGAAATCGACACCTTCACCGCCAAGTATGGCGACAAACTGGATGATTTCATTTTTTCGGATGATCTGACACCGGCCAACGAGATTTATTCACTCCATGCCAAGCATGTGAAGGCCCGTTTTGAAAAAGTGAAGGCCTTTATTGAGAGCGGCACCGCTGATTTTTCCGGTCAGGGCACCACCCCCATCAACCGCAAGGAGGCCTCCTATTGCAACACCGTGGAGGAACTGGATACCCTGTGGAAATCACGCATCACCAACGAATTGCTCTCAGAGCGCCTGCGCCTTAAACTCGCCGAGGAAAAGAAAAAGGAAAAATCCGCGGCCGCCCCTGATGCTGAGGCCAGCAAAGCCAATGAAGCCAAGTCGGGCGAAGCCAAAAAGAATCCGAAACCACCGGATACTCCGGAGGTGAAGATTCTCAAACGGTACAAGCGTTTCCTCGACACGATGAATGAGAACGACGAGGAGGACGTTGCGAATTTCTTCCTCTCCGCACTCAGCCAGGCCTATGACCCGCACTCGGAATATTTCAGCGCTCCCGAGAAGGACAATTTTGACATTGAAATGAACAAGCGCCTGCAGGGAATTGGTGCGGTGCTCTCCATGAAGGATGGTGCGGCGGAGATCGAGCGTCTCGTGGCCGGTGCTCCAGCCCATCTCAGCGGCCAGCTCAAGGTGCATGACCGCATTGTCGGAGTCGCCCAGGGCGTGGACGGGGAGATGGAGGATGTGGAGGGGATGAAATTGAATTCAGTGGTCGAAAAAGTTCGTGGCGACGAGGGCAGCACCGTGCGCCTCAAGGTGGTTCCGGCGGATGACCCCACGCTCTTCAAGGAAGTGACCCTGAAACGCGCCAAGGTCGAACTCAAGGAGAGCCTGGCCAAGGCAGACCTCATCGAGACGAAGGACTCGAAGGGTGAGGCGAGTCGCGTGGGATGGATCACCATTGATTCCTTCTACGCCGACATGGAGCACCACACCGTCAGCCTGACCAAGGATGTGAAAAAACTCCTGCAACGCCTGATGAAGGAAAACATCGGCGGGCTCGTGATTGACCTCCGCGGCAATGGGGGTGGTTCCCTTGATGAAGCCATTTCCCTCACCGGTCTGTTCATCAAGAAAGGCCCGGTAGTGCAGCAAAAGAGCTGGAACGGTGCCGTGGACGGACGCTACTCCAAGCCGAGCGAACCCCTCTACACCGGCCCGCTCTGCGTTCTGACCGACCGCACCAGCGCCTCCGCGAGCGAAATTTTCGCCGCCGCACTTCAGGACCACGGCAGGGCCGTGGTTGTTGGGGACAAGGCCACGTTTGGCAAGGGGACCGTGCAGACCATTCTCGATGTGAGCCGTTACATGCCCAGCATCAGCCGCTCCACCCGCGCCGGCAGCCTCAAGGTGACGATCCAAAAATTCTACCGCATCGCCGGTGGTTCCACCCAGTTGAAGGGCGTCATTCCCGACATTATTTTGCCAAGCCGCTATGATGCCCTGGAGATTGGCGAGGAGGCGCTCAAGGAGCCGCTGCCCTATGACACCATTCGCAAGATGGACTATGATCTGGCCGAGACGGCACCACTCCCGAACGACAATCTGCGCAACAAGACCATGGAGCGGATCAAATCCAACAAGGAATTCCAATACGTCGACGAAGACGTGACCCGTCTGAAGGAGCAAATTGCCAAAAACACCCTCAGCCTCAATGAACAGGCCCGGTTGGACGAAATCCACGCCAACAAGCAGCGCGCCAAGGAGCGCTCCGCTGAACGCAAACAACGCAACCTTGCAGCTAGTAAGGAGGGGGACCCGATCACGGTGTACCGTCTGAATCTTGAAAATGCCGATGCCGAGGGCCTGACCACCCTGGAAAAAGCCAAAGCCGACGAGAAGGGTGGCATCCTCAACGGCGACGAGGATGACGATGACGCCTCCGATGACAAGGATGATTTCCCGCACGACATTGAACCCGTGAAGGCTGAAACCCTCAACATCGTCAAGGATCTCATCGAACTGAACCGACTCGCCCGCACGGCGAAGATCGACAAGTAATTGAACGTCCCCAAACACATTCCCTGAGGGAATGGCCGCAGCCGTGAGCGGCGGCGACCCTAGAGCAGTCTCGGCTCGGGCAGCTGCTGGAGTTTCTCACGCAGCATCTGGGCACGCATGACATCGCGCTCGGGAGCGGTCAGCTTTTTCTGTGAGGCGATCTGTAAATGGGCCGGCTGGATTTCCACCAAAACGGTGTCCAGGAGTTTGCCCAGTTCCACTGGCAGCAAGCCGGTGTCCGAGCCCATGCGGAGCATGCTGAGATGATTGAAGGCCTCCTTGCTTTCGAGAATGTGAGCGTGGCGCAAAATGGCATAAGCGCGACCCAGGTGGTCGTTGATGCGGTTGGGGTCGTCCTGGAGGAGCTTGGCACGCGCGTTGCGCTCGTGGTTGATAATTTGCTCAATGACCTTTTCGAGCCGGGCGATGATATCGAGCTCATTTTCACCCAGCGTGTGCTGGTTGGAAATTTGGAAGAGGTTGGCAAGCGCCTCGGTGCCTTCACCATAAAGTCCACGAACAGCGAGGCCGATTTTCTGCACTGCGGAGATGACCTGATTCATGCTGTCGCTGAGCACGAGGGCTGGCAGGTGCAGCATGGCGGAGGCGCGCATGCCGGTTCCGAGATTCGTGGGGCAGGCGGTGAGGAATCCCAGCTGGGCGTCGAAGGCGTAGGTGACACGGGTGGAGAGTTCCGTGTCCAGCCGATCCAGCACGGCAAAAGCCTGGGTGAGGTCCAATCCGCTCCGGATGCTCTGGATGCGCAGGTGGTCCTCCTCATTGACCATGATGGAGATCGATTGCTCCGGATTGATGATGGCGGCGCTCCCGGCGCTTTTGGCGGCCTGTTCACGGCTGATGAGGTGCTTTTCGACGAGCACCTGTTTCTTGATCTGGTCCAGATCCCCCATGTCTTCAATGAAGGCATCCTGGAACTCAGGCAGGGAGTTTAAATGCGGCAGAAGTTTGGCGAGCACCTCGAAGCGCCCTTCCTTTTTGGCCCAGCCGGGGAACAATTCACCCTCCAGGTTGCGCGCCAGGCGGATGCGACTGGTGATGACAATGTCGCGATGCGGACCGGAGGTCTGCATCCACTCGGGGGTGCGACGAAGGAGGGCGTTGAACTTCATGGGGGACTAGGACGATTCCTCCCGTTTGATTTCATCCCGGAGGCGCGCGGCCTCTTCATATTGCTCGCCATCCACGGCGAGCTGCAGTGATAGTTGCAAATCATGGAGGCGATTTACCGGTGGGTCAGGTGCAGGTGCGGCGACAGCCGGTGCGGGGGGCTCCCATTTGGCCGGGGTTTTACCCGTGTGCTGGACGCCCTTGTGCATGGCCTTGAGCAGGTGATTGATACTCTCGCGGAAGGTCTGGTAGCACATGCTGCAACCCAGGCGGCCGGATTTGCGGAAAATGCTCTGGGAGAGTTTGCAGGCGGGACAGATGCGTTCGCGGGCGACTTCAGAGGTGTCCGTGGTGCCCAGTCCCCAGAGCATTTCCGCGAGAGCGAATCCCGTGGGATCTGTCACGCCCTTGGCTTTGGAGCACGCCTCGCACAAGTTCACCTTTTGTAACTCGCCCTTGAGAATTTGGGTGAGAAACACGGTGGCGGGATTTTGCTGGCAGACATCGCACTGCATGGATGGGGAGGGATGGCGGAAAGGAGTGTCCGGGGGAATGTAACGCATCTGCTGCGGTTTTAGATCAACCGGCATTTGCATTCTTCCCAATTCTCACCGGGGTTGCTCAAACTGTCATCCCGAAAGTTGCATTTTGTAAATACCTGGAAAGAATTTTAAGAAAGGTAAACAATTTTCAGACCTTGATCTCTAAAGATGCTTGACCAATCAGGGGTTTCCTCGTTATAGTGCATCAGGCCATTCTGATAATATTAGTGGTTCCGCCCTGTTTCGCTAAAATTTTAAAATCCATGACACCTCGCAATCAGCGGTCAGGCTTGCGTCATAGGCTCATCCTTCGAGCCTGGCGATGGATGCAATCGTTGCGTTACGCGCATCTGGCATTGCGACCGCAGTCGGTGATGCCCGAGGCTGCGGCGGGACGCCCCCTGGCTGGCTGGAGGCTGGATCAAAGCGGCGGGAGCGATGGTGGCGGAGCCTCTGCAGGGGAGCGCGGTCGTGTGGGAGAAACCTATCACCGCCCGATCATGGGTGAGGAAGTGGTGCATTTTTTAAAGCCACAGCCGGGAAAATTGATTCTGGATGGCACGCTGGGGGGAGGCGGGCATACGGAGATGTTTTTGAAAAATGGGGCTCAAGTGCTGGCAACGGATCGCGATCCCGCAGCCTTGGCACGGGCACGGGAACGGTTGGAGGACGTCTATGGAGAGCAATTTTCGGCACTCCACGCCAACTTTGCGGACTTCCCAGCCGTCATGGAAGCTGCCGGAGTGGTGCGGGGATTGGATGGCATCTTTCTGGACCTCGGGGTGAGTTCCCGGCAGTTGGAAAATCCCGCGCGGGGATTTTCCTTTCAACGGGAAGGTCGTTTGGATATGCGTTTCGATCCCGATGCGGATGTCAGTGCGGAGGACATCGTGAATACCTGGTCCGAGGAGGATCTGCGGCGGTTGCTGCATGTTTATGGCGATGAACCTGCCGCCAAACGCATCGCTCATGCCATCGTGGTCAGACGTGCTTCGCGTGCGATTTTGATGACGACGGATCTCGCAGGAATTGTGGCCTCGGTGGTGCCGCAGCGCGGACGCACGCATCCGGCCACCAGAACCTTTCAAGCCCTCAGGCTGGAGGTGAATCAGGAATTGCCAAGCCTCGAGCGGGCCTTGCAGGCAGTGCCGCGGTGGTTGAACCCGGGCGGCAGGCTCGTCGTTCTGACCTTTCACAGTCTTGAGGACCGGATCGTCAAACATTTCCTGCGTGATCACAGCGCGGCAACCCTGGATCGCCCCGAATGGTCCGGGCCACGGCCTAATCCCCGGCATTGTTTCCAGCTGATCGTTCGCAAAGCCCTCGTGGCCAGTGAAGCGGAAACAGCCGCCAACCCCCGCGCCAGATCCTGCAAATTGCGGGTGGCGGAGCGTAATTCCAACGTGCTGCACTCATCCACTTGAAACCATTCCATCGATGAGACCTCTGAACATTCCTGAAGTCCCCGGCCTGCGCCCCACGCTGGTGCTGAACATCATTCTCATCACGATCATTCTCTGCGTCTTCGGTGGAGCGCACACTTGGCTGGGCATGCAGCAACAGCAAAAGGACCGGGAAATCTCCAAAATGCAGGACCGCATCCAGCAATTGAACAATGAGATCCGCCGATTGGAAGTGGATGTGAACCACAGTCTTTCAAACGGCACCCTCTTCAGTCAGATGGAGTCACTGGGAGTAAAGCTGCAACTCATCAAGCCGGAGGAGATCATCAGCCTGGGGCCGATGGCCGAGAACACGCCCGCAACAAAAAATTAACCATGCGCCGACAGAAATACACCCCTGTGGATCGCGAATGCGACCAGGTGCTCTCCCGCCGGGCGACCGTGGCGGTATGTCTCATCATCTGCGCCTTCAGTGCGGTCTCCGTAAGAATCTTCATGCTGCAGATGCGACCCCAGGAAGGGCTCGTGCAGAAAATAGCCACGAAACGCTACCGGACCGAGGTGCTTCCTGCCGCGCTTGGGGCCATCTTTGACACCAAGGGCCGACTCCTTGCCGCGGATGAGCCGGTGCAGTCCGTGGTGTTTGACAACATTTTCCTGAACGAAAAAAAATCCAAGGGGGCGCTGGATCGCATGGCGCAGGCCCTTGCCAAGTCGGAGCAAATCCCCTGGGTGACGATCCGCCGCACCTGGTCGGAAAAGGATCTCACGGACCGCTACCTCTGGTGGCTGGCGTCCCTGGTATCCCCGGCCCTGGGGAAATCCCCCGAGGAAATCACCGCCCTCATTAAATCCCGCACCAACAGCCGCGGGGAGGCGCAGTCGTGGGATGAGGGCGAAACCATGCTCAGCAAGGAAATCAATGCCATGCAGAGCGGGCAGTTGAAAAGGCTCATCGAGGAGCATCCGCTGGGATGTCTTCGAGTAAATTCCACCTTCCGCCGCACCTACCCCAACCAGCGCGATCTCACCTCGATTGTTGGACTCATCAATGCCAACGGTCCTGCCTGCGGAGTTGAATACGGCCGCCGGGAGCAACTCAAGGGCACTCCGGGCAGCCGCACCTATGAATTGGATAATAGCGGCAACGAGATCACCGCCTTCCACGGCGAACAAATCGATCCCAAGCAGGGGCAGAGCCTGCGGCTATCCCTGGACCTCAGCCTGCAGGAAATCGTTGAGAACTCCCTCGATGAAGAAGGGGGCGAAGCTGGTGAAATTTACGTGCCGGATCTCAAGGCCAAGCGCGTCATGGTGGTGCTGATGGATGCGCGAACCATGGCGGTCCGGGCCATGGCCTGCCGCAGTGTGGACCAGGACCCCGCCCAGAAGTTGCTCAAGAACAGCACTTTGGAGGATGTGTACGAACCCGGCTCCACGATGAAACCTTTCACTTTGGCCGCCGCGCTGGATACCGGTAAAGTGGGGCCCAACACCATCATTCCCATCAACGGTCCCAAATATGACGACGTCGATATCGAACCAATCACCGATGACGAATCCTTTGGTTCCCTGAGTGTCACGGATGTGCTGGTACACAGCAGCAACATTGGCGCCTACAAACTTGCCCGCACCGTTGGATTGAAACGTTACCAGGAATACCTGCGCAGTTTCGGTTTCGGCTCCAAACCCGGCATGGAGTGTGGTCGCGAAAGCCCGGGCATCCTGCACCGTGATTGGGACTACAACGTGCTCGCCAGAGCTTCCTTCGGTTACAACATTGCGGTTACGCCCGTGCACATGTGCGCTGCGCTCGGGGTGATTCTGAACGATGGATGGTTCAAACAACCTCATCTCGTCGAGGCCGTCCTGGACGAGCGTAATCGCATCCTGGAGGAGAACCAGGCGGTCGGGGTGCGCCGCGTGATTTCCGCAAGCGCTGCCAAGGCCACGCGGGAGGCCATGTTTAACGTGGTGGAGCGGGGCACTGGCACCAAGGCCCAGAGCCGGGATTTCTATATCGCCGGCAAAACCGGCACGGCGCGCAAAGCGGGACCCAATGGATACACCGACGGCCAGTACGTGGTTTCCTTTCTCGGCTTTGCGCCAGTAAACAATCCCAAGCTCGTGGGAGTGGTGGTGATCGACACACCGAAAGCCAGTGCATCCTCACTCTACGGCGGCAAATTGGCCGCTCCAGTCTTCCGACGCATTATGGAGCGAGCCCTGCGCTACTACGAAGTTCCCGCAGAGCTTGTGCAGCATACTGCCAAGCCCCGCCGTTCCTAAATTACCCCCGCCCGCCAAATCCTACATGACCCTGCACCAACTGCTCCCTTACATGCCAGCCGCCCGTCCTTCCGGGCCGATGGAGGCGGAGGTATCGGGGGTGACGGCTGATTCACGAGCCGTTACCAATGGGTTTCTGTTTTTTGCGCACCGCGGCACCAAGGTGGACGGGCTTCAATTCATCCCCCAGGCCCTCGAGCAGGGAGCTGTGGGGATCGTGGCGGAATCCCCCGTGCCTCCCGATTTCCACGGGGCCTGGATTGAGGTGAAAAACGCGCCGCTGGCCCTGGGTGGTGTGGCCAGTGCCATCCATGGAGAGCCATCGCTTAATTTGCAGGTGGCCGGAGTGACCGGAACCAATGGCAAAACGACCGTCGCTTTTCTGATCCAGCATTTGATCGCCCAAAGCAGGGGGCGCTGTGGAATGCTGGGCACGATTCGCTATGATCTGGGAAATAATGAAATCCTTCCCGCCACGCACACCACGCCGGACAGTGCGGAGATGCATCGGCTGCTGGCGGCCATTCTCGGCAATGGCTGTGCGGGCGTGGCCATGGAGGTTTCCAGCCATGCGGTCGACCAGCAGCGGATTGCGGGCATTGAGTTCGACGCCGCAGTATTTACGAATCTGACGCAGGATCACCTGGATTATCATCGCAGCATGGAGGCCTATTTCGAGGCCAAGGCGGCATTCTTCGAGCACCTCATGCATCAGAAGGTGAAGCGGCATCCGCGCATGGTCATCAACATCGATGACCCGGCGGGCAAGAAACTCGCGGACCGCTACCACGAAAAGGCGGCGGTGACCACCTATGGCATGAGTTATGCGGCGGATTTCCGCATCACCGACCTCACCAACACCATCTCAACCACCCAATTCCATCTCCTGGTCGGCGGGAGATCCCTGCTGGTGCGTCTTCCGCTGATTGGTCGATTCAATGTCTTCAATGCGGTGGCCGCCCTTGCTGCAGTCCAGGGCATGGGCTACAATCTGCGTGAGGCCGTGCAGCACATGTCCCTGGCGCCGCAGGTCCCAGGTCGCCTGCAAAGCGTTGGCAGTCAGCGAAATTTCCGCGTCTTCGTCGACTATGCGCACACGCCGGACGCCATGGAAAACGTGCTCCGCACGCTCAAGGCTCTCAACCCGCGGCGCATCATCACCGTCTTCGGATGCGGAGGAGACCGCGATGTAACCAAACGGCCGCTCATGGGATCGATTGCAGAAAACCTCAGCGACCACGTGATCCTCACCTCCGACAACCCGCGGAGCGAGGATCCGGAGAAAATTCTCAACGATATCCAGCAGGGGCTGCGGGGCAGCACCCATACGAAGATCGTGGATCGGGCGGAAGCCATCGCCCTGGCCATCGAGGTGGCGCGGGACGGAGACATCATTCTCATCGCTGGCAAAGGCCACGAGGACTACCAAATTTTCGCCGACCGAACCGTAAAATTCGACGATGTGAAAGTGGCCGCGCATTGCCTGCGCGACAAAAAAGAGGCCCAGGACACATGACCCCGCAGACTCTCCAGACCCTTGCCGATTGGTGTAACGGGCGCCTGCTCCAGGGCGATCGGGAGGCCATGATCCGGAGTGTTTCCACGGACAGTCGCTCCGTGGCGGGGGGGCAGTTATTCGTGGCCCTGCAGGGCGAAAATTTTGATGCGCACGATTTTCTGGGATCGGCGGCGGAGCGGGGATGCACGGCCTTTTTAATATCCCGGGCTCTGGAAAATTATCCGGCCGGAGGCATCATTCTTGTGAAGGATACGCTGCAGGCGCTGCAAGCGCTTGCAGCCGCGTGGCGCCGGGTCTGGGGAGGCCGCGTGCTGGGGCTCACCGGCAGCAATGGCAAGACCAGCACTAAGGATCTGGTCGCGTCCGTTCTGGGAACGGCCGTCAGAGTCCGTGCCACCAAGGGAAATTTAAATAACCATATCGGACTTCCACTCACCATGCTGGCGATGGATGAGGAGGACGAGATTGGGGTGGTGGAACTGGGCATGAATCACCCCGGTGAAATTGCCCCACTGGCGGCCATTGCCGCTCCCGATGTCGCGATCATTACGAACATCGGCACGGCGCATATCGAATTCATGGGAAGCCGCAAGGCCATAGCTCTGGAGAAGGGGATGCTGGCCGAGGCTGTGGACGAGGATGGGTGTGTGATTCTCAACGCGGATGATGATTTCACGCCGGCCATCGCCGCCCGAACCTCCGCTTTTGTGCTTACCGCCGGCTTTGCCGAGCATGCGGACGTGCGCGTCTCAGATGCCCAGACCGTGGCGCCCGGCAGCCGATTTCTTTTGCATTTCCCAAACCTTCCACCGCTGCCCGTGAGACTTCCAGTGCCGGGACGTCATATGGTGGGGAATGCAGCTCTCGCTGCGGCCGCGGGGTACCATTTTGGCCTGACAGCCGAGGAAATAATCTCCGGTTTGGAGACCGCGAGCCTGAACAAGGGGCGGCTGCAAATGCGCACGTTGGGTGGACTGCATTTCCTGGATGACAGCTACAACGCCAATCCTGATTCGATGCGCGCCGCGCTGGAAACGATGCTCAGTCTGCCCTGCGAGGGGCGCCGCATCGTGGTGCTGGGCCGCATGGGAGAGCTCGGCATCCATGCAGAACGGGAGCACCGCCAGCTGGGGGAACTCGTCGCATCCATGAAGATTCCGATGCTCTGCACAGTGGGGGATAACGAGGCGCGACTGATTGCCGAAGGTGCCGCCCGGGGGCCTGTGACGCATCATTTTTCCTCCCACGCTGCGTGCGGTGATTTCCTTAAACAGCAGGCCCATCCGGAGGACTTGATTCTCCTCAAGGGCAGCCGATCCGCCGCCATGGAGCAAATCCTCACCTCATTTTCCTAATCATGCTCTTCTGGATTTACGAATACTTCCAACAACGCCGCATCGCAGAGGGGTTGTCTGTGTCGCTGATCGATAAGATCACGAATGTGTTTCAGTATGAGACTTTTCGCGCCATCATGGCCGGGCTGGTTTCGCTGATTTTTGTGCTCATCATTGGCAACCGGATCATTCGCAAGTTGCTCTCCCTGAAAATGGGGCAGCCGATCCGCACTGCTGAGGAGGTTAATGCGCTCTATGCCCTGCATGAGGGGAAGAAAGGCACCCCGACCATGGGGGGCATTATGATCGTGATGGCGTTTGTCGTGGCCATTGCCATCTGCGGCAAATGGTCCAACCCCTATCTCTGGATCACCCTCTTCGTCACGGTGGCGATGGGGCTTTTGGGCTTCTGGGATGATTACCTCAAGGTGGCCAAGAAAAACAGCAAGGGTGTGAGTGAAAAGTTTAAACTTACCTTCCAATTGGTGGTCGCCTTTGCTGCCGCAGTCTGCATCTACCGGACGCATCCCACTTATTTTGGACAGCTTTGGATTCCATTTGTGAAGGAGGCCGTTATTCAGGACATGGGCTGGTGGACGGTGCCGTTTTTTGTGGTTGTGATTGTGGGGTCATCCAATGCCGTGAATCTGACCGACGGTCTGGACGGTCTCGCCACGGGATGCACGCTGCCGGTGGCCTTCACCTATGGCATTTTCAACTACCTGCACGGTCGCGTTGATGCCGCCAATCACCTCAACCTGCCCCACGATCTGCTCGCGGCGGATGTGGCCATTGCCAGCTTCTCCCTCCTGGGGGCCGCGTTGGGATTCCTCTGGTTCAACTGCGCGCCGGCCCGGGTCTTCATGGGTGACACGGGCGCGCTGGCGATCGGTGGTGCCATTGCGGTCATGGCGATCAGTTGCAAGCAGGAGGTAACCCTGGTGATTGTCGGCGGCGTGTTCGTGGCGGAGGCGGCTTCGGTAATTCTGCAGCGGCTCTATTTCAAATACACGCGCAGGAAATACGGGGAAGGGAGGCGGATTTTTAAAATGTCCCCTCTGCATCACCATTTTGAACTCTGCGGCTGGAAGGAAACGCAGGTGGTCGTCCGCTTCTGGATCGTGGGCATCGTCTGTGCCCTGCTTGGACTCGCGACTTTGAAATTGCGCTAACTCTCATGAAATATTCCGGTCAATCCATTGCGGTCCTCGGCTGTGCCACCAGTGGCATCGCTGCTGCGCGCCTGGCCAGACATCATGGCGCGCAGGTGACCCTGCTGGATTCCTCGGACAGCGAGGCGGTGCAATTGCGCGCGAAACCGCTGCGCGACCAGGGATTCTCCGTCCTGCTGGGGAACGCCGCGCTCACGACGAGGCGGAAATTTGACTTGGTGATTCTGAGCCCCGGCATCGATCCGGCATGGCCGCTGGCCAGGCGCTATTTGGAACGCGGGATTCGCTGCATCGGCGAATTGGAATTTGCCTGGGAAAACTGCAGAAAACCAGTTATCGCCATCACGGGCACCAACGGCAAGACCACCACCACGGAACTCATCGAGCGCCTGCTGCTGGCGGCGGGCATCAAGACCATCGCAGGTGCGAACTACGGAGTGGCCTTCTCCGAGTTGATTTTGGAGGGCGCACCGGTCGATGTATATACGCTGGAGGTCAGTTCCTTTCAGTTGGAATTGATCGAAACCTTTCATCCCAAAATAGCGGTGTGGTTGAATTTTGCCCCGGACCATCTCGACCGCCATCCCAATCTGGAGGCGTATCGCAAGGCGAAGCAGCGCATCTTTGAAAATCAAACACCAGACGACATTGCGATCATCAATGGTGCGGAGTCCTACCCGGAAATGGCCGCTCAAAAGGTGACCTTCAGCGCCTTCATGATCGACACGGAATACCACCTGAGGGTCGGAAAAATCTGGCATCAAAACGAGCGCCTGTTTGACATGGCGAAAACAAATCTGCGCGGATTGCACAATGCTGAAAACGTCATGGCTGCAGTCGCCGCCGCCAGGGCCATGGGAATCGGATACGAGACCATGGAGAAAACCCTCGCCACCTACCGTCCCCCAAAACACCGTTGTGAATATGTGGCCACGATCGGGGGGCGTGAATTCATCAACGATTCCAAGGCCACGAATCTTCATGCGATGGAAAGCGCCCTGCGCGGGTTTGAGCAACCCGTGATCCTGATTGCGGGCGGCAAGCAAAAGGGGCTCGATTACGCTCCGCTCACGCCGCTGGTAAAGGCAAAAACCCGGTGTGTTTACACGATCGGCGAAATCAAGGATTTGCTGACCCGGACCTGGGGCGATGCCGTGCCCACCCAGTCCTGCGAATCGCTGGAGGATGCGGTGCAGCGGAGTTTTCAAGTCGCCGAGCCCGGTGAAACGATTCTGTTTTCACCCGGCACATCCTCGTTCGACATGTTTCAGGGCTACGACCACCGGGGCCAGGTTTTTTGCGATATTGTCCACCAACTTGAAGAATTATGAAAACGCCGACCAACTCAAATCAAAAGGTACGAAACATCACCCGGCTGCGCGAAAAGCTCAAGCGCAAGGCGCCCCGCCGCCCTTCCCGGAAGGGCCGACATACAATCCCGGCCAACCTTACGAGGGAATCACAGTGGGAGAGTGGAGGTGAGCCCCCCCAGGTCCGGACATCCCGAATGTTCATAGGCATGCTTTCACTTCATTTGGTGGCCGCCATCGGTCTGGTGGCTTTTCACTACTTTGGTCATGATCCTGCTCCCAAAATGATGAGTCAGAAATCTGTCCCAAACGCAAATCCTTCGCACCCGGTGGCAGCAGCTGTTCCCTCCGTTCCCGCTCCCGGCATTACCGCGAAACCCTCCGCCTCCCCGGTTATTCAGGGCGCGATGGCCGAGCACATTGTCCGCATGGATGAGACCTGGGACAGCATTGCGGCTGCAAGAGGATTGACGGTTGAGGAACTTAAGAACGCCAATCCCGGCGTGGACTGCAATGTGGGGCGACTCCTGATGCTGCCCTCCACCCCCAACGTGATCAGCGCAGCGCCCCTGCCTTCCAAAACCCCCGGCACCCCCATTCCACCCCGGGCTGCCTTGGATGAAAATGATTCCAAAAAATCGGTCATTCGGTATGCTCCAAATCCCGATCTGGTCCCCACCATCGCTCCGCCGCCCGTGACCCCATCAACCAGCGCCCAAACGGGAGCCCCGGTGAAAGCATCAGCCGTGGTTGCATCCACCAGCGCCAAAGTCCATGTCGTGTCGAAGGGTGAGACCATTTTCAGCATCGCGAAGCGCCACCGCATCAGCGAAAAAGCGCTCATGAAATTCAATGGCATTAGTGATGCCGCAAAAATTCACCCAGGCCAAAAATTGAAGATGCCAAATCAGAATTAGGGACTAGACTTGATATTCAAGCTTTCCTAATTTATGGCCCGAAAAAGTGCTGCCCTGCTTATCTGCTGCATGCTGCCCCTGCTCGCATTGGGGTTTATCATGCAGATTAGCATCGGACCGTTTACCATTGGAAACAACGGTGACCCCTATGCTGAAGTGAAGCGGCAAATGATGTTTGCGGGCATCGGCACCCTTCTGCTGTGGTTCATGTTAAAAATCGACTACCGCAGGCTTGCCCAGTGGTCCTGGGTGATTTTCGGGATTGCAGCCGTGCTGCTGGGGCTTTGCCTGGTCCCTGGCATCGGTATGGAACTCAATGGGGCACGACGCTGGATTCGGATTCCGGGAGGCACCTTTCAGCCCTCGGAATTTGCGAAGATTGCCGGTATTATCAGTGTGGCAGCCTGGTGTGCCAGGCATCCTGAGCAACGCCGGACTTTTACCAGGGGGTTCTTGATCCCACTGGTAATTGCCGGGGTCCTCATACTGATGATCGGTGGGGAGATCGACCTTGGAAATGCCGCGCTGCTGGCCATCGGCGCGTTGTCGGTGGTCTTTGCCGCGGGAGCGCGCCTTCGCTACCTGGCCATGTCGGTACTCCCGATCGTTGGGGGCTTTGGGGCTGTGGTTTATTTCCTTCCGGAGCGGATGGGTCGCTTTCTGGCCTTTCTTGATTTGGAAAAGTACCGGGCGGGAGATGGAATGCAGCAACTGCTTTGCCTCAGTGCCTATGCCAGCGGCGCGATCGGTGGACAGGGCGTGGGCAACAGCCGTCAGAAGATGGGCTCACTTCCGTATGCCAACAGCGACATGATCTCCGCCATCATCGGCGAGGAGTTCGGCGGTCTGTTTTGTCTGGGGATGGTGGTGGTTTACTCCCTCCTGTGCATTGCCGGTTTCTTCATCGCCATCCATGCGCCGGATCGCTTTGGTAAGTTGCTGGGTTTTGGCATCGTCAGTCTACTTGCCTCACAGACTTTCATTCATCTGGGAGTCACTACTGCGATGCTGCCGAACAAGGGGATGCCGCTGCCGTTCGTCAGCGCTGGTGGTTCCAATCTTATCTGCCTCATGCTGGCGGTGGGAATCCTGCTCAACATTCACAAGCAGGGCATGCAAATGCGCTCGCAGGACGTCCTGCTGGGGCGCGCCAAATTCACCCCGGCGGTCTGAAAATCATGTCGCTCAAAATCGTCATCGCCTGCGGTGGAACCGGCGGGCACCTCTTTCCGGGGATCGCCGTCGCGCAGGCGGCCCAAGCTCGCGGCCATGAGGTTCGGGTGCTCATTTCGGAAAAAAATATCGATGCCCTCGCCAGTGAAGGGCACGACCAGTTGCGCTTTGAAAAAATTGCCGCCATCGCCATGCCGCCCGTCCTTTCCCTGAGGATGGTGAAATTCCTCTGGCGCTGCTGGCGCACGACTGCTGCCTGCAAAAAGCTGCTGCGCGATTTCGGTGCCGATGCCGTGCTCGGCATGGGAGGCTTCACGTCCCTGCCCCCGTTGTATGCCGGTCGGAAGTTGAAACTTCCCACCCTGCTGCACGAATCCAATGCCATCCCTGGAAAATCCAATCTTCTCTCGGCCCGGTTCTGTGATCTGGTGCTGCTGGGTCTGGGTGAGTGCGCCAGCTATTTTCCCAAGGCTAGGACCAGCGTGGTGGGCACGCCGCTTCGCGAAGCCCTGCGCGCGCCTGTGGATCGTCAGGAGGCCGCCGCCTTTTTTGGAATGGATCCGCAGCGCCCGGTGCTCCTGGTGATGGGTGGAAGCCAGGGCGCCCGCGGCGTCAACGAAACCGTCCTGTCCGTGATTCCTCAATTGGATCCGCAGAGCCTGCAAATCATCCACCTGACAGGTCCCCAGGAATTCAACGCGGTGCAGGCAGCTTACCGGGCATTTCCACACCGCAGCCACGTGGCCCCCTTCTGTCAGCGGATGGAATATGCCTATGCGCTGGCCACGCTGTGCATTTCCAGAGCAGGAGCCTCCAGTCTTACAGAATTGAGTGCCTTTGGCCTGCCCACCATACTCATTCCCTATCCCCACGCGGCGGAGGATCATCAGACAAAAAATGCCGAGGTGTTCACCAGAGCCCATGCCGCCCTCATGGTCCAGGAACGCGACCTGAGCACCGGCAGACTGCTCAATATGATTCAGGATCTGCTGACTCATGAGGAGGCCCGCCGGAACCTGCAGTCGAATATGCGAAATCTCAGTCCCGCGAATTCCGCCGAATTGGTATGCACCGTCATTGAGGAACTGTGCGCCGAACCCCGCTTTGGCCGCAAATAATCGAGGAGGGATTTTCAAAGGCTGATTCAGCGGGCCTTGGGCAGGAGTTCAGGAGGACATTCCAGGCTGGCGATGGCCTGCATCATCCTATCGCTCAGGTGCTGATAAGCTCCCTTTCCCGCGTTGCAGTCCTCATCGGTGAAATGCAGGATATTTCCAATTACCACCGTGATTCTGCGCAATTTGATTTTCTTCTCCCCCGGAGGTAGGGCCTCGTGCGCGCCGAAAATCCTCATGGGCAGCACGGCCGCGCGCGTTTTCGCGGCGATAAATCCGGCCCCGGCTTCCGCAGGTTGGAGATTTCCGTCGAGGCTGCGCTGACCTTCCGGAAAGATCAGAACCTGCTCTCCGGCCTTCAGAATGCGCATGACGGCCTTGAGTGATCCGACCTCGGGTTTGTCCTGATCCACTGGAACCACGTTCAGTCGGGGAAAGAGCCAGCGGGCCACCGGATTGCTATACAGGGTGCTGCGGGCCAGGAAATGAATATCGGTGGCCAGGGAAATGGCCACAAGCGGAGGGTCAAAGTAGCTCGCATGATTCGCCACGATCAGCAAAGGACCGGTGTGCTTGGCCCGTTCCGCGTGCAGAACTCGGTGCCGAAAGAGCAGTTTGGCAACCAGGCTCGCGGCCAGATGACAAAGGCGGTAGGTCAGGCGCATGGAACTTGAAGTATTCAGTCGAATTTTAGACCCAGATTGCGAAGGTGTGGATAGATGGCTTCCACCACTTCATCGAGGGTCATGGTTGAACTGTCGATGACGATGGAGTCCTGCGCTACCTTCAGGGGAGCGGTGCGGCGTGAGGAGTCGTAGGCGTCGCGCGCTGCGATGGCATCGGTTTCGCCCTGCGCGGACCGTCGCTTGGCGCGCACTTTCTCGCAGGCGTCGATGTAAAATTTATAGGGAGTCTCCGGAAAGACGACGCTCCCAATGTCCCGTCCCTCCATGACAACATTTCCCAGTTGCGCGTAGCGTCGCAGCTGCTCGACGAGCACCCGGCGCACCTCCGGAACCGCCGAGATGGCGGAAACCGCGCCATTGACATGCGGATCCCGGAGAAATGGTTCGGGATCTTTGCCGCCGATCCGAATCGTGCTCCGGGCATTTTCCTGCCCGCATTCAATATCCAGGGTGGAAATCCATCGGGTCAGGGCGGCGGCATCATTTGGATCCAATCCCTCCTGCAAGGCGGCCCAGGTTACGGCCCGATACATCGCGCCACTGTTCACAAAGATGGCTCCCAGCCTCCCGGCGAGGACGCGGGAGACACTACTTTTACCGGATGCAGCCGGTCCGTCGATGGCGATGACAAAGGACATGGTTGGGTCATTCCTAAACGGATGCGGCACTGACGCAACACGTTCCTGCGGTTCGATGGTTGCCAAGTGGCGCCTTTCGCCTAATTTGGCCGCCATGTTTATCGTCGATGACTGCTCGCTGAGTTTTGAAATTCCCGCCCGTGACTCCCTGGGAAGGGACGCCGTGGAGGGGCAGATCGCCGGCACCCAGGACAGGGTGCTGTTTACCTGGCGATTGAAGGACCGGACTTTTCGCAAGGGGGATGCCGACATGAAGAGTGTGGAGATTCCCTATGGAAAAGTTGAAAAAGTGTTGTTCAAAGCCACGCTGGGCTTCCTCAATCCTCGCCTGATTTTTGACGTCATAGATGCCCAGCTTCTGGCCAATGTTCCCGGAACTGACGTCGGCAAGGCAACCCTGCGTCTGCCTCCCAAATCGAAGGAGGCAGCCAGGAAATTCATCAAGATGGTTGAATTTAAAAAGACGGAGGAGGCAGTTAGAATCTCCCGCACCAGGCTGTTGGATATTCCGGAGGCTGGCAAATTGGAGTAATACTGAATCGAATGGAAAACGGGTCTGTTTCAGATGGAAGCTACGGGAAACCTTCTCCCCGAAATCCGCTACCCCTGCAAGGCCGATTGGAAGAGCTATCCACCGGAGAAGGCCAGGGTTGGAGCAAAGCGGAACCCCTGGAACCAATGAAAAAGCCCCATCATCGCAGAGCGACGAGAGAAATCAACGTTCGTGCGCAAGGACTACTGCGCTTCCGTATGCCCACCGCGCTGGGGCCGAAAGACGTGGAGTCCAATGTCCGGGCGTTAGTCCGGGCATTACACTTCGCTTTATACCCGGCTACCTTCCATCCATCTCTGCGGGAATTAAAGACAAAGATCCGGTTTCCATTGCTAGGGGTGTAAGAATTTAATAACCAAGGGTTTGAGAGGTTAACAATAAATTCGGCGCAACGGGAATGGATGGGGAGTAGCATCCAACAAATAATTGGCTAAGGATGGAGGGGTGAAGGCACTCAATCTAAAAGCATTTTACGGGCAATCGCTGGGGCTCAAAGCGCCCTGGAAGGTGGCCGCTGTCTCCATTGCGGCGGAAACCAAGCAGGTCCACATTCGCGTCGAATGTGCGAGGCGGGTCGCCTGGGTCGATCCCGAAACCAAGGCCCGTGCGCTGATCAAAGACTGGCAGGAGCGCACCTGGCGGCATCTTGACACCTGTGAATGCGAAACCATCATCACCGCACGCGTGCCCCGCATTGAGCTTCAGAGCGGGCGCACCATGATGGTCAGCGTGCCATGGGCACCGGAAGGCGGACGCTTCACGCGCAGCTTTGAAAGCCATCTCATTGAGCTGTTGGAGCAGACGCGCACCGTGCGAGGGGCGGCCCGTCTCGCCAGAATCACCGAGGATCAAGTCGATGGAGTCATGCGGCGTGCCGTCGCCCGTGGCCTGCTCCGGCGCGCGGCCCCGGCGATCCAGCATCTTGGAATCGACGAGAAAGCCTTTGGCAAAGGCCACCGCTACGCCACGCTGCTCAACGATCTGGACAAGGGATGTGTGATTGATCTCATCGAAGAACGCACCGAGGAGGCGACCGAAAAACTCCTCCGGGAGCTGCCCGCGACCAGCCGCCAGGGCATTGCCGCCGTCGCCCTGGACATGTGGCCTGCCTACATTGGCGCGCTGGGCAAAGTCCTGCCTGAAGCCAGTCTGGTCTTTGATCGTTTTCATCTCAAGAAGCACCTCAACGAGGCGGTGGACAAGGTGCGCCGGGAGGAGCATCGCAAACTCAGCGCCAGCGCAAACCCTCTGCTCAGCGGCAGCAAATACCTTTGGCTCAAAACGCATGACGATCTGCGCCGTAGTGTGGAGGCCGAATTCAGAGCGCTCCTGGTGCAGGATTTGCAAACTGGCACCGCGTGGGCCTTGAAAGAAAACTTTGATCGGTTTTGGAGCTACAAGTCGTGGGCCTAGGCGCTGCGCTTTTTATGTGACTGGGTGGAGCTTGCCCGCCAGAGCGCACTCAAGCCACTCGCGAAGGCGGCAGATCTCATCGACAAACATGCCGCTGGGATTATGAACTATCTGCTCCATCCCATCACCAATGCCGCATCTGAAGGGATTAATTCCATCATCCAAAGCCTCAAGCACGCCGCCCGAGGGCTTCCCAACTTCCCATCCTTCCGCACCCGTGTCCTGTTTTACCTTGGCAAACTTGACCTCTCTCCCGCTTGAAAACTCCCCATCCATTCCCGCTGCGCCATTATTGAAGCCAAGGCGAGGCTTGCAGCAGCCAATTCCAAAACAAAAAAATAGGGTGCGCGATGGCCACACATTTACTGCTTTGCCATCATAGCCGATCTTCATGGAAAGCACGCCAAATGATCAGCCCTCCAGCGACACGCTGGAGGGCTGGACGCGCCTTTTTGCCAAGGGTGACGAGGCCGCGTGGCGCTGGTTTCACGAACGCTACTACCTCCCGCTGCTGCGCTACGCCGCGCACCGCTCCGGCAATGCATCCGCCGGGAGCGAAATCGTGCAGGACGCCTACCTCCGCATCGCCCGACACGCCAAGCCATTCAAACTCGAGCCGGACTTCTGGGGATGGCTCTGCTGCATCGTCCGCTGCGCTGCGCTTGACCACATGCGGCACATCACGCGGCGCAGCACGCTGCTGGAAAAGTTTGAGCACTGGCGGGCATCACACACGAGTGATGAATCGCAATGGCATCCGTCCACGAACCACAGCCAAGCGCTTGCCGACGAGGCGCTAGCGAAGCTTCCCGCAGATGACGCGAAACTGCTCCGCAATAAATACGGGGACGGCTGCACAACAAAAGAGCTAGCTTCCCAACTAGGGGTGACAGCAAAAGCCATCGAACACCGCCTCTCACGCTTGCGGGCCCAACTTCTGGTCATTATACTACGTATCCAATGAAAACGCCATTCGATCCCATTGACCCGCTCCTGCAAAGCCTCACGGAAGAGGCTGACGATCTTCCGCTGAAAGCCGCAGCCGAGGCGCGCAGGACATGCGCATCTCGAATGAGACGACGCCGCCAAATCGCGCTTACTTTCACAGTGATCTTTTGTGGGGTGTCTGCGTGGCAGATGTTTCCGCGTGGGGGCAAGGATAGTGAAATGATTACTTCCGTTGAACCGTCGGATGCTTGCACGGTTCTTCCCGGGGAAGCCGCACTAACATCCCTCCAAACAATGATCGTGCGAACCGAGGTGCAGGCGAGGAATGAACCGCTGCCATTGCCAGATGGACTCACTTCAGATCAGGCAAAGGTGGTGAAAGCCGCGCGCGGCCTCCCGCTCCTGCTCGTCCGAGATCGTTCTGGCTCAGTCGCCCGCATCCACCTCATCGAACGATGACTCTTTGCGATCCACCACATTTTCATCAAAGGTGGCTAGTTGGCGGCACTCAATTCCGAGCTATTCGTGATTTGTGCATTGGGGCTAAGCTCACATTGACTAGCGCTGCGCTGGTTGAGGAGCATGCGAACTCGTGAGTTCTGAGTCACGAAATGCTCGGGCTCAGCCTCGCACCACCTCAAAAGCGGTATTCGGGTTGACGAGTCCATTTCTGTGTTCCTTGCGTTCTTTTGCGGCATATGGTTTGAACAAAGGATTATTTTCTGTGTTCCTTAAGTAGATGCCGCGATATCTCAATTGGGTGAGCGTGGTGGGTTGGGGGGGATCGGTGTATCCGGGCGTGGTGTCGTAGGTTAGGTGGACGAAGCCTTTGCCGTCGCTGCTATCCACTTCCAGGCGCAGGACCTCGAGCCATTTGCTGTTGCCGTCGAATTTCCAGGGGATGTGGACTCCGCCGGGGGTGACGTTTGCGGAGAAGGAGGGGCGCAGCGTGAGGAAGTCTGGCGGGGTCACCTCCGGGCCGATGATGCGGAGATCGCTGCGCATGGCGGGGGTGCAGAGGGGGTTGTCTTTGAATTCGGCTGAGGTCGGCCACGAACTTGATGATGCGGGTGAGGCTGCCTTCACCACAACTTCAACCCAGGGCTATTTTTGAAAGATGTTAGGGAGGAGTTTTCAACAGGCTCCTCAGTCTATCACTTTTGGTGAGTTGTGAGCAGGCTCGTGTGATTTCAGACCGACAAATCATCGGATGATGCATTTGCAGCATCGGTATCTGGCCCAAGGGGCTGATTTTGAATTTGTCTACGCATGCAGTTGCAATGCAAAAGTGTCGCGTCGGATTGATAGTGCACCCACCAGGACTCGAACCTGGAACCTTTTGATTCGTAGTCAAATACTCTATCCAATTGAGCTATGGGTGCCTGCTGCGAGTGATTTCTTAGGCGAAGGGTGGGGGATTGTCAAAATTTTTTGCAGGCTGAGAGGTGGAAATGAGCGATTGGGGGTTGCATGGCGGGCGGAGATGGGGAACTTCGGCCTTTCCCTTCGAACTCTTTTATAGAAATGTCTCATCCCGCCCCTGCCTCCGACCCCCCTGCCGCACCCCTGGATTTCATCCGGGAGATCGTGCGCGATGATCTGGCGTCCGGTAAGCATAAATCGATAGTGACCCGATTCCCGCCCGAACCGAACGGGTATCTGCACATCGGGCATGCGAAGTCGATTTGTCTGAACTTTGGAATCGCCCAGGAGAATCCTGGTGCCCGGTGCCACTTGCGTTTCGACGATACGAATCCGGCGAAGGAGGATGTGGAATATGTGGATTCGATCAAGGAGGATGTTCGCTGGCTGGGCTTCGATTGGGGGAATCATCTTTACCATGCTTCGGATTACTTCCCGGGGATCTACCAGTGGGCTCTGGAACTCATTGGAAAAGGTCTGGCGTATGTCTGTGACCTGACGGCTGAGCAGACGAGGCAGACCCGTGGAACGTTGACAGAACCCGGGACGGAAAGCCCGTTCCGAGGTCGTTCTGTGGCGGAGAATCTGGATTTGTTCGAACGGATGCGGGCGGGGGAATTTGCAGATGGCTCCCGCACCCTGCGTGCGAAAATTGACATGGCATCGCCAAACATGAACCTGCGTGATCCGGTGATTTACCGGATCAAAAAGGTTCCGCATGACCGGACGGGGGACACTTGGTGCATCTATCCGACGTATGACATGGCGCACGGATTTTCTGATGCCATCGAGGGCGTGACGCATTCCATCTGCACACTGGAATTTGAGGATCACCGCCCGTTGTATCACTGGCTGCTGGACAACGTCAGCGCCCCCTGCCACCCGCGCCAGATTGAGTTTTCCAGGCTGAATCTGACCTACACGGTGATGTCCAAGCGCAAGCTGCTGCACATGGTGGAGACGGGAATGGTGGATGGGTGGGATGACCCGCGCATGCCGACGATTTGCGGGCTGCGACGCCGGGGCTATACCCCGGAAGGGATCCGGAATTTCTGCAAAAAAATCGGCGTCACGAAATTCAACAGCCAGACAGATGTGGCGGTGCTGGAACACAGTGTGCGCGAGCATTTAAACAAAACGGCTCCCCGTTTCATGGGGGTTCTCAGGCCGCTTAAAGTCGTGATTTCCAATTATCCTGAGGGACAGGTGGAAGAAATGGAGGCGGTTAATAATCCGGAGGATCCTGCTGCCGGAAGCCGCAAGATTTTCTTTGGCCGGGAAATCGTGATAGATCAGGAGGATTTCATGGAAACGCCTCCTCCCAAGTATTTCCGTCTCAGCGTCGGCAAGTCGGTGAAACTCCGGTATGCCTACATCATTACCTGCCAGTCGGTGGTGAAGGATGTGGATGGCAATGTCACGGAACTGCATTGCACGTACGATCCCGCCAGCCGCGAGGTGGCTCCGCAGAAGGGCACGGCGGTCATTCACTGGCTGAGCGCCCGCCATGCGGGGACGGCGGAGGTGCGTCTCTATGACCGTCACTTCAACATCGCGAATTTGCACGATGTTCCCGAAGGGATGAAGGACAGTGACTTTATGAATCCCGACTCACTGCAAGTTTTGCCAGCAGCGATGGTGGAATCCTGCGTGCTGGATTTGCCTGCGGGGAGCGGATTCCAGTTTGAACGCACAGGCTATTTCTGCATCGACACCAAGGATTCCCGCCCGGGAGCCGTGGTCATCAACCGGACCGTAACTTTGAAGGACACATGGGCGAAAATGACGCAGAAGGCCTAGCGGAGACACCGATTGGCCCGCGGCGCATGAAGGACCTGCCGCTGGAAGACCGGCCCCGCGAGAAAATGATGCACAGGGGGATGGATTCCCTTTCCGACGCGGAACTCCTCGCCATTTTTTTCGGATCGGGCGTCGTGGGAATGAATGCTGTGGAGATGGGACGGCTGCTTTTGCAGAAATATGGCAGCCTCACGGCGCTTAGTCGCATGGAGGTGAAGCAACTTATGGAGCAAAAGGGCGTGGGTGAAGCCAAGGCCATTCACCTGGCGGCGGCGCTGGCGCTGGGGAAGCGCCTCGCGCACGAACGATTCCGCGAGACGCCCATGGATACACCCGCGGCCATTGCGCAACTGCTGGGACCTGAAATGCGCATGCTGCCGCAGGAATCCCTGCGGGTGGTGCTGCACACCACCCGGCTGACGCTGCTGTCTGTGCACGAGATCCACATCGGCAGTGTCAATGAGGTGAGCGCCAACATTTCCGAAGTGCTCCGCCCTGTCATTGTTCAGGGTGCGTATGCCTTCAGCCTCGCGCACAATCATCCCAGCGGTGATCCCGATGCAAGTGTGGCGGATCGCAATTTCACCCGACGCCTCAAGGACGCAGCCGCCGTCATGCAGATTCGTTTTCTCGATCATGTGATCATCGGCCAGCCCAGTTCAAAGTATCCGGATGGTTACTTCAGTTTCCGAGAGGTGGGATTGCTCTGAAAGGGAAGTGGGGCTGGCGAAAGCGGGTGGGGTGGACCGGAAGATTTCCGGCGAGACGTAGCCAGCGTGTCGCCCTCATGCCTTGCCATGCCCGTAGGATTGGGATAGGGATTCCACATGAAATCCCTCATGTTCCTGCTGGTCCTGGCCACATCTCTGCGAGCTGAATTAACGGAATACTGGATATATGTGCCCACGAATTTGCTCGTGGATGAAAAACGGGATGAGACCATCTCCCTGCTGCAACGCGCCTCTAAAGCAGGATACACGCATTGCCTGATCGCCGACTCAAAATTCTCCCGTCTCAGCGAACTTCCCGAACGGTATTTCTCGAATGTGGAAAAGGTCAAAGCTGCTGCCGTATCCGCACATGTTGAGTTGGTGCCGACGGTGTGTCCGGTGGGATATTCCAATGACCTGCTGTTCCATAACCCCAATCTCATCGAAGGAATGCCGGTGAAGGACTGCCCGATGGTCGTTCAGGATGGTGAAGCCAGGGTGGAGGCCGATCCGGCGTTGAAAATTAAAGGGGGGGATTTTTCAGAAGGAGCCAAAGGCTGGGGCTGGCACGATGAGAACATTTTCTTTGAAAATGGAACTGCCGAAAGCCGCAATCCGCAGGGAAAGAACTCCCGCCTGTCTCAAGTTATCCATTTACAGCCATGGCGGCAGTACCATGTCAGTGTGCGGGTTCGGTCCAAGGATTACAAGGGGAACGCAGAGGTGAAAATCCTTCCCGGGGACAGGAGCCTGCAGTTCGATCATCTCAAGGTTGCACCCACCCAGGAGTGGACTACGCACCACGCAGTCTTCAATTCACAGTCCAATACCGAGGCAAATCTTTATCTGGGCTGCTGGGATGGATCGACCGGACAATTGTGGTGGGACGATGTGATCCTTGAGGAATGCCCGCTCGTTAATCTCGTTCGCCGGAGTCAGGCACCGCTGCATGTGAGAACGGCGGATGGCAAGGAACTGATCGAGGGCAAAGACTTTGAAGCGCTAAGTGATCCTCTGCTAGGCACGCAGCCCTACAACGGGTGCTTTACCGTCTATCACCAGCCACCAGTTCTGAAGGCCAAACTTCCGAACGGCACGAAGCTCCTAGTCTCCTATTACCACGGCGTCACGGTGCATGATGATCAGGCCAATCTTTGCGTCAGCGAGCCCGAGGCCATCGCATTGCTGGAGGATCAGATTCGCCGGGTCCATGCCCTGTTCAAGGCCAGGGGATATTTCATGTCGCACGATGAAATCCGTGTTTTTAATTGGAGCATATTGCCTGAAGGGAAAAAGCTGACCGCAGGCGAACTGCTGGCGCAGAATGTGCGGACGTGCATTGACGCACTGAAAAAGACCAACCCCGGTGGTAAAATCTATGTCTGGGGAGACATGTTTGATCCGAACCACAATGCGCACAAAGACTATTACCTCGTCAATGGCGATCTGGCCGGCTCCTGGGAGGGATTGGATCGGGATGTCATCATGGTGCCGTGGGCATTCGAGTTGAGGCAGAAATCCATGGCCTTCTTCGCCGGCCGAGGACATCACCAAATAATGGCTGGGTATTACGACGATGATGCCGCAGCCAATGCGAAGGGGTGGATGGATACCGCGAAAACCACGAAGCTGGTGGACGGCATGATGTACACGACCTGGAAGCAGGACTATTCCCAACTGGAGGCCTTCATCGCAGCCGTGAAAAAGCGCTGAGAAGACAGCGGGGACCGCAACTAGTTTCCCTGGAGTCTGGACAGCAGGCCGGACCACCGGTGCAGGTTGCCGGTTTGTTTCACGGCAATCCCAAGCGCCTTCTCCTCGCCGACGAGGATGACCCGCTGGCGGCCCCGGGTGAGGCCGGTGTAGAGGAGGTTGCGTTGGAGCATCACGAAGTGCTGCATGGCCAGCGGGATGATGACGGCGGGAAATTCGCTGCCCTGGCTTTTGTGAATGGTGATGGCGTAGGCGAGGCGGAGTTCGTCGAGATCGCCGGTTTCATAGGGCACCCGGCGGTTTTCATCAAAGCGGATGTGCACGCGCAGAGGGTCGGATTCGATTTCGCTGACGAAGCCGATGTCACCGTTGAAGACTTCCTTGTCGTAGTTGTTGCGGATTTGAATCACCTTGTCGCCCTGGCGGAGCGTCTGGCCGAATCGCTCGATTTCCATCTTGAATTCGCCCGGTGGATTGAGGGATTCCTGGAGCAGGAGATTCAATTGCTGGGTGCCCAGCGAGCCGCGATTCATGGGAGTGAGGATTTGGATGTCGCGGATGGGATCGAGATTGAAGGCGGCGGGAATGCGCTGCGCGGCGAGGTGGGTGATGGTTTGCGCGATTTGCTCGGGGGTATCTCGCGGCAGGAAAAAGCAATCGCTCTGCGGTGGGATGGGGGATGGGAAATCCGGTTTTTGCCCTTGGTTGATCTGGTGGGCAGCAGTGATGATCTGGCTGGTGGCGGCCTGGCGGAAAATTTCCGTGAGACGAACGACCGGCACGGTATGGCTGGCGACGAGGTCGCGGAGGAAATTTCCCGGTCCCACGCTGGGGAGCTGATCGGCATCGCCGACGAGAATGAGATGCGCGTCCGGCGGGACCGCCTGGAGGAAGGCGGCGGCAAGCGGGATGTCCACCATGGAGGTTTCGTCCAGCACGCAGAGATCGGCCTTTAGCGGGGAACGCGCGTTCTTGGTGAATCCCTTGCCGGGCTGGTATTCGAGGAGGCGATGGATGGTCCTGGCCTCCAGGCCGGTGCTTTCGCTCATGCGACGGGAGGCGCGACCGGTGGGCGCGGCGAGCACCATGGTGACCTGCTTGGCGGCGAGGATTTTTAAGACGGTATTGAGAATGGTGGTCTTGCCAACGCCGGGGCCTCCGGTGATGATGAGCACCCGATTCTGCAGGGCCGCCCGCACGGCCGCCTGCTGGCTGGGAGCGAGCGCCTTGCCGGTGCTTTTCTCCGCCCATTCCAGAGCGCGATCGATGTCGGTTACGGGATAGTGGGCCGGTTTGCCGATCATTTGCCGGAGGCGCTCGACGATCTGTTGCTCCGCGCGAACGAGATGTGGTGGGAAGAGGAGGGTGATGTCGGAAAAATTTTCCTCGATCAAATCCTCGCTGGCGATCATCTGCGCGAGGATGGCGACGAGTGGCTCGGTATCGAGGCTGAGTAACTTGGAGGTAGGGCCCAGGAGCTCGGCGCGGGGCAAGCCGCAATGTCCATCATCCCCCGCTGCGAGCAGGGTGTGCCAGAGTCCAGCTTTGATCCGCTGTGGTGAATCAAGGGCCAGGCCCAACTGGCGGGCGATGCCATCGGCGGTCTTGAAACCGATGCCGTGGATGTCCCGGGCGAGTTGGTAGGGATCACTCTTTACTTTGGAAATGGCGTGCTCTCCATAGGCTTGGAAAATTTTCACAGCCTTGGAGGTGCTGATGCCCTGCTCGTGCAGAAAGACCATGATCTGCCGGACCGATTTCGTCTTTTCCCAGGAGGCCTTGATTTCCTGGCGACGTTTGCTGCCAATGCCCTCGACTTCCTGCAGGCGCTTCGATTCCTGATCGATAATGTCGAAAATTTTATCGCCAAATTTTGACACCAGCTTTTTTGCATAGACCGGCCCGATGCCCTCGATGAGTCCGCTACCGAGGTATTTCTCAATCCCCTCCTGGGAGGATGGGGCGGTGGTGCGGATGGTTTCCGCGCGGAATTGTCGTCCCCATTGGGGGATTTGCACCCAGGTTCCGGAGGCTTCGATGTGCTCACCCACGTGAATGGCCGGGACCTTGCCGGTGACAGTGATTGCGTCCGAACGGGTGCCGACGATGACCTTCATCACCGAATATCCCGTGTCTTCAGAGTGAAACGTGATGCGTTCCACGGTGCCGCTGAGCGTTTCCATGCAGACTAGGATGGCTCATTTGCAGGCCCTTGGGAAGGACGATGATGCCAGTCGAGAAATTCTTGGAGAATCACGACCGCGGCGGCTTGGTCGATGATGGGACGATGGCTTTTCTCCTTGCGGCCGGCGGCGCGGAGCTGGCTTTTGGCCTCGCTGGTGGAGCGGTATTCATCATGGAAATGGATGGGGAAATCTGCGGGGAGCACGTTGGACAGGGTCTCGGCGAATTTCCGCACCTTGACGGCGGCGGTGCCTTCCGTGCCGTCCTCCCTCACGGGCAGTCCAATTACCAGCATTTCGCATCGCGACGCAGTAGCCAGATGGGCAATGCGTGCCAGGGCGGCGGGTCGTGGTTGAGCTGCGATCGTCTCCACGGGGTGGGCCATGAGACCGAGATCGTCGCTGCGAGCGACGCCGATGCGCGCTTCACCGAAATCGAGGGCGAGTGCTTTCATTGAAGAAGGCCAGTCTGACTCGGCCGGGAACTTCAATCAAAGTCACCGAAATCGTCATCATCCTCATCGTCATCCTCTAGTCCGGCGAGGACGGCGGCGAGGGGGCTTTTCTTGCGGGCGCCACGGAGGGGGCGTGGACCCGGATCTTCCTTCTTCTGAAGGGCGCGGCGCAATTTTTTCAGCGCAATATTTTGCAACTGCCGGATCCGCTCGCGGGTGACGCCGAATTCCTGGCCGACTTCCTCGAGCGTCTTGGGCTTCTGGCCATTTAGGCCGAAGCGGGCGTCGATGATCTTGCGCTCACGTTCGTCGAGCACATCCAGCAGGCCGTCCAGCTGATCGTGCATGTTGCGGTGGCTGAGAATTTCGTGGGGGTTCTGGGCACGGTCATCGCCGATGATTTCACCGAACTCGGTGCTGTCATCTTCGGAGATGGGGGCGTCGAGCGAGGCGGGGCGGAGGCTGGCGGCTTTGAGTTGGGCGAGTTTGGCGCGGTCAATGCCGATTTCCTCGGAAAGCTCGTCGTCGGTGGGTTCACGGCCGAGGTCCTCGGACATGGACATGGCCACGCGGCGCATTTTGGAAATCTTGTCCACCATGTGGACGGGCAGGCGGATGGTCTTGGACTGGTTGGCCAGGGCGCGTTTGATGCTCTGCTTGATCCACCAAGCGGCATAGGTGGAGAGTTTGCCACCCTTGTTGGGATCGAAGCGTTCCACGGCCTTCATGAGGCCGATGTTGCCCTCGGAGATCAAATCGAGCAGCGGAAGGCCGTAGTTGGCGTAGTCCTGGGCGATTTTGACGACCAGGCGGAGATTGGCCTTGATCATGTGGGCGCGGGCATCCTTGTCACCGTCCTTGATGCGGGCAGCGAGTTGGATCTCCTCCTCAGGAGTGAGGAGCGGCGTTTTGCCGATTTCGCGAAGGTAGATTTTAATTCCACCGTCTAGTTCTAGGTTGGCCATAAAGATTGAGTAAAAAGGAGTCGATAAGAGGATGCAGACGGTTCACAGACCGTGAACGTACGGTATACGTTCGGTCTTGGGAAAAATTGCATTTTTATTAGGTAGCGAGGTCACCTGCGCCGGATGTCTAACTTTCCCCGGTGAAAAAGTGTCAGAATCTTGCGCGGGTGGGAGGTGAACTGGGGGATTTCAACATAGTTTGGCTTGCTTGGTCAAGGGCAAACTCGATTCGATTCAAAGAAATCCGCCGCAAATATTAAAAACGAATTAATTCAAAACACCAAGGGTGCACCCGTGTTTGGGGAGCACCCTTGATGCCAAAACTGGCGAGAAAGGCCAAATGGCCTGAAAATTAAGCCGCGCTGTGCTCTTCGACGTAAGTCACGACGTCGCGGACGGTCTGCAATTTCTCTGCTTCCTCATCCGGGACTTCGATGGAGAATTCCTCCTCGAACGCCATGACCAGTTCCACGGTATCCAGGGAGTCGGCACCCAGATCTTCAATGAACTTGGCATCCAGAACGACTTGCTCGGCATTCACGCCGAGCTGGTCGACGATGATATCTTTGACTTTCTCTTCGATGGTTTTTTCGGACATAAAATTTGTTTGTTGGTGGTAGCGCGATGTTGGGTGTGAGGAATGGGCGACTGATTAACAGGGTGAAACGGGAATGCAAGAATTTTTACGAGAGCGAAATTGGCGGCTGGCGCTGGCTTTGGAGGACCAGCGATGAATTCCGTCCTTGATCGTTGGCGGGGTGCTTCTACACTCGGAGCGTGAGTTACACCGTCTTTGCCAGAAAATACCGCCCCAAGACCTTTGCCGATGTGCTGGGGCAGGATCATGTTGTCCGCACACTGCAGAACGCGGTGTCCCAGCAGCGTCTGGCGCAGGCGTATTTGTTTGTGGGCCCGCGGGGCACCGGGAAGACGTCCACGGCGCGGATTTTCGCAAAGGCCTTGAATTGCACGGGAGGTCCGAAGGTGGATTTCGATCCCGAGGAGTCCGTCTGCCAGGAGATCGCCGAGGGGCGGAGTCTGGATGTGTTGGAAATCGACGGAGCCTCCAACAATGGCGTGGAGCAGGTCCGGGATTTGCGGGATCAGGTCGGGTTTGCGCCGGCGCAGGGGCAGTTCCGGATATTCTATATTGATGAGGTCCACATGCTGACAACAGCCGCTTTCAATGCGCTGCTGAAAACGCTCGAGGAGCCCCCGCCGCACGTGAAATTCATCTTTGCCACCACGGAGGCGCACAAGATTCTGCCCACGATCCTCAGCCGCTGTCAGCGCTTTGACTTGCGCCGGATTCCCGCGCAGATCATCGCGGAGCACCTGCTGAAGATCGCCAACTTGGAAAAAGTCCAACTGGACCGGTTGGCGGCTCACGCGATCGCCGGAGCTGCGGATGGCGGGATGCGGGACGCGCAATCGATGCTCGATCAACTGGTGGCCTTCTGCGGGATCCACATTCGGGAGGAGGATGTGATGCATATTTTTGGAGTCACCTCCCATGCCACGGTGGCGGGCCTCTCGGAAAAAATTCTGCGCCTTGAAACGGCCGCCGCCCTCACCCAGCTTCATGAACAGTCGGAGGCCGGCAAGGAGTTGTCCAAACTCGTATCGGACCTGATTTTCCATTTCCGAAATGTGCTGGTGTATCAAGTCGATCCGAAAGTGGGCGCCCAGGAATCAGCTCCGGAAATGCTGGAAGCTCTTGAGTCCCAAAGCAAGCTGGTGGCCAGCGACAAGCTCATGAACCTGCTGGATCAATTTGCGGAGGTCGAGGCTGCGATGCGCTGGGCACCGAACAAGCGGTTGTGTTTTGAAATCGGCATTATCAAGGCAGCGCAGACCCTCAATGAAGCCACCCTCAGCGATGTGATCCATGCGCTGAACGGAGCGCTTTCGCAGGCACCCGTGTCCGATGCCGTGGACGTCCGCGCCGTGGCGGCAGAGCCACGCCAGCCGAAGGTGTCGGTGCCGGAAATTACGGTTACACCGGAACCAAAGGCTGCCAGCGCCCCTCCGTGTCCGGTGATCGATGGGGAAGTCTTATGGAATGCAGTGCTCGCGGACATGCTGGAGCAGGAAGCCCTGACCCATGCCTGGGCGGCGCAGGGCGTCTTTCAATCGGTGACCGGCAATGATTTCCAGATCGCCTTTGCTCCGGAGGACGCCATTGCCTGCGAGAGTATCTTGCGGCCCAAGATGCGGGAGGAAATAGAATCGCAGCTGGCCCGCCTGAGCGGGAAGCCCTACCGACTGGTCGCCAAGGTCAGCGATTCCATCACCTCTCCCAAGCCGATGCTAGATGAGCCCGAGCCAGTGGCGATCCTGGTGCCAGCCAAGCCCCAGCCCGCGCCTGCGCCGACCGTCCCCGCTGAGAACGCCTTCCGCAACGATCCCATGATCAAAGAGGCTCTGGATATCTTTGACGGAGAGATCGTGAAATAGTCTTCTGCGTCACAGGCCGGATCAGACTGGCAGCGATTTCCTGAATTCCTCGACGGCTCCCTGCAGCGCCGTTTCCTGTGCCTCGATGGATTCCACCATCCGGGCCTGGACACGGAAGCGGTCGAGATTGTGGGTGGGCCGGGCGGTTTTGAAGTAAACATCGCCATTCAGATAATCCGTAAGGAAACGGATGCCGGTTTCCAGCGTGATCAACTTGCCGGAAAATGCCAGGTATTCCGCCTCGGTATCGGTAAGGAATCCACCGGCACCGCGCAGATAGCCGCGGACGAGGGCATCGAACATGGGACGGCGCATTTCGACGGCCTCCAGTTCAAGTGAATCCTCCGCCGTGGAGATGGTGGTGGCGCGCACGAGATCGCCGAAATCATACAGTACCAACCCGGGCATGACCGTGTCCAGATCCATGACACACAGACCCTCGCCCGTCTTCAAATCCATCATGACGTTGTTAATTTTCGTATCGTTGTGCGTGATGCGCTCGGGAAGTTCGCCGACGGATTGAAGATTGAGCAGAACATCCACGACGGTTTCCCTTTCCATGATCCAGTCCAGTTCCGTGCGGACGGATTTGACGCGGCCCGCCTTGTTGTCGTCGATCGCCTGCAGCAGCGCATTGTAACGGCTGCGGGTATGGTGGAAATTTGGAATCGTGTCCGCGAGCCGGGGGCCTTTCAGATCCACCAGGTGGGATTGAAATTCGCCAAACGCCCGCGCGGCCTCCTCGGCCAGGGCCGGGCTCTCCACACGGTCATGCGCCTCCGCCCCCTCCACATAAATGTAGCCGCGCCACGTATTGCCAGCCTCGTCCTTGTGCCAGCGCCTGCCGGACCGGGTGGGGATGAGGGTCAGGACTCTGCGCCCGAGATCCCTGACGCCTGCATTCTTGAGTTTTTGGGAAATATGCGAGGTGACGCGGATGATGTTGTCCATGACCAGCTCCGGATGCTGGAAGACGTTGTGATTGATGCGCTGGATGATATAGCGCACGGCCACGCCACCCTGATTGAAGTGGACTTCATAAGTGTCATTGATCAATCCCTGCCCGCACGGGCGGAACTCCGCGAGTTCCCCGGGCATGGAGAAATTCCGGGCGACGGACGGGATATCGTGACGATTGGGCGGGGCTGACATGCAGAGTTGGGAAAGAGTGGGCGGGATCATAAAGCAAATACTTCCCGCGTAAACCCGGAATCCACGGCCTCGGAGACGGCGGAATGCCCCGAAAAACAAACCCCTTGCGGTGCCGGCATTCTGTGCGATTAACTTAGCCCGGACCCTGTCCGCGCGTTAGTGTCAGTCTCGTTATCTCCCGTATCCTTTTATGTTAGGCCTGCGATGGTTTGAGATCCCGCCCGAAGCGTTCAGCGTTCATTTACTCAAACCAAAAAATACAAACTAACGAATCGATATGTCAACGAAACTCTATGTGGGCAATTTGTCCTTCAAAGCGACTCAAGAAGAAGTCCGCGAAATCTTCAGCCAGTATGGCAACGTCATGGACGTGGCCCTGCCTATGGACCGGGAGTCCGGCCGCCCACGCGGCTTTGCTTTCGTCACGATGGAAACTGCTGAGGAAGCTCAAAAATCCGTGGATGGCCTGAATGGTCAAAACTTCCAGGGACGTGATCTCCAAGTCAACGAAGCCCGTCCACCTGAGCCCCGCACCGGCGGTGGTGGCGGCGGCGGCCGTGGCGGTGATCGCCGTGGCGGTGGCGGCGGCGGTTACGGCGGAGATCGCCGTGGCGGCGGTGGCGGTGGCTACGGTGGTGGTGGTGGTGGACGTGGCGGTCGCGACGGAGATCGTCGTGGCGGCGGCGGCGGCGGCGGCTATCGCCGTTAATCCAACCCAGCCTTTACCAAGGCTTTCAATTATGCGTCAGGGGCAGTCCGCAAGGGCTGCCCCTGATTGTTTTCAGGGATCAGCGGGTCCGATGTCCGATGGAAAGGGACGGTGTCCGGTATACGATCAGGCTGGCAGGGCGTCAGCCGGTGCCTTGGGTTTCGCGGAGACTTTGCGCGAGCGGAGAAAGCACAGGGCGAGGATGATGAGTAGCAGATTGAACCCGATAAAGCTCCAGAGCGCGTAGTAGGCGGCATTGATAAAGCCGTAGGAGTGCAGCCCGATGCCAAGCATGTTCACCCCGAACCAGGACCAGCTCGTCACCATGTTGCCGACAATCGCCAGCAGCATCATGCCCCGTTCCTTTACCATGCCACCAAGCCTTGCGTGCAGAGCCAGCGCATTCCAGAGCACAATGACCAGCGCGCCATTTTCCTTGGGATCCCAGCCCCAGAAACGACCCCATGACTGGTCCGCCCAGATGCCACCGAGCACGGTGCCGACGAAGCTGAAGAGCATGGCAAAGCAAATAATGCCGAAAACCATGGAGGAGAACATTTTCCCCAGACGTTCCTGGGCAGTCCGATCCAGCAGGCTGCGAATGACGTAAAAGACTCCAAGGATTCCCGCGACGTAGGTGGAGGCATAACCCAGCGTCACGATCACCACGTGCGTGGCCAGCCAGAAATTGGTGTCCAGTACCGCCTGCAGCATCACCATGGTATCCCCGCTCAGCGAGAGGAAATGGGCTACCAGCAGGGTGCAGAAGCCAATGAGGGCGGACACCATGACCCCGATGCAATAGGGCCAGATCTTTTCCAGAACGAGCCCAAACAGGCACGCCGCCCATCCGATAAACAACGCTGAGGAATAGAGATTGGTGACCGGTGGCCGGCCCTCGAGGATCATCCGGGTCAGGATGCCGCCGGTCAGCAACAGGACAACCAGAACCATCAGGCCAACGGCGATCTTGCGCAGGACTTCGAGTTTTGCCGGGGCAAACCACACAGCCAGTCCCAACAGCATCGCGAGCACGCTCAGGACCATGGCTTTGTAAAAGACCTCGACGTAGTTGAAGAGTTGCTCGCGCGGACCCTTTTTAAGGTCGGCGTCGATGCGTTTGGTCGAGGCCAGCCATTCGCGGTATTCGTTGATCGCGGTGGTCATGCCAGCCATGTTGCCGGACTTGTAGGCGGCGGCCATGGCGGCGTAGGAGGCGAGCGAGCGATCCGGTTCGGCTGTGGGCGGGGTATTGCGGATTTCCTGGAGGCAGTTTTGCCATTCGGTAAGTTTATCATCCACACCAGGACGAGGAGGCACGATCAGCGGGGCGTTGAACTCCAGTTGCACCCAGTTGAGAATGGATTCATCCACTTCCAGGCCATCGCTGCGGTCGCCCCAGGCCTTTTGGGCTTGGGTGAGTTTGTCGCAGTAAGCGGCGAGACCGGCTTTAAAATCTGGGTTTAAACAGGGAGTGATCGAGGCGCGCAGCATTTGATAAATGCCCGTGGAATCGGAGAGATCCATGAGGGAGCGCTCGTAGGCGTTGCGCAGATCCACTTTGATGCGCGCCGCGCGCATGGTTTCACGCTGCAGAGCCGGAAGCTTCGGACTGATCTGGTTCCATGAGAAATGCTTCCCGTCGGTTTTGGCAGCGGTATCGGGAAACATCGGCAGGTCCAGCAGTCCCTTCACGTTGTCATTGTCCACGCGGAAGCAGGGCCGGGTGTCAGCGGTCTCCGGCGTAAACATCAGTTCCATGAGCCATTCCGTGGCGGTGTACATTTTCGGACCGTCGAAATTTCCCTTCCAAGGTTCGAGGTTGAGTGTTTGTTTCCCTCGCAGGATGACGAGCGAGTTGCGCGCCAGCGAGTCCAGAGGCTGATGGCGGCCTTTATTGATGACCGGAAGTGAGCCGAATTCGCGCAACGGCAGGCCGGAGTCCGGGTTTTTCGGACCACGCAGGTAGCTGAGCGGCCAGAGGGCGCAGAGGATGATGAAGGTGAGGGGGAGCCACTTTTTCATAAAGATTTTTTGCGTTTGAAGAAGCGCAGGAGATGCAGGAAGAAATGTCGGCACATGCCATAGGCGACGAGGGCGCAGCCAAAATAAGGCGAGAACCATCCGGGGTTCTGGACGACTTGAAATTCACTCGACCCACGGCTGGCGTCGCTGGGAACGCGGCCCATCTGGGATTGGAAGAAGGTGAGATTGCCCTTGTCGAAGCGCAGGGGCGAATTCATGAAGATTTCCACCTCACGGTTCTCGCCGGTGATGCGGTCCTGAATGAGCACCTTGCTGCGGAAGTCCTTGGGGGTCTCCGTGCCTTCATATTTTTCGTGCGTCGTCTTCATCAGGGTCATCGAAAAGGGATGGTAGGACCGGGCGAAACGCAGAGAGATGCGGTAGTCGCTTCCATCGACGGAAACCGTCTGCTCCTTCAGATTCGGCGTGATCAGCCAGGAGCCGATGGTCCTCCCGTCGCGTGCCGTCAACAGGACGGCGGCTGCGGGAATATTGCGCGCATCCATGTCGCGGCCTTCGGGTTGTGCCTTGGTAAAATAACGGGCGGCGACCGGCGAGGATGCCTGGGGGGCCGGAAAACTGGCCTCCAGGGCTTTGCCATTTTTGACAACATCCACCGCAAAGGCCGCGGAACCTCCCTCGGATTGAAAACGCGTGAGCATTTCCGTTTTGAAGCGGTTCCTGAGTTCCTTGAGCAGGTTCGTGGCCTGCGCGGAATCCTTTGAAATGCGTTGTGCCGCGGCGACCAGGTCCTCCTCGGCGGGCAATCCGATGGCCTTGAGGGCATCGTGCCAGACGAGCATTCTGGCGGGCGTCTTTTGCGCGGATTCTGCGGCGGTGACCAGCATTTCCGGCGTGGCATATTTGCTCTCCAGCGTCGCCATGGCTTGATTGATCGTGGAGACCTGTTTCGTGGCCTCGTCGCGGTCAATCAACTCACTGTTGCCCTGCCACTGCTCGATTTTGACAGAGAAGGGCAGCTTGGGGTCGCTGATGGAATTTCCAGGTTTCACGAGCATCGCCTCGGGGATGGCCACGACCTCTTCCTCGTCCGGATTGAGATCCCGGCAGATGGCCAGCTCGGTTTCCTGATGGCTTTCGCTGTAATGCTTGGTATCACCTTCCCCGAAGGCCAGGTGCGTTTCCTTCGCGAACAGATCCGTGGCCAACTGGCCCAGCAGGAGCACGGCAATGCCCAAGTGAACCAGATCAATGCCGATCTTGCGACCACTGGCGGTAATCTTGGTTCCCTGGGTGGCGAGAAACAAATCCGCCCCCAGCAGACAGACGAGCGTGAAGGAAAAATAAAATGGAGACCAGAGCAGATACGTCGTGATGACGAACAGGGCGAGAATCACGATGGCATAATGCAGGATCATGGTGCCCCAGCCGCCGGGCGGAAATTTGAACCGCCGAAAATGAGCGCCCAGCATGTTGATGAGAAAGAGCGTGCCCAGTAAATAGCCGCCGGGCCAGGCTGGGGGCGTCCACCAGACATCACCGGATTTGCGCAGGACACCCCAGCTCTTGAACCATCGTTCCTGGGCCATGTAGAGTCCCTCATGCACCTGGGCGTAGGTGCCCGCGATCACCAGCACGATGGCGGCGGAGAAAATGATCACCGCCAGCTTGAAGGAGGTGAGGAAATTCCACACGCGCATCAACGGATTGAGCGAAGCGGTGGAGGGGGTGGGGGAGACGGTATCGGGGGCGTTCACGGGAATGTTAAAGGGATTGAAGCTGCACCGTTTTCAGGAAATCGATGAACGTTGCCTTCTGCAACGCGACGGCGGCCGGGGGACCCTGGAGTTTGAAGAACCAGCTTTTCTCCTCACGATGCACGAACGCCGTGACGATGGTGACCTCCTCGTTCTCGCGCTTGCCTGTCACTTCGAACATGGTTCCGGATTCATTGCCAACGCTGACTGGAAGCAACGATTTCATCGCCTCCGCCTCGGGCAATTCGGTCTGCGCCAGCACACCCCTCCACATGTTCACCAGCAGCAGTTCCTTGCCGACCATGGATTCGAGCGCGGTGATGTTGATATTGACCACGCCCGATGCCGTCTTGCAGGTAAACTGCGCGGTATTCATGCGGTCGGAGGGGGCTTCCGTCCATTCCGCGGGAGCCTTGTAGGTCAGGGGGGATTTTTTCTGGGGCACCGATTCCACCTCCTTGGGGGCGATGTAGGAGGCTATTTCCGCCTTGCGGCACCCCGCCATCAGGCAGAGCACCAGTGGGAGGCAGAATCGGGGGGGAATGGGAAAAGATAGGGGCATGGGCGGGAAGACGGAGGGGTGAGACTTCGGAGCCTTGAGGCGGGTTTGCAATGGATTTGTCCCCGCCAGGAAACCTTACGGAGGTGGTATGACTGCCAGATGCACGCATGTTCGCGTGGCGGCAAGTGCCTTTGCTCCCGCAAACAGTCCCATGCTTATGCGTATTCGGGAAAACAAATTCCCGCAGCGCACCCTGCGGGAGGGAAATGGCGGAAGGAGTGGGATTCGAACCCACGGTGAGTTTAACCCCACGTTCGATTTCGAGTCGAGTGCCTTAAACCGAGCTCAGCCATCCTTCCGTTGCGCCGCACTATGGGCGCACCTGCGGCGGTGGCAAGGGGGAAATGGCCATGACTCGAAACTACGCGGGGGAAATTTCCCATCAGGCGGCACCGCCCCGGAGTTCCTTGGAGGGATCGCCAATCGCACTGACGATCGCGGGGTAGAGGGAGGCGAGGCTGCAGAGGAGAAATGCGGGAATGCAGATCCACATCACATCCTCGGGCCGTAGATAGGAGGGTAGTTCGGGCAGGCCGTAGATGTCAGCGGGGAAAATTTCGATATTTAAATTCTTCGACAGAGCCGCCCTGATGCCATTGCGATAATGCAAAATCAGCAGACCGGCGGCGACACCCAGGCTCACCCCGATGAAGGCGATGACCATGCCCTGCGCCACGAAGATGCCCACCACCTGCTCGATGCGTGCTCCGAGGGCGCGGATCATACCGATTTCACGCTTCTTCTGGAAGGCGAAAATGATCATGCTGATCATGGTGGAAAATGCGGCCACCACGATGATGATCATCAGGACGAGAAACATCATGCTCCGTTCATTCTGAATGGCGTTGAAAAAATTCCGGTTCGCATCGATCCAGGTATGGCCGCCCCAGTTGGGTGGCATCGCGGGATGGTGGAGCATTTCCCTG
>CALQSQ010000042.1 GCA_943333275.1 Akkermansia muciniphila
CCACTTCCCGGGTTGGCTTGGGATCAGCTGCGCACGGCAGCCAGCGACTGGCGGCGGCGGTCAAACGGCGTGATGGAAGCACGCTGGGTGCGGCGGGAGAGCTTTCTGCGGAGGTTTTGCAATGCCTTGCGCAGCACGGCCCGCAGGGTGTAATCCCGGGCTTCCGCCACCACCGGTCCGCCGGCCACATCCAGTTTCACCCTAATGCGTATGCTGACATCCTGCTCGGGGTGTTCGACAACGGCCTCGGCGGCGCGAATGCTTGGAGTCTGCTCAAGCACCGCCAGTTCCTGTTCAATCAGATTGCGGTTTTTCCTGGTATCCGGCATGCGAAGGAAGCGAAGATTGAGTTTCATGATTCAGTGGTTTTTTTAGGGTTGGTCATCGGTCATTCGATGATGGGAAACCAATGCCACGCAGGCGGCGACTGGCGATGCCTTGCATTGGAACCGATGCTTAGGTTTTTCCTAAGTCGGCATCCCGGGGGGAGTTTCCCAGCATGGCGAACCTTGGCCCGAGCCCGAATGGATACGCCAGTGTTTGCATGATGCGGTACTGCGGCCTATATGAAGGCACGGCTTCCCATACCCAAACTCATACACCCATGTCCCCACCGATCGTTTTTCTGCAACAGGGTGCGCCTGCCGCGCTCACCCACCTGAATTGCGCGCTGTTGCAGGCGCGGTGGTGGAATCCCGGACGGGAAATCGTGGTCATTGGGGACGCTGAATGCCGGGCGGCGCTGGTGGTGCCGGGAGTGGAATTTGTGGCCATCGAGGACTTCAGTTCCAGTGCGGCAGATCTGCGGAAGGTGTATGTGCACCTTTCGGCAAACTCTCCGGAATTCGAGTTGTTTTGCCTGGAACGCTGGTTTGTGTTGCGGGATTTTCTCCGGCAACGCCAACTGGAAAGCGTCTGGCATTTCGACTCGGATGTCATGGTCTTTGAGGATCTAAGCAGTGAGGATGCAAGAATTGCCGGGGTGGATTTTACCTTTACCCAAATTTCGGGACACAATGCTTACTTCCGAATCAATGCTCTGGAGCAATTCTGCTCCTTTATCCTCAAATGCTATCTTGCCGAGCCTCAGACGCAATGGCTGCAGGCCAGCGAGGCCGCGCGTCTCGCTGCAGGGAACCCAGATACTATTTCGGACATGTTTTTCATCGGGGAGTTTAAGAAACTCGATGGCCTGCGCAGCCTCGACTTTTCCGTTCCGGCGTCCGGGCAGTCTGCCTTTGATACGAACATCCGTTTTTCGAACGGCTACGAGATGGACGGCGATCTCAAACAGATCACTTTCACAGATCAACAACCCTATGCGCTGGACATCGAAACACAGCAACTGCAGAGGTTTGCGACCCTGCATTTCCAGTATTTCGCCAAGCAGCAAATGCCCCGTTTCCTGCGTCCGCCCGGTCCGCTTCCGGATTGGAGCCTCGGGGCCCTGACCCAACTCCTCGCGCGTATGCAGACGATGCCGCCCCCACGGGGTGAAGACGTCCGTTCCCAAGAGCAGAAAACCTCCCGGAAAGGCTCGACGACCCCGTCATTGCAGCCGATCATCAAGAACCTGCGGAGTATTCTGGATTCCCGCTGGCTGCGCGTGGGGGGTGCTCTGAAATTCACCCGGGCCGCCCGCAAACTTGAGGATTCCCTCGACATGCTGCGCAAAATGAAGCCGGGAAGTTCGGAGCAGAAATAATCTCACCAGACGCGCCGCCTGGTTTGTGATCGAAGCAATTTGAAATTGTTGGGGCTCGGGGAGGATTTGTGAGTGCATCCCTGACGGAAGCGTGTTACCTGCCGCAATTCCCCCTAATTTTTCCGAAACATGACATCCCACGAGTGGCACGAGCGTGACCCAGAGACCCGAGAAATGCGGTATTACCGTGCTTCAAAATTTAACAAACGATGGACGGTCATGACCACTCTGAAAAACGATGAGGAATGGGTCACCTATGATCCCGTTCCACTGGAAATCCTGGAGGAATTGCGCACCCTGCTGCTCAAGAAATACCAGCGCCGTCGCATTCCCTATGAAGATGTGCTGACGATCGATGTCATGTGCGAGGCCGCCGGTGGTCCGCCGGCCGCAGGCCGAACCTAGGATCACGGTCATGACGCTCGATGCCAAATACTACCGGCCTTGTGTGGCCGCCTTGATTCAAAATTCGGCAGGATTGTTGCTGGTGGCGGAGCGGCGCGATTTCAAGAACAGCTGGCAGTTTCCGCAGGGTGGGATCGATGAGGGTGAGACGGCCCGCGATGCGCTGGTGCGGGAAATGGGCGAGGAGTTGTCCTTGCACAAACGGGATTTCTCCGTTCTGGAGGAACGTCCCGGCTACCGCTACGAATTCCCCGCCAAACACCGCCGCTGGGGGAAATACCTCGGTCAGGAGCAGACATATTTCCGCTGCCAGTTCCTGAGCAGCGACAACGCCATCAATCTGGAAACCGCCCAGCCGGAGTTCCGCCGCTGGAAATGGATCCGCCCTGAGGAGTTCAGTTTGAAATGGCTGCCGGAGTTTAAACGCGGCGTCTATCAGCAGGTCATGCGGGACTTTTTTGGCCTGGATCTGCGCGACGTGTAAGGGCGATCGCCGGAGTCTCAATCCTTCATGTCGCCCATGTGGACAACTGAGGAAATGGTGGCGTGGATCTTTAATTTGGCGTCCTTGTCATCCTTGGCGAGATCAATGGCTTCGGTGAGTTTCTCCATGGCTTCCTGTTTGCGGTCCTTGGACTCGCCCTTGATGGCACCCTTGGCTCTGGGTTTCCGGTTGCTGACGTTTGGGGAGGGTTTGTAGTCCTTTAGAAGGCCTCGAGCCTTTTCCAGCAGGGGCAGCGGAGATTCGGATTTTTCAGCCTTGCGCAGCAAATCGACGATTTTTTCAACGGCAGGTGACTGGTCGGCGTGCAAGGGAAGACTCACGAAGGCCGCAAATACCAGCAGAAGGGAAAAGAATTTCATGATGGGCCGAATGTGGGGCTGGAGGGGATGCGGTGCAAGCGATTCCTGGGTCCCGAGCATTCGATCAGGCGGCGGGGATGCCGAGTTTCCTGCGGAGTTTGGCAGTGGAGAGATTTAAAAATCTCCTGCCAAGGTGCAGTGATTTTTCACGCGGCAGTTCGAGCCTCCGCCGGATGCGCTTCTCCCACTTTCGGCCATCGGAGTTCGACTGGAGATGTTTCATGACTAGCACCAGATCGTGCTCGCGGCCCAGGAGTTTTCCCAGTCGTGCCATGGGCCGGGCCAGTTTTTCCGCGGGGCGCAGTTTGTGCAGCGCGAGGGCTTGGAAATGGAGGATTTTGACCCTTTTGCGCCAGCGGTGAAAGTCGTCGGAGTCATTGGATTGGCGGCATTTTTTCATGCTCCGCCTTGTCCTTTGGCAGGCCTTTGCGTGGTGGCCGAGAATGTCGTTCCGGCTGAGGCGGGGCAGTCGCAATGCAAGGATCCGCCGCTGGAGTTCCCTGGTTTCCTGGAGTAGGCGTTTGGCAGACCACTCGGTGCGTTTATAAAAGGGCAGCAGGGGAAGCGGGGTGGGGGAGAGTTTGGAGGCGACACGCTCGATGACAGCTTGATCGCGGCTTCCAGCCAGCCCGTCTTTGATTTTGTGAATTTGCCCCCTAACTGATCGGAGCTTAGGCGATTTTTGATCGGTTGTTACGAGGAGCAGGAGGGCATCTAGCTTCTTCATGCGAACGCGCAGGGCATGAATGGCAACGTTGCGGTTCCGGCGGGAGCGAAGGGCGTCGTCCATGGCCATCCCGCTTAATTGGAGGAGCAGCCGGCTCAGCCAACTCCGGGATGGGGGCGGGGATTTCATTTCCAAAGGTAGCCGCGCTGTGATTTCCGGCAAGACGTGATGTGAGGTGTGGCGGAGCGCGAGGCATGAAATTTTCTAAATTTCAGAGCTACCTGAATCCATAGCTAGTCTATAAAACATAAAAAGAATGAATAATTAGGATGAAGAATGCGCGCGAAGTGCTAATTTTCAAAAATTAGTCTCGCATCTGTTAATATTTTTGCTTAGATAAAGAACACGATCGGATCCCATCCCCCCGAGCCTGCACCCCAACTGTATTTCACCCGCAATTGATCCCATGGCCAAACTGGTCTTCAAAATTCAAGATGGCAAGGATATGGAGTATCTGCTGACCACGGCGGAGACGACACTGGGCCGCAGGGAAGAAAATGATATAGTCATCAACAATACGTGGATCTCCGGGCGTCACGCGATGTTCAGCCTGGGAGACGATGGTCTCTACGAAGTGAAGGATCTGGGATCGAGCAATGGGACCTTCGTCAATGGTGTCAGAGTGGAGAGTCATAAATTGCGCGATGGGGATGCGGTGTCGTTCGGGCAGCTGGACACGCAGTTTGTGGATGAGGCGCACCCGAAACCGGCGTTGGTGGCGGTGCCAAAACCAGATGTTCCGAAACCGTCCCCGGTATTGAAATCTTCCAATCCGGCGCCTTCCAACGGATCGCCCAAGAAGCCGGCGGATCAGCCGGAACCCACGCCGCGCCCGATGGTGAAATCCCTCCAAACGGGCGATCAGGCCACCCGCGTAATTCCGAACCCCGGCTCCCAATCCGGAGTCGCCACGATGGAACCTCCGAAACGTTCCGTAGCTGCCGCCACGATCGAAAGACCAGCGCCCGCCGCGGAGGCTTCCAGCCCCGGCAAGGCCATTGCGGCTGAAACGGCCCAGGCTGCGGAGCAGCTGAAGGCCATGCAGGCGCAGTTGGCGGAATTGCGCCAGCAGTCAGAGCAGGCCCAGAAAAACGAAGAGGCCCGCCGCAGGCAGGTCGAGGCGGATCTCAAGGCCAAAGCACAGGAACTGGCGGCGATGGAATCCGCAGCCAGGGAAATGGAAAAGGCTGCGTCCGCGCGGCAGGAGGAAAAAATTTCCTTTGAGGAACTGAGCACCCAGGCCCGGGCGGCACGCCAGGAACTGCTCGGAATGACGCAGGAGACTGCGGCCCTGCGCGCAGAAGCGGCGGTGCTGGGGGCGAAAAATTTCCAGCTGGTCCAGGCGCAGAATACGCAGGCCAAACTCCAGCAATCGATCGCCGATGCCCAGGCCGCGCACCAGCAGGAGATCGCCGCCCACGAAGCCCTCATGGCCTCTAACAAGCAGGCCTTCGCCGAGGCACGGCAGACGCTGGCGCAACTGCAGGAGCAGATTCAGGCCGAGGAAGTGCGCCACTTGGAAGCCTCACAGCATTCGGCTTCGCAGTTGGAGACTTTGCAGTCGCTGCATGAGCAGTCGGAGCGTCTGGAAACGGTCAGGCTGGAACTTGAGGAAACGCAGAAAGCGCTGGAGGAAACGCAACGCAGGGCGGAGGTGGAGCAGAAGCGACAGCATGAACAGACTGCTAAGGCCGGCGAGGAACTCCGCGCCTTGAAAGCGGAGGTGGCCGAGGCCCAGGCCGTGAAGTCATCGCTGATCGAGGCGAAGAGCGAACTGACGGCTGTTCGTCAGGCCCTGGAAAATGAATCCGGCCGCCTCGCCAAGGCGCGTTCCGCCGCCGAGGGCGAAATTTCCGAATGGGAGGCGCAGATTGCCACCCTGAAGCAACTCCATGCCAAACATCAGAGCGAACACGAGCAGACGCTGAGCAGCCTGCAGGCGGAGCACCGCACGCTGGAACCGGCGGTGAAGGCGTTGCAAGCCGAGCATCGGGAACTCGAACAGGCCACGCAGCAGTTGGCTGAAATCAAGGAGGAACTCACCCGTCTGGACCAGGACAAGAAAACTCGCTCGGTCGAGATCGCAGCGCTTGCCGCATCGCGCGCAGAAATGGAGGAGGAGTTGGTGGCAGTCACCGCTCGGCATGAGGAGTCGCAGGAGCAATGGTCGGCATTGCAGAAATTGCTGGGCGAAGGTTCGGCGGAATCGAAGCGGTTAAGCTCTGATCTCCAGAAGACAGTGCAGGCTCTGACAGAGACTGGCAGCCGGTATGAGAAAATTCAAAAGGAAATCGAGCAGGCGAAGGCGGCGCTGGCAGGGCATCATGAGGAGCTGGCATCGGCCGGGGCAAAATTTCAGGAGTTGGCGGCGGTGGAGTCGCAGTTGCAACGGTTGCGGGTCGAAATCGAAACCGCTCAAGCCACACTTCAACACGAGCAAAAGACGGCGGCGGACCTTGGAAGATCAAGACTGGAAAAGGAAAAGAACATTTTCGATCTCAAGGCAGAGATCGACCGACTGGCGTCCAAACAAAAGGAAATGCAGGCGCTGGAACCGAAGCTGGCCGCCGCCTCGGCAGAGCTTGCGGCGCTTGAGAAAGAGCTGCTGGCCAGCCGCGAGGCATCGGCCAAATTGCGGGAGGAACTGAAATCGCTCCAACAGAGCAATGCCACCGAGACGCGGAATCTGGCACAGTTGCAGAACCAGTCGGCTGATTTGGAGAAGCAGGTGGCCAAGGCGCAGCGCCAGTCCCAGGAGGCCGAGGCCGGACTGCGGGCCAAATCCATGGCGGCCGATCAGGCGAACGCCACTCTCGAAAATCATCAAAAGGAATTGCAGCGCAGCCTGCAAGCTGGCGAAATCAATTTGCAAACCCAGCGCGCGGAACTGCAGGCGCTCAGCGGCCAGCGTGACGCACTGGAAAAGGAGGTGGCTGCCTCCACGCAGGAATTGCAAACCCGTGCGGCAGGCCTTGACCAGCATCAGCGGGAAATCGCTGCGGCGCGTGCGACGCTCGCCGAACAGCATGAGGTCCTCAAGGCCTCCCAGATCGAACTGCAGAATGCGGGCAAGGCTCTGGAGGTCCTCAAGGCCGGGCAGCGGGTAGCCGCTCAGACGGCGGAAAATTTCCAAAAACAACACTCTACGCTGGATCAGGAACTGCGTGCGAAGCAGGAAAAACTCGCCTTGGAGAATAAGAGTCTGGAACAGCGGCAGCGCGAATCCATGGAATTGGAGATCAAATTGCAGCAGCAAACAGCGGCCCAGCAACAATTTGCGGCCAGGACTGCGGAGGAGAGTAAATCGCTCGCGGGCATGGAAGGTCGCAGGGCGAAGCTGGAGTCCGAACTGGCGGAACTGCAGGCAGGCATTTCCAAATGGCAGGCTCAGGCAAAAGAGACGGCCAACGCTGCGGAAAAGGCCGCCGCTCGGCTGTCGGAAGTTACCACGGCTCTCAAAGTCGCTGAAATGGAAATGGGCGCACTCCAGCAATCCCGGGCCACGCTTGCCGCAGAAGTGAAGGCGATGGAGTCAACCCGCCAGAAATTGGATCTCGAAATGCAGGCGCAGCAGTCCAAGCGCCAGGAATTAGAAGACCTGGCCCGCCGCGCCATGGAATACCAGACGCTGTTGGCGCAGGGGCCCCCGCCGCTCACGCCCGGCAAGGTGGCTAGGCTGGAGGAACAGATCAAGGTGCTCGAGGAGCGCAGAAATACCATTGCCGCCGCCATCGATACCAACTGGGGGACCGTGCATGACATGGGGAAAAATTTGATCAAACAGCTCGATTTCCAGGACGACCTGATCTCCCAGTTGGAGAACAATCAATCATCCCCCGAAGCCCTTGGGCAGCTGAAAGTGCTCCGCGCCGGGATCCTGGACATGCTGCGCGAGTTTGGCATCACCGCCTACGTTTACGCCCCGGAGACCGAGGTGGACATGGCCATGCGCAAACGCATCCAAATCGTGGAGAGCTGCATGTCGGATCATGCGAAAACCAAAATTTTGGCCACCTTCCGTCCCGGCTATGTTTGCACTTCGGCACCGGACCAGCCTCCCACCCTTTTGAGAAAAGCGGAGGTCTCCGTTTCCACGCCTAAGTAGAATCGGCGGAATTGCGGTAAATTTTATCCAGCAAATCGCGATCCTTTTTGGAGGGTTTGAACGCGGGGGCGATGGGTGGAGAGAGATGCCGGGCTTCGCGGAGTTTTCTGGCGGACTCATAGAGATCCGCAGGCGTCAGGTCCTCAAGATACTCGGCGACAAATTTGCCGGCGATCCTCCTTTCGGTGAGAGCGGCTACGCGGATCGTTCGCACCAAATCATCCTGATGCAGTTCATAGACATCCCCGGGCTTCACGATGCGGGCGGGTTTGACTTCCTGACCGGCCATGCGCACCCGCTGCAGCCGGCAGGCATCGGCCGCGAGGGACCGGGTCTTGAACAGGCGCACCGCCCAGAGCCATTTATCCAGGCGCACGGGGTCCGGCACGGGGGGGGGAGGAGGGGGCATGGGTTACAAAAAGGACAAAATAATATTCAGGAAAGCATTTGGAAATGAGAGGCCATTGCTTATGGTTCGGCTCGTGATTCCACGACTTTCCAATGCATCGCCTCGCGGTGTGCTGCAAGTCTTGGAACATAAAAATTCGTATCTCACTCAAACCCAATCCCATCATCATTATGTCGCTACGCCCGATTTCCCTCACTCTGCTCGCAGGCATGACCTGCGCCCTGACCAGTTGCTTCCAGGCAACTAATGACAACGCCATCAATGCAGATGGCACCGGCAAATTTACCATCAAGACCACACTTGACCTCAGCGCCCTGCAGGGAGTCCTCCCGGGTGGTGCCGATGCCGACAAGGGCGCCGGCCCCGGCGACGACATGCTGATTTCCGTGCTCGCCGGCACCCAGGGGGTGGACGTCTGGAAGGAAGCGAAGTCCGTGAAGGGTGCGGATGGTAAAATCACCGTGACTGCCTCCGGATATTTCAAGGATGTCACCAAATTCAAGGCCGCCAATCCCATGGAAAGCATGGGCAGTGGTGGCGGTGGCAAGAGTTCCTCCAGCGGTCCCTCCCTCGGCGACATCCAATCCACCAAGGACGCCGACGGCAACTGGGTGATTGAAGTGCCCATGGGCAAGGCCGGCGACAAGAAGGCCGATGCTCCCGCTGAGCCCGCGGAAAAACTATCCAAGGAAGAAATTGCCGACAAGGTGACCGAAATGCGCACCCAGTTCGGTGCCATGAAACCCATGATGCAGGCAATGATGGGCACGATGAAAATCGGCCAGACCATCAAGGTCGGCGGCACCATCAAGGACTACGGCATCTTCACCAAGGTCGATGAACACACCGCCAAGATGGAAATTTCCTTCGTGAAAATTTTCGATGGCATGGAAAAGCTCATGGCTGATGACGCCGTGGCCGAGAAGCTCGCGCAAATGGGCGGTGCCCAGGCCAATCCCCTCGAAATGATCGGTTCCGCCGATCCTGAAATGAAGGCGATCGGCGAGAAGATGGCCGAGGCCATCTTTGGCGGCAAGGGCGAGCCCAAGCTGGTCATCAAGCCCGGCGATCCGGTCTTCGATTACGCCAAGGAATCCGCTGCTGCCAAGGCAGGTCAAACCGCCGAACTCAAAGGCCTCCTCAAGAAGGCCGCTGAAAAAGCCGCTGAAGGTGAAGGTCATGGTGAGCCAAAAGAGGAAAGCGACGCCCCTCCCGTGAAGGAAGTGAAGCCTGCTCCAATCAAAAAGAAGGCCGCCTGATCAAGGCTGTCGAAACTTTGGTTTCGTAAATTCCGACCCCGCGCTGGCAACAGCGCGGGGTTTTGTTTTTGAGGTGCCGGTCAGCGCAACCGGATGTGAAATCTAGGAGAATATTTCCCGCGCCACATTTCCAGCCACATCGGTCAGCCGAAAATCGCGCCCACCATACCGGTAGGTCAGGCGATCATGATCCAGACCCATGAGCGCGAGCAGGGTGGCGTGGAGGTCATTGGTGTGCATGCGGCCCTCCACGGCCTTGATGCCAAATTCATCCGTGGCCCCGTGCGTGTAGCCTTTCTTCACTCCGGCTCCAGCCAGGGCCATGGAATAGCCGGTGATGTTGTGGTCGCGGCCATCGGGTCCCTGGGACGTGGGCAGGCGGCCGAACTCGGAGCCGAAGATGACGAGAGTGTCGTCGAGCAAATTTCGCTCCTCGAGATCCTGCAGCAGCGCCCCCGTTGCCTGATCCACCGCGGCGCTTCGCTCAATCAATCCCTTGTGAAGGTTGTTGTGATGATCCCAGCCGGAATGACAGATTTCCACGAAGCGAACCCCTGCCTCACTCAATCGGCGTGCCATCAGGCATTGCCGGGCAAACGATGCGCCGGGTCCATCCTTCACCCCATAGGCTTCCCGAACCTTTTCGGGTTCCTTTGAAATATCCAGCAACTCGGGCACCTTGCCCTGCATGCGAAAGGCCAGTTCGTAGGACTCGATGATTCCGTCCACCGAATCCGGTGCATCCGCGCGGGTTGCATAGTCGCGGTTCATCGACTGGATGAGATCCAGTTGGCGGCGCTGCAGAGGCGTGGCTGTGGAGGCTTTCAAATTCGGGACAAATCCCATGTCAGTCATGCGCGATCCCTGGAAGTGCGCGGGAAGAAACGCGCTGCCATAGTTCACGGTTCCGCCGAAATTCGGCGAGGGATTGATGGTGATAAAGCCAGGCAGGTCCTGGTTGTCGGTGCCCAGTCCGTAGAGCAGCCACGATCCCATGCTGGGGCGGGTCATGGCGGCGTTGGCACTTCCCGTGTGCAATTGCACGACCGCCTGCGGATGCGCCGGGGTATCGGTGTGCAACCCCCGCAGCCAGCAGAACTTGTCGGCGTGGCGGGCGATGTTGGGCATCAGCTCGGAGAACCACGAACCTGTCTGGCCGTATTGTTTGAAGGCAAATTTCGACGGGGTGAGCGTGCCACCACCGGGTCCGGATTTGCCTCCGTGGGTGATCAACTCCGGCTTGTAGTCGAAAAGATCGTGACCGGACATCGCTCCTTCCATGAAGCAGAAAATGACCCGTTTGGCCTTGGCTAGAAAATGCGGAGCCTTCGGTGCCAGCGGATTGACTGCGGCACCGCGCGAGGTTTGTCCGAGGAGACTCGCGAGTGCGAGATAGCCGAAGCCGGCGCTGGATTGGCGGAGCAGCGTGCGGCGATTGAGTCGGGGAAGGGGAGGGAACATGGGTTTGATGTTAGCGAACGAAACGAAATTCAGCGGAGGCATAAAGTGCCTGGATCAGATTCATCCACGCAGCGGATTTCGCGTCCTTGGGCTGAATGGTGTTGGGCGGCGGGACCAAGACCGGGCGTTCCATGTCGTCAGGATTGGCGGCGGGCGGAGTTTCGGAAGTGCCGGCTTCACCTGCTGGCAAGGCAGCCACGCTGGGCGTGGCTAAGTCACCGTCCTTGGATTGTCGAAAGAGGCTGGCGTAGTCGGTGAGGAAATCGCTCGCACGAATCATTTCCTGCTCGGTGCAGTTACGGCTGAGAATACGCAGATAAAGCTGGCGGATCCATTCGGCATCAAATCGTTCATTCTCACGACTAACGCGTTCCGCTAAGGCCAGCGATTGTTCCCTGACAAACGATCCATTCAGCAGAAACAACGCCTGGGTGGGGACCGTGGTGGAATCGCGTTTGCCAGGGACCAGCGATTGGGAAACGGGATCAAATGCTTCCAGCGGGGCCGGGGTGACACCGCGCAACAGTGGCAGATAAAGGCTGCGATAGCGCGCGGACTCCACCGACTTGTGGATTTGTTTGGCCTCGGGTCCATTATCGAGCATTTCTATCATTTTCAGCGGCATGGATGCGGAGCCCTCCGCGGGCTTGCCCTGTAGATTTTCCGTGGAGGCGAGAATGGCGTCACGCAGTTCCTCGGCGCTGAGACGTCGGGGGGTGTGACGCCAGAGGAATCGGTTGTCGGGATCCTTTGCACGCTGGGGCTCGGATGCTGCGGAACTGAGCTGATAGGCCCGGGTTAGCACCAGGCTGCGCACGAATTTTTTCAGAGACCAGCTGCCGCCGATGAGTTGGTTGGCAAGGAAATCGAGCAATTCAGGGTGCGATGGCGTATCGCCTTTCACTCCGAAATTATCGACGGAACTCACAAGACCCTGACCAAACAGGTGTGCCCAGATGCGATTGGCCTGAACGCGCGGCGTCAGGGGATTGGTGGGCGAAGTGAGCCATTGAGCCAGTTGCAGGCGTCCGCTCTGGGTGGGCTCAATCGGTGCAACGGCGACCATAGACGGAATCGAAAGAAATCCGCGTGGCACCTTTGGTCCCAACCGTTCGGCTTCGCCACGGATGCGCACTTCGGTGTCGGAAATCAATTTTGCCTCACGCACCCCGTGCACGACATGACCGCGTGCGGCGGGATCGGTCAGCGCGCGGAGCTCGACCTCGAGTTTTTCGTATTTCACACGGAACGGACGCTGGGTCGGCTGTCCATTCGCGGCTGGCTTCAGACCTTCGGGAGTGCCACGGATGGCATCCCAAGCTTTTTTCGCTTCCTCGACCTCCGCTTTTAATTTGGCAATTTCGTCCGAGGGAGGGGCGGGCACCTCGGTGGAAAGTTTCACGAGCATCGACGGATCATAGTAATCCAGACCGCCGCCGCCCATTTTGTTGCGCACGCCGGCGCAATCGTCCGTGCTGGTGAAGATGCCGGCCAGGGCGTAGTAATCGCTGATGGGGATGGGATCGAATTTGTGATCGTGGCAGCGGGCGCAGCTCGCCGTCAGGCCAAGCACGGAACGCGTTACGGTATCGATTTTTTCATCGGCATTATCCATGAGGAATCGCGTCTTGAACCGCTGGTTCACATCCTTGCTGCCGAGGGCCAGAAAGCCGGTGGCGGTGAGCAGGCGGTCGCGTTCTGCTGGGGTATCGGCTGCCAGTAAATCTCCCGCGATCTGTTCCTGGATAAACCGATCCAGCGGAACGTCCCTGTGCAGGGCGTCGATCACATAGTCGCGATATTTCCAGGCATGGGGGTAGGGGACGTTGCGGGAGGGACCGGTGGATTCACCGTAACGGGCCACATCCAGCCAGTGACGCGCCCAATGCTCGGCAAATGCCGGTGACGCCAGCAGACGGTCCACTAGCGTTTCGTAGGCTGAGGGCGAAGGATCATTTTGAAATGCCACGGTCCCCTGCGACGTGGGAGGCAGTCCGGTGAGATCGAAGGTGAGGCGGCGAATCAATGTCAGGCGGTCGGCATCCGCCACCGGCGAAAGCTGGTTGGCCTCGAGGGCTGCCATGATGAAATGATCAACATCCGAACGTGGCCACGCCGTGTTCTGGACCGGCGGCAAGGCGAGTTGGGCGAGCGGTTGCCATGCCCAGTGCTTTGCTTTCAGTTCTTCATATTCCGCCTTCGTCCGACCGAGCGATGCGGGAATGCGTTCGCGCGGCCAGGCTGCGCCCTCCCTGATCCATTGCTCCAGAATGGCGATTTGTTCGCCGCTGAGGGGATCGGATTCCTGGGGCATGCGCTTCTTTGCATCCGAGTGCTTCAGGAGTTTCAACAACAGACTCTTTTCAGGATCCCCAGCGATGATGGCAGGCCCTTCATCGCCACCGGTGAGCAGGCCGTTGAGATCGTCCACGCGGAGCCCACCGGAGGGCTTGGTGTCCGCCGAGTGGCAGTTGTAACAATGATTCACCAGCAGGGGGCGAACCTGCTTTTCAAAGAACTCCAAACGCGCAGTTTCCTCGATGGAGGTTTCCTCACTCCGGGCAGTCAGCAGGGTGATAAGACACGCCAGTATGGTAAATGCCCCCACAACGCCTGTGGTTTTGGCGGGTCCTGGTTGATTTGGAATGAGAGGCAGGGGCATCGGGCAGGCGGAGGTGGCGAGGCGAAAGCAATGAGCCGTCAAACCTACTGCGTTTGGAGCCCCTGTCACCTACCGCGAACGTGACGCCCCGACCCGGAAACGGCTACTGCTGGGGTGGGGTGACTTCCTTGACAGCGGCACCGTGTTCCGAATTCAGAATGAGGATGCCGAATTTCGTGGCGTTCTCCAGTCCCGGGGTGCTGAGGCTGAGGTAGTCGAATTTGCCGCGGAGGTCCGTGTAGCCATCCTTGTAGAATTTCGGCTGGCCGTTAATCTCGGCGAAGACTTTGACGTAGGTCTTCGGAAGCGGACGATTGTCGCCAGCGTGGACGACTTGGAGCCGCCCCTGGCCTTCACTGATGATGATGTTCAGAGCATTGGCGTAGTAGGCGTGGGCGGCGGTTTTCCCATTGGCGGAGATTTCGACGAGAACATTGCTGCTGTGGTATTCCTTGGGCAGGGAAAGCGTGTGAGATTCTTTGTCGTCGGCGAGGATGAGGCGCTCGGTCTTGTTGGGCTGCACCATGCGGAAGCGACTCGTGTCGCTGCTGACAAATGGAGCGGTGCTGAAAAGGAACTCGAGATCCATGGGGTAATAGTTCACCGTGGCCTCCTTGATCCGGTGGTATTTCACACGGATCTCCTTGTTCTCGACAGTGAAGTCGAGGCTGGGTTCCGAGGCGGCCAGTTGGTTCTGGCGTTGTTTGCGGTCGTCATCCTTTGCACCGGCGGGTTTTACACCGTCGATTTCATCCAACTGGGCGAGGACTTCGGCGAACTTTTCGCGCCAGCGATCCACGGGCTCCTTGGCGTGGGCAGTGGCAATCTTGCGCGCAGTGGCGGTGTCCTCCTGCAGACAGGCGAGCACGGATTGAAGGTAGTCGTATTGGAGGCGTTCATTGACCTTGGTGGCATCCACTTTCGCAAAGGCGGCCAGGGCCTCCTCGACGCGGTCCTGCAGGAGGAGGTAATAGGTTACGGCCAGTTGCGTCTCTGGCGTAAGGCCGGGCTGATGGGCTATGGACCGGAGGATACTGGTGTATTGGGCATGGAGGCGATCGTTGAGAATGGTTCGTGAGGCGCCGAGTTGATGGGCGCGGGCATTGACGAACGGACTGTATTCCAGGTGCTCCAGCGTGAGACGTTCGATCGGATCAATGGTGATGAGTTTGCAGGCGAGGACGGGGCCGCTTTCATTGATGAATCCATCCTGATGGAGCAAATACTGCTCCACAGCGGCAGGGGCATTGTGCAGCAGGCTGTAGGACCAGAGTGTGGGATGGAAGGCATGGCGGGCATTGAGCGCGGCGATGGCCTTGTCGAAAAATGAGGCGTCGTGCATCCGCCAGGCGATTTTGACGAGATCGAGTTGATGGACGTTGTTCTGATCGAGGAATGTCAGCACTTCCTCCGCGCTTCCGAACTGGCTGACATAATCCCAGGATTTGGTATCGAGCTTGGTGAGTTCGTTGACGACATTGAAGGTGAAAGGCTCGGCGAAGGCGACGATCTTTTCCGACTTGGAAACATGAACCGGATGCTGGACAAACTTGCCAGCGATGGGGAAGTAGAATTCAAAATCCTGCGTATGGGTGTGGTAGGCTTCCAGGCTGAGCGGCAGACTGTCGGTGGCCTTTTTGCCGAGCACGGGAAGGGCACCCTGCGGAATCTGAAACAGGAGATCGAGCTTTTGTGTGGAGGAAGTGGGGTTCGTCACCACGATCTGGCAGCCATAGACGACGCCGGTAAGAAATTCCTCGGTGACAAATTTGTCCACCTTCTCATTGCCCACCTGAACGTGGCGGTCGCCGTGGCGGTAGAAATTCTGGCTCACGAGCAGCTTGGGAGCTTCCTTGTCAATTTCAGCGGGCTTGATTTCGCGATGAAACAACAGCGCCTTGGTCGAGGGGGTGAGGGTGATCGATTGGTCCTTGATCTCCGATTTCGGAGCAGCGGCTTCGCCAGGAAATGGCAGGTCCAGCACGGCGAGAGCGAGCATCATTTCGGTGAAATTGCTGCTCGCCTCCGCCACATGGGTGGAAACAAACCCACCCTTGCCATCCCAGGCTGCATAATCCTTCCAGAAGGCATTGATCCCCACGCGGTCGGCCAGTTGCTGGCTGATCAGCAGGTGGTAATAATTGTTTTCAGCCCATTCCTGGGTGGGTGGCTGCTGGCGGAAGAATGCTTTTACCAGGCTCTTCCGGGCGTCATCATCACGGCCCCAGGAGGCTTTGCGATCCGCCTCCAGGCCGCGATTGCGCTCCAATCTACCGCCGAGCATGGTTCCGGTTACGGCACCGTTCCCAGCTGTCTCATCAAGGGAATCCACCTCTTCTTTAAGATCCGCCAATTTGTCCACCTGCAACCGTGCAAGGCTTTCTACATGGCGCTCACTTGCCTTGCCTGCTGAAGCCGCACCCGCAGGCTCGGAAGGTGCCGGAGTCGAGGCCAATTCGGATTTCGCGAGAAGCCTCACGCTTTGACCCGCCGTAACCTCGTCTTCAATTGCCAGTCCACCATCGGAGAGTTCGAAGGAAACAAGGTTTTTGAGTCCCAGTGCCGTGCCGAAGAACACCTGCATTTTGCCCGCATCAATGATCTGCGTATTCCAGCGTTCCAGGATTTCGCGCGCGGTGGCGGGAGCTTGTTCAGGGTGTCGCTGAGCGAGGAGAATACGTTCGGTGGTGTTGAGGCGGCCATAGCGCCAGGGGGTGAGGAAGGACAGGAGATCATGGCCGAGGAGGTAGTGATCGAGAAAAGTTTGATCCCGTTTGTTGCCGAGATAGGGGAGGATGAAGGTCTTGAAGAACTCGGGGTCTTTGCGCTGCAGGAAAAAGCTGAGTTCATGGCAGGCGTATTTGGAATACAACTCCTGTTTTTTCGCCGCATCGAGCTTCGGCCAGTTGAGGATGAAGGAGAATTCGTTGAGCGTGGGATCCTTGCCGAGCGTGCGGAAGAGCGTGAAGATCTGCCCCAGGTCCGCAGAGATTTCGTATTGGGTCGTGGAGGCATCCTTGATGACATAGGGCGCATCTTTTTCGAGAATGGTCACCTGATTCTGTCGCGTGAAATGGCCGTTGGGATCCAGTCCATTGCGGAGCGTGAGATCGCGCACGGCGGTGTTTGCCTCGTCGAGCGAGAGATCGCGCAGGACAGAAGAATCTCCGTCCACTGCGAGGATGCGGAGAAACTGACGGTCGCCGAGGTCCGCGCGTTTGATGACGATGAGACCATTCTTGTCCGGTTCCAAATTGAAAAGGGTGGCGCCGGTGCGGGCGAGGAAGTTCATGCTGCAAATATTGGGAGGCACCGGCGCGGCTGCTTTTTCAGCCGCATCCTTCATCGACATGGGCTTTCCAGCGCGTCTGGATTCGGAGGTCGGACCGTCGCTGAGTTTGGCGAAATCCTCCCCGAGGGCAGCCTCCTCAATCGTGGTGTTCGTATCTCGGATGGCCCAGGGGTTCAACAACAGACCAGGCCGCGGCAGGAGGCTTCCGGGAAATTTTCTCGCGCTGCGACGGTCCAGCACATAGCGGTATTCCTCGCCCAGAGTGCGCCCGGAAAGGTAGAGCGAGAGGAGGCCGGAGGGATTGCTGATGAGTGGCTCCAGCGAAGACTGGGTGCCGAGGGGAGTGAACGAATCGAAGTCCGGCAGGAAACGACTGGCGAGCACATGCACCCGCGTGTCGGGCCCGTGGTGGCCGATGCCAACGGTGATGGTTTCCGCTTCGGTTTTCACGCCGATGATTTGCAGGCCGATGTAGGGTGAAGTTTCCAGCGAGCGCGCTTTGCCGATGAGGAAATTTCCCGCAAGCTGTCCATCGGTCACACGCACGGTTACCGTCCGGGCAGGCTGACCATATTGCAGACTGTAGTCGCCGGGCTCCAGATCCTTCAGGACGAGATAGCCTGCTTTGATCGAGGCAGTTTTGTCCGAGAGCACATTGCGCACGAAGGTGCCATGGCGCGTCTCCAGGAGGCTGGTGAAGGCAGGATTCACCTTGTCCCCACCCATCCAGGGCAGGGTGATGACATCGCCCTTCGTTACGTGGAGATTAGCGGGGACGGTGAACTGGTCATGGGGAACCGCGAAGGTTCGCGGCGGCACATTTCCGACGCTGGCCGTAATCTTCGTCATGCCCTCCAGTCCGCCGAGCAGAATGGAACCGCTGGCATCCGTCTTGGCCTGCACGCTGATGAATTCGGAAAATTCCTCCATGTAAAACTGGAGCGTGGCGACCTGTTCTGCGCGCGGTTCCCCCGTGCGTCCTAGCACCTGCAGTACGTAGTTGGATCCGATGCGGCTGAGGAAAATGTCCCCGGTGTGTTCCAACCGGTCGAGGGAGTTCACAGGTTGTTTGCTGCTGGCAGCCAGAGTGATTTTTTCGCCGGTGAGCAGGCTTTTCACTTTTGCTTCCAGCGTAAAACTCAGTTCGCTGAGGCGATCGGGCACGGCGAATTCAAAGGTGGCTTCGCGGTTGGCGGAGAGCTTGAAATTGGGTGTGACGACATTGGCAGCGATGCCGTCGATGCTCGTGGAGGCAATGGTCAGGGTCACGTCTTCGAGCAGCGCGATATCGACCGGTGCGCCGTTCACTGTGAGGGTGGGGCGGATCGCGAGGGTGGCCTTTCGGCCGCTGATCAGGGATTCATGGGCGACATGAAAGCCAGCGGTCAGGGCGTAGCTCTCGCCTTCCAGGGTGATGGATTCGAGCTGCGCAAAACCAGATCCATCCGTGAGGATGACAGGCTGGTTGCCGGGTTTATTGGAAAAGGGCAGCAGGATTTCCCCGCGTTCATCGGCGATGAATTCCTGTGTGGCGACGAGCGCAGTGGCCTTGGGCAGGGGCTTGAGCGCCTCATCGAGAATGAGGAGGGCGGTGCCAGCGCTGCTGGGGCGGGTGAGATAGTGGAGGTGGCCCTTGCGGATCAGAGCGCGGCTGGATTTTCCATTGCCGATGAAATCCACCATCCAGACGCCGCGTTTGCCGGCGAGTTGGGGGAATTTAAAATTGCGCTTCACCCGCTGGATGGGCGTTTCCGCGTAATCGTTCTCCTGCTGCACATTGGCCAGCAGGCCATCGAGATTCAAGTCGGTGCTGATCTGCTGGGGGTTGGCGCGGTAATAATTGAGGGTGTTGATCTCGAAAAGGCTGATGCCGAGATGCGGCACGTTTTTCACCCAGACATCCATGCTGACCTCGCTCGCGGGGGCGATGGTCTGCGGGTTGGTGGGATCGAAATCGAGATCGACCCGCTCGCGAAGTTGCTGCACGGCGACCGGTGAAAGCATGGAGAACCATTTCTCGGCATCGCCCTGACCGGAGGTGAGTTTGGCTTCGGCCTGGATGGCCTTGAGGTAATCATTTTCCAGATAGGGTGCGAACGTCTTGGTGTCCGGGGCTGCGGCCAGGAATGCCAGCAGGTAACCGCGGATGAGGGGCTCCTCATTGCCAATGGGGGGACTGCCCGTCACGGCGCGGAGGTCGGCATTGAGGTCGACGGGATTTTTGAAGACAACATCGTTGGCGCGGTATTTCTCACTTACATAAGGCAGAACGCGTGGCAGTTTGAGGTAGGCTAGAAATCGTTCGGCATTGCGTTGGCCGAGTTTCTGATCGTGGACGAGACGCTGGTAAAGCACGCTGGCCTTGAGGGTGTTGAAGACCGGGCTAAGATCTTTGACGAAGGCCCAGGCATCGGTGAGCCAGGCTTCGCGGGCGGCGGGATCGCGCTCAAGATTGACATCCGCATTGGGGCGCAGCCTGCCCAGCCAGCCATGGACAAAGGCAGTGTTGGTCATGAGTTCGGGGCGGACCTTGGCCATTTCTGCAAACTGACTGGTGAGCAGCTGCACGTGGATGGGATACTCGCCGAAGCCCTTGGATTCCTCGGTGGCGAGGTCATCGAGCAGCAATTTGACGAGGCCCGGGGCATCGGGCCGCGGCACGCGTGCGAGCAGTTGGCGGCGCTGCGGTTTGGTGAGCGGCGTGGCGTGGTTGAGCAGGTAGGCGATGCTGTTATCGTTGAGTCCGATGATTTGATTGGGATCGCGCAGGGCCTGTTTGATAAAGACCTCCTCGGCGATGAGGGCCTGATCAATGGTGACGGGCAGGTTGGGTTTGGGATTCAGCGTCTGCTGGGCGTGGGAGAAATCGGGATGCAGGACATTCTTCAAGTATTCCAGCGTGGCCTGCGGATCCTTCTCGTAGTTCAGTAATGCCTGGCGGTGCTTGATCTCGCGGAGCAGGGGGGAGTTCTCATTGCGCTGGTGCCACTGCGTCAGGAGGGCATCGAGTTCCTTTGCCTTGCCCGTCTGCTGGTAATGCAGGGCATGGAAGAAATAATAGTCCTCAGTGCCCGCGATGAGTTCCTGAGGACGGCGGCGCGGTCGGCGGCGAGGGCGAATTTTTCCAAGAAACCGATTTCCTGCTGCGAACGGGCGGGGAAAGGAAAACAGGTGAACATGACCAGCGAGAGCGCGAGGGTGCGAAGACGGGTATTCATAAGCAGGGATGGGATGAGTGGAAACGTCATCGAGACAACCTGAGACTACCATGCTCCGGTGGCTGCTCAATCCCGGAGGTGTAAAGAATGTGTCATGAAGTGGTGCCGGGTGCTGTGAAAGCAAATGAGCAAAGGCGGACAGCAAAACACCGCAGCGTGAAACAAGTCACGCTGCGGTGTCAGCAGAGTTGGAGCGATTGAAGGCGACCTAAGGAGCCGTCATGACCGTGATTTCCTTGAATCGGTAGAACCGCAGTTCCACCAGGGGATCGGGATCCACGGCATCAAGCACACCCGTAGCCGGGCCTGCATAGGTGTTGACAGGCTCCCAGTTCAGAAGGTCGACGGAGCGTTCGAACAGATAGGTTTGACCAGGGATCACACCCACTGTGAAGCTCTGCGGATTGGCGGCATCCAGAAAGACTTCGCCGCAGGCCGGAACGTGGTCGGGAAGGACCCGGACTTCGATGGTGCCAGTGGTCACACCGCCCCATCCGTCATCAACCGTGTAGGAAATGGTGTCCGTGCCGGTGAATCCGGAGGGAGGCAGATAGTAAATGGTTGGGTCAATCACTTCGACTGCGCCACCCTGGGCGCTGGTGTCGCTGACAGTGATGGTCAGCGGGTCGAGATCGCCATCGGTATCGTTCCCCAGCACCGTGGGAATTTCGATCGAGCTAAGCGTATCCTTCGTGGTGGCAAAGCCATCGGGATTGGCGACGGGCACCTGATTGGGGATGGTGACGACTGCGTTGTTGCTTGTGGTGTTGCCAGAGCCGTTGGTAACCACGACCTTGTAGGTTCCGGCAACGGTGAAGTTGTCAGCCGTCGCGGTGAGAGTGGGGGCAATTTCACCGGGCAGGAGGACATCGTCCTTATACCATTGGTAAGTCAGATTCGGGCTGCCATTGGCGGCTACTGCGAGACAGAATGACGCATTGCGAGCCACGGTGGTGTTGGAGGGCTGAACGGCGATGTGGGGTGGCGTGTTGTTGGGGAGGGTGCCGAAGCCGTGGAGGTCAGCAACGCGCAGGCCAGTATAGCCCCCCAGCGCGTCCTGATTGCTCACCAGAAAATCGATCGTATTCACTCCGGTAGTGAAAGTGGAATTCACGCTTGAGAGTGTAAAGCTGTTCAGCGTTCCAAAGTTTCCTGATGCAGTGATGCCGGTGTCCACTCCATTGACGCGAATCGCAGGACCGTCATTGTCGCTGGTCCAACTGCCGGCGATGACAACGGAGCTTGGATCGTATCCTGTAAGATCAATGGTGGTGCGGTAGACGTAGGTTCCGGCTCCAGCCCCTTGGTCATTGGGGACGCCGACAACAGGTGGGTCAGCGAGGGGATCGGGGAGGACGAGCCATATCCCACCGGCACCTGCGGAGTTTGCGCGAGGCGAGATCCATTTTGAGGTGGCGGTGTTGGCGATCCACGGTCCGGTGACGATGGGGAAGATCGTTGCATCATGGACTACGGCAGGAATGGCTGCTCCTCCATCAGCATTGACAATGAGCTGGTAATGAGGATCCGAAGTGCCGTCGGCCTGAAGAAGGCAATTCTGGGAGACGCCGGTGTCGAAGAGACCGTTAATGCTGTCATAAACAGTGAGCAGGGCGTCTGCGCTGGTGTCGTCGCCGAAGAAATTCGTGACCACGACAGAGTAGTTGCCGGTGTTGGCGTGGGTGAGGTTTGTGACGGTATAGGTCGGTCCATTTGCGGACGGGATATCGTCGCCGTTAAACTTCCACTGGTAGGTGAGGGTGGGGGTTCCGGTAGCGCCGACAGTAAACGTGAAACTGCGTCCGGTTCCCTGGGCTCCGCCCTGAGGTTCCAGTGTGATATTGGGAGCGGAAATAGGCAGTAACTCGGCGTTACGGTTAGCGAATCCATGGAGGTGGAGGGAGCCGGACCCCTGAGGGGAGGTGGTGATATTTACCGTTCCGGCTGAGTTGGCCACATAGCGGTAATCCGCCCGCATGCCGTTACCACTACCGTAGCCGCCTTCATCAAGCAGAATGCAGTCGGACGGGCCGCTGAGTTTGACGACGCGACTGCCGGGGCCGCCGAAACCCACCAGATAAAGCGAAAGGATGTATTCCTTTCCGGGAGTCAGCCCGGAGAGATTCAGCCCGCCCGGGTAACCGTTGTATACAAAGTCCGTAGCCATGGCGTTGCTGGAGCCAGCGTCAGCAACGTTGTTTCCAAACCCAGAAAACGGTGCGTTGAAATTTGCGGTTGTGAAATTGCCAGCCGATGGATTGGCTCCTGGAATTCCCGTGACGCCGACTCCATTGATGACGAGATTGGATCCTGAATTAAGATTAAAGGCGTGGGTATAAATGCCGGCAGTGGTCAAACCACTCGAAGCATCGCCATTCCATGCGGAATAGACCCAGGCGGGGGTATCCGCCAGCGGGGCGATGCTGCGGTTGGCGAAGGCATAGATGTGGAGCGTTCCGCCGGAGGGATAAGCTGTCACCGTGGCGCGGCCTGCGCTGTCCGCGATGTATTCGTATTCGAATCGGGTGCCGTTGTTGTCACCGTAGGAATCCTGGTCATCGACGAGTGCACCATTAGAACCGCTGAATGTCTGCCAGCGTCCCGCAGGCTCCCAACCGACCGTGAAAATGGTCAGGCGGTAGGCTTCCCCGGGATTGAGACCCGAGAGGTTGAGGGTGGCAGGATTGCCGTTGTAAACGAAATCCTTGGCCAGCGTGGCACTGGTGCCGGTGACGTTGTTTGAATCTCCGGGGAAGACACCATTTGGTCCATTAAGGGAAAAATTCGACGCCGAGGGATTGGGGCCGCCGACTCCTGTAAAGGGAATGCCATTCACCGTCGGGCTGTCGCCGGATCCGAAATTGTAAGCGTGCGAGTAGGTGGCTGCTCCATCAATGCCGGAAGTGGCGTCGTCGTTCCAGGCGTAGCGCTTCCAGGCATTGACGCCGGGGGTTATGGCAGGGAGGAGGCGATTGCAGAATCCGTAGCAATGGAGCGTGGCACCTGCGGATGAGACTGGCTTTACCCGAATGGTGGCATTTCCGGCGGCATCCGCGACGTAACGGTAATCGAAGCGACAGCCGTTATTGTCCCCGAAGGCATCCTGATCATCCACGAGGGAACCGGTGTCGCCGCTGAAGGTCTGAACCCGCGCGCCGTTATTGGGTTCCCAGCCGACTGAGAAGAGCGTGAGATTGTAGGAGGCTCCGGGAGTCAGACCCGTGAGATTGAAGATCGTTGGATTTCCTCCATAAACAAAATCGGCGGCCATGGCGGCGCTGCCGTCTCCGTTGCCCGTGAGGGCGTTGCTGTCACCAGGAAAAACGCCACCAAAACCAGAGGTGCTAAAATTTCCAGCCGAAGGATTCCCTCCGCCGATGCCTGTAAAGGAAATGCCGTTGATGGTGGGGCTGCTGCCGGATCCGAAATTGTAGGCGTGGGTGTAGGTGGCGGTGCCATCGACACCGGAAGTTGCATCGTTGGTCCAGGGGCTGCGGGTCCAACTGGATTCAGGAGCGGCCTCGCGGTTGGAGAAGGCGGTGGTGTGCCAGGAGGCATCGAACGTCTGCTGGTAGTTGATGTTTACGGAGCCGGTGGCGTCAGTGGTGTAGGCGTAATTGACGCGGATGCCGTTGTTGGCACCATATTGATCCACGTTGACCGTGAGGACATCCGTGGGGTTGAGGCTGCTGCTGAAAATGGACGTGCGGTCACCACCGTTGCCATCGAAGTTCACGCCGTATACCGTGGCTACGTAGGAGGTAAACGGTTTCAAGTTGTTCAGGGTGACGGACATGTTGGGTCCGCCGTAGATGAAGGATTTCCCCAGATTATTGCTGGCGCCCGAAATATTGCGGCCCTGATCCCCAAAGCCATTGGGCAGACCACTGATGGAAAATTTCCCGGCGACTGCGGGATCGCCGCCACCGGTGGCCAGAAAGCCCACGCCATTCACGACGGTGGACACGCAACTGCCTCCCAGCGTGTAAGCATGCGTGTAGCAGTATCCCTGCTCCACGCCTGAGGAAGCGTCGTCGGTCCATGGGGAGAAGGACCACGATGTGGAGGGAGCGATGGAGAAATCATCCACGACCAGAGTATTGTCCGGGGCCTGAAGATTGGTCACGGTGATGACATTGCTTGCGGCCGTGGCTGTGAAATTATAAGCCAACCGGAAGTAGGGGTTGCCGCCGCCCACTGCGGGAATGCGGCTGGCCACGGTGTCACCGATGCCATCGCTGGAAAATTGCACGATGGGAAGGTTGCCGCCGCGAGCGTTAGCCCGGAAGCTGACTTTGTATGTCACCCCCGGAGTCAGGCCGGTGATAGTGGTGCTGAGGTTGGCTCCGACGGATTGAAGGAAGGCCACCTGGGCACCATGGGGAATTGTTCCATTGTCGGCAAATGGACTGCCACCCGGCGTTGGGTTGAGGCCGACACTGCCTGGGGTGGTGGTGGTCCAGCCGTTAATTGGACCATTCCCGCCCTGACTGCTGTAACCGGGGTAGTCGTTATAGGTATCCGCTTCGAAGCTGGGATTATCGATGGTCTGAGCGCTGGCAGCATTGCCGAGGGCGCAGGCGGCGACAAGTGCCGTCAGCGCATGATGAACCCTTGAGGGGTGGGTTTTGGCGGGGTTTTTCATGGAGGGAGGGTTTGGGTTGGACGGATTGATTTCAGCGGAGCATGAGTTTTTCATGCCGGGGGTCAATTGGGGATTGATGAAAGCACTCCTTTCATGGACGAGTAGCTATACTGGGGAGCGATGCAACCTGTTATCAGGAAAATGAATCCATTGGAGGAAAAATTCTACCACCGCAATCGCAACCGTGTATGCTGAGTCCATGCCCCCCCGCTGTCTCCCCTCCCTCCAGGCTCTTGGATTCCTCGCCACCTTCTGTCCGGTCTTCCTCGTTTCCGCCGCCCCACCGGTGGACTCCGTGGTTGTGTTCAACGAAATCATGTATCATCCCACGGATCCCGCCGGCGATGGTGAGTGGATCGAATTTCACAACCAGATGGGGATCAATGTGGACCTGTCTGACTGGCAGATTACGGGTGGAATCAATTACACCTTTCCTGATGGAACGGTCATTCCCGGAGGCGGGTATTTGGTGATCGCCAAGGACCCGGGCATGCTGCCAAGTGTGAGCGCCCTGGGACCATGGACGGGATCTCTGGACAATGGCGGTGAAACCATCCGGCTGCGCGACAAGAACGAGCGTCTCATGGATGAACTTTCCTACAGTGACAGCGGCGACTGGCCGGTGGGTCCGGACGGTGGTGGCGTAACGCTGGCGAAGCCCCATGAGGATTCCTCCAGTCCGGAAGCTGGGAACTGGAGTGTCAGCCAACAGGTAGGCGGCACTCCGGGAGCGGTGAATTTCCCGCCGCCACCCGCCGCTGTGACCGCACGGGTGATCGGTCTTCATGATCCCTGGAAATACAACAGCACCGGCACGGATCCCGGGCCAACCTGGAAAGAACCCGCCTACAACGACACCGTCGCCGGCTGGCTCACGGGCAATGCGCTATTTCAATACGGGAATCCCACGATCTACGATGACTACGTGGGGGCTCCACCGGCACCTACGGGCTATAGTGAAGTGACATGTGTAACTATCGCCGGATTCTCAACGGAAGCGGTCGGTGGGACCAGCGCCCGGGCTGCGGTGAATTGCATCAATGGTTCCGGACTTTCCAATGGCAAGCACGGAACCGTGGCACCCGGCAACATGTGGATGACCAATGGGAATTCGCTCGTGCTGACGCCGAAGGATCCGCTGCCAGCAGATATCTCCTTCGATCTTGGATCAAATCAAAACCTGACCTCCATCCACGTGTGGAACTACAATGAAGCTGGCAGCACGAACCTGAACCGCGGCTCCAAGACGGTGGAAATTTTCGTGGCCTCGACGGTCGGCGGACCACTCACCAGCACGGGCATCTACACTTTCAACCAGGCCAGCGGACTCGCCACGGAGGCCGGTCAGGACATTCCCTTCGTGCAGAACAACGTGCGCCAGGTGAAATTTCTCATCACCGCAAACTGGGGGAACACCACCCAGTATGCAGGCCTGAGCGAAGTGAAATTTTACAACAACGTCCCCAGCATGCCGCCGCCTCCGGTGCATCGCGAAAGCATGGCGGAAGTCCTGCCGAACACCGGGGCCAATGCCGATGGCTCGCTGATCACGCCGGGTCAGCGTGATCCCCATTACATCAACACCGCCGACAACCAGGGTGCCTACGTCCAGAACGGCCACCCCGCCTGGCTGGGGGGCGATGGCATTTCGCAGTGGCTGGGCAGCACCCCCAACGGCACGGATAATGTTCCGGCGATCAGCACCACGTATCGACTGGCGGTGGACCTCACCTATTGGAAAAAGGAAACCGCCACCATCCAACTCTATGCGGCGGGGGATAATTCCTTCGACCGCCTGCGCATTAACAACATCCTCATCGCAGGCGTGCCGGGCGTGGGGACTTCGTTCGACAAATTTTACGGTCCGTTTGCCATCCCCACCACCAATCTGATAAATGGCAGCAATAACATCGAGTTGGACTGGACCAACGCGGGCGGAGGTCCAAACCCCGGGGGATTCCGCGCGAAATGGATCGCTACCGCAGAACCCAATCTCGCCCGGACCGTGCTCGCCTCCAATCCGCTGACCACTCGCTACCGCCGCAAGTTTACCTACGCCGGAGATCCTGCGGCGACCTATCAGCTCAGGCTCCAACACATCATCGATGATGGCGCCGTGTTTTATCTCAACGGGCAGGAAATTTACCGCATCAACATGCCAGCAGGAGCGGTGACCAACACCACTCCCGCCACCACGGAGATTCAGTATCCGCGCTTCAGTCCTCAGATCACCGTGCCCGGCACAGCCTTTGTGGTTGGGGAGAACACGCTCGCCGTGGAAGTCCACCAGCCGTGTCTGGGAAATTCCGATGCCCTCTTTGGAGCCACGCTCGACATCACAGAAACCCCACCCGTCCCCTCCGCCCCACCCACGCTTTCCATCAATGAAGTGGCCGGATCCAGTGCGGCTTCCGGTGGATTTTTCCTGGAACTGAGGAACACCGGACCCTCCAGCCTTTCTTTGCTGGGATATCGCGTCACGGGCTCGAATGGCGGCGTGGTGGTGCTGGGAAATGTCACACTGCCGGCAGGCGGCCTGCTTTCCCTGAATGAAGCCACACTGGGATTCCGGCCGGCTCTGGATGAAAAGCTTTTCGTCTTCACCCCAAGTCAAAGTCAGATCGTCGATGCCGTGGTCGTCAAGACTTCCACACACGCCCGCACGGCCGAGCAACTCTGGGAGTGGCCCCAGTCCGCCACGCCCGGTGCCGCAAATGTTTTCGCCACAACTGATGCCATCATCATCAATGAGATTATGTATGAGCACATGCCCGTCTATGCGGTGGCCGACGTCACGCCTGATCCTGAAGAATGGGTGGAACTTTACAATCGCACTGCCTCGATAGTTAGCCTGGAAGGCTGGCATCTCAAGGGCGGCGCGGATTTTGCCTTTCCGACGGGGACGTCGATTCCTGCAGGAGAGTATCTGGTGGTCGCGAAAAACAAGCTGGCTCTGGCGGCGAAATATCCCGGCATCACCATCGTCGGCGACTGGTCTGGCGGCTTGTCGAACAAAGAGGATACCGTGCGCCTCAACGATGCCGCGGGAAATACCGTTAACGTCGTTCACTATTTCGGTTCCGGCCGATGGGATGCGCGCGCATCGGGTGGTGGATCGTCCCTGGAGTTGCTGCATCCGCAGATGGACAACAGCCAGCCGGAGGCATGGATGGGGAGTGATGAAACGTCCAAGGCCGCGTGGCAGACAATTAGCTACCACGGCCAGGCCCTGCCGACTCCAGGCGCTTCGGATCCCACGGCCTATAACGAGTTCATCGCCGGAATGATTACAAATGGCGAATGTCTGCTGGATGATATCAGCGTTATCGATGAGGATGACAGCGGATCGCAGTTGATTCAGGACGGAGCGTTCACGTCCGGCAATGCCAGCAAATGGCGATTGCTCGGCACCCATGGGCACAGTGTCATGGCTATGGACGGGGGCAATCCCGCGCTCAGACTTATCGCCACCGGTCCATCTGAACACATGCACAATCACGCAGAGACGACCTTGCGGAAAAGCGGAGGAAACTTTCCTGTCATCGATTCCAACCATCAGTTCACGATCAGTTTTCGGGCCAAATGGCAGTCGGGTTCGCCACGTTTGCAGACGCGGCTTTATTTCAACCGATTAGTGCGTCAGCATTTGCTGACGGTGCCCATGAACAACGGCACTCCGGGTGCTCCCAACTCGCGTCTGGTGGCCCAGGCACCTCCCACGCTCTTTGGCATTCAGCAGACTCCCATCATTCCGGAAATCTTGCAGGACGTGACGCTGGGTATTGCTGCCGAGAGTCGCGTGCCGCTGGCCTCGGTCGTGTTGAAATGGCGATTGGATGGAACTGCGACTTGGACGGACGTTCCAGCCGGTGCATTGACGGCGGGATCCTACACCGCCACCATCCCCGGCCAGGCCGCATCGAGTCTGGTGCAATTTTATTTCCTCGCGACTGCCACCAATGGCGCCACCTCGACCTATCCCGCCGGCGGTGAAAATTCCCGCGCTATGATTCGCTGGAATGACGGCCACGCCCCGCCGGGCCCCGGCTATGGTGTGCGGATCCTGATGCCGACTGCCGATGCTGATTTCCTCCATAGCATCACCAATGCGATGAGTAATGATTTCATCCCCTGCACGATAGTTTACCGGGAAAATGAAGTCTTCTACGATGCCGGAGTGCGCTTGAAATCCAGCGAGCGCGGGCGGTATGGCGATCCCCGCCTGGGCTTTGCCATCAGCTTTGATCCCACCCACAAATTCCGCGGTGTGCACGAGATCATCAACATGGATCGAAGCGCCTACGGGCAGGGCACCACCGGCAGCGGTTCCGGACAGGTGGACATCATCAATCAGATCTTCGCCCAGCGTGCCGGGGGTGTTCCTGCCATGTATAACGATCTGGTGTATCTGGTGAGTCCCAAGACCGCTCACATAGGATCGGCACAAATGACCATGGCGGAATACAATGACACCTACCTCGACAGCCAGTGGAACAACGGTGGGAATTCCCCGACGTTTAAATTTGATCTGGTTTATTATCCCACGACCACCACGGGCGGGCCGGAAGGATTGAAAAATGCCCAACCTGACGATGTGCGCGGCGTCAACATCGGGCAGATTCCCAGCCTCGATAAGGAGGATTTCCGCTGGTATTTCCTCATCACCAATGCACGCACTGGCGATGACTACTCGCGGATCGTCGCGATGAATCAGGCGTTCGCCCAACTCGCGGTGGGTGATGCATCGACCATCGCCAGCGCCATCGATATTGATCAATGGTTGCGCGCATCGGCGGCCATGTCGCTGATTGGTTCCAATGACAGTTACAGCACCGGCGGCCTCCCGCACAATTTGAAACTCTATGTCCGGCCCGATGACGGGCGCGTGCTCTATCTGCCTTGGGATGCCGATTTCTTCAAAATGGATGCCACTTACGCCGTGGCGGGAAATGCGGATCTCCAGCGGATCATAGCCGCCAATCCGGTCTGGAAGCGGATGTTTTACGGGCACCTCCACGATTTGATGAACACCAGTTTCAACACCACCTATCTCACGTCCTGGGTGAACCACCTTTCCACTTACAACACGGTTGGAGGCAATTGGAATGAAATTCTGACGTATGTGCAGGATCGCAATAATTTTGTTACTTCGGATTGTTCCGCACAGTTTCCGTTGGTGAATTTTGAAATCACCACCAATGGGGGCGCGGACTTTTCCTCGCCGGATCCGCTGGTGACGCTGACTGGCAATGGCTGGATCGACGTGCGTGAAATCCGGATCTCCGGCACCGCCACGCCGCTCGTCGTGACCTGGCTCACGCAGGATACGTGGCAGGTGCAGGTGCCGGTGGTGCTGGGACTCAATCCTTTTACGCTGGAGGCCTACGACTACCAGGGGCAGTTGGTCGGCAACGACACCATCACCATCACGGGCACGGGGAATGTGGTGCCGGCGAGCCGGGACAACGTTGTCTTCTCCGAAGTGCATTACCATCCAACGCTGGCTCCGGCGGGGGGATTCACCAGCGCGGATGATTTTGAGTTCATCGAACTGCAAAACACCACTGGATACATCGTCGACTTGAGCGGCTGTTATTTTGACACCGGCCTGACCTACACCTTTGCAGGAGGCACGCGCATTCAGCCCAATGCCCGCATCGTCCTGCCCAGGCGCTCCACCGCCTTTGCCTTGCGGCATCCGGGCGTGGCCACGGTGGCGGAATACTATGTTCTCAATGCCAATACTTTGAGTGACAGTGGCGAGGAAATCTCCCTGGTCAGTCCGAGCGGCCAGGATATTCAACGCTTCACCTACGACGATAAATTCCCCTGGCCCACCCAGCCGGATGGCACCGGGCGGTCACTGGTCTTGATTTCACCACTATCCAAACCTGCTCACGGCGATCCGTTAAGCTGGCGCGCGAGTCTGGCCAATGACGGCAGCCCGGGCTTCTCCGAAGGCACGCCCTTCACAGGCAGCCCGACGGCCGACACAGATCACGACGGACTCTCCGACCTCGTGGAGGCGGGGATTGGGGTGGATGGTGAAATGCCGCGACTGGAAGCCATCAATGAATCATTGATGTATTTCACCTTTGATCGCGATGCTGGAAGGCAGATCACCAGCTGGGTCGAGCACTCCTCTGACCTGAAGAATGTGGCCCCCACCGGATGGGCGCGGATCGTCAATCCCACCATCGTTTCGCGGCAGGTGGTTTCTGGAAATGTCGAGCGGATTACTTTGGCGTTGGAGGTCCCGCCAGGCACGCCGCGGCAGTTCTATCGCATGTGTTTCACAGCCCCCTAGGTTCCATCCGAGTTTCTCAGGTGGGGTTGGTTTTGGTTGACGAGGGGAGGGGGCTTTCCATCGTTGGCCATGGCTTCATTTCAGATTGTGGATTGGTCTGCGACCCGCGAGGGCTCGGCGCATCGCTTGAAAATTCAGTGGCGGTTGCCATCGGGGGAGCGGGTGGTGCATTTCGATTTTCCAGAGGCGCTGGGGGTTCCGGCCCCGGAAGATTTGGCGGATGGGATGCTGTCGTTGTCGCTCTTTTCCGCGATGCATCAGGGCCTGCCGCTGAGCCTGCCGCAACCGGTGTCGGCGCAGATGCTTGAGCGGCAGCAGGGGACGCAGGAGATAGCGGCGTTATGGTTCAAGGGTTTGCAGGAAGTCCCGGTGGAGGCCACGGCCCGGCCTGCGCTGGCGGGTCGTCCTCCGATGCGCCCGGGGGCATCGGCCACTTTCACGGCGGGCGTGGATTCCATGCTGACCGTGCTCGATCATCGCGAGGAACTGGACTTTCTGGTGCACATGCAGGGGTTCGGACCGATCGAGGAATTGGAGGAGCCGTTTTTCGCACCGCAGATTGCCCACTTAGAGAAGGTGGCGAAAAAGATCGGATTGCCCTTGCACTTGATGAAGACGGATTACCGGCGGCAGCAGGAGGTTTGCGTGCCCTGGATGGACAATCATGGGGCGGCTCTGGCGGCCATGGGCCTTTGGCTGGGGCAGCATGTGGGGAAATTTTACATTGCCTCCTCCAATCCCTGGACACGCCAGAATCCCTGGGGATCCAGCCACTGGCTGGACGAGCGTTGGAGCACTGAGCGCGTGAGAATTCGGCTGCATGGACTGAACTACACGCGACCCGAGAAGGTGGCGAGACTGGTGCAGAAGTATCCGGAGTTTGTTGCCGATCTTGCGGTGTGCTGGACGGATGGAATGGTGGTGCCGGACCGAAACTGCGGAACCTGTGAGAAATGCCTGCGCACCATGTGCGGGCTGGTGTTGGCGGGATACGAACGGTTGGAGGGATTGTTTCAAGTGCCGCTTGATCTGGAGCGCGTGCGGTCGCAGCCCTTTCCGGAGGATTTCAATTCCATCGATTGGAGGCGACTGCTGGACTTTGGGGAGAAACACGCTCCGGACCATCCGGCGCTCGATGCCGTTCGCAGTGTGGTGGCGGAAACGCACATGCGACGTTTCACGACGCTGATTGCCTCCATGGATCAGGATTTGGAAACCAGTCCTGAACTCAGCAAACTCTTCCGCGTGATGCGCGATGATCTGTGGAAGTCATGGAAGTCGAAACAGGGCGGCTGGTTGCGCAAGAAGATGCTGGTGCTGAGCGATTCCCGTCCAGCCGAAGCCATCAAGGCGCTCTGGGGAAAGGATCCGCTGTGAATACCGAACCGCCAGGAGTCGAGATCATTGCCGGGGCACCAGTCTATGCGCGCGATGGCGAGGGGACCATGGTGTCGCTTCCCTACCGGCGGAGATCGGAGAATGGGGTGGTCACTTTGTTGGGCGTGGTGAATTTGCGATTCAACATCGTCCTGCCCGAACCTCCGCCTTCAGGAAATGCCTCGCTGCCGCTGGGGCTGCTCGTCGCCATGGCGGCGGGATTGCCGCTGCGCATGGAGACGCCGGTTTCGCCTCTGCTGTTGGAGAATTGCGATCGCTTCCAGGAGATTCACCAGTGCTTTTTCCCGGATGAAACGATCGTGCCCATCCGCGCGGAGGCCACGGCTGGCACGCAGGCCGCTCCAGCATTGGGCGTGGGATCGTTTCTTTCCAATGGTGTGGATTCGCTGCACTCGATTCTGGATCACCGCGATGAAATCACGCATTTCATATTCATCATTGGGTTCGATATCTGGCTCAAGCATTCCGAGTATGCCGCGCGTGCGCTGACGCAGGCCCGTGAGACGGCGACGAAGCTGGGGCGGCCGTTGATTGTGGTGGAAACGAATGTTTTTGATTTCTCACATCACTACATTCCGTGGCCGCGCGATGGGCATCTGGTGCAGGCGAGCATTGGATTTCTGCTGAGTCCCCTGCTCGGAAAGATCATTCAAGCGCTGGATTTTTCCTACCTCCATTTCGCCACAGGTCCCGAGCATCCGCATCTTTACGAAGCCTTGTGCAGCGAGGATTTCCACATTCAGCCGTCCTGCGGGAAATACACCCGGCAGCAGAAAGTGCGCCGGCTCTGTCAGTCGCCGGAATGGCTGCCGCACCTGCGGGTTTGCTGGGACATGCCCGAGGACCGGCTCAATTGTGGCAAGTGCGAGAAATGTCTGCGCACCATGATCGGCCTGAGCATCGAAGGTGCCAGCGCGCTGTGTCCGGTGCTTCCGGAATTGAAACCCGAGGCCGTGGCGCAACTCACCTATTCCTCCAAAAGCTTCCCTTTCTACTACGACATGCTGGAGGCCGCCGAGCAGAGTCCGCACGTTTCCCAGGAACTCCTCAGAGCCCTGCGAGCCTGCGTGCACCGCCACCAGTTGGAGGACCTCGCCAGGAAAATGCTGCCGCTGCGCCACCAACTGACCGCCACCCGACGGTATCAGCAGTTCGAAAAGAAACTGCGCGATCCACTCTTCTCCCTCCTGCAACGCATCGACGAAGTGTGGCTCTGGAAAAAACTCCGCCGCCACGCCGCCGACTTCCGCGAGGACATCCGCAAGGTCCTGCGCAAATCCCACAAGCCCCTGCTGAAGCAAGGCCTCCGCCAGGCATGGCTGGCCAAGGCCCGCGCCCTCTTCCGTCGGAAATCCTCCTAAGGGCACAGACGATCCACCACCCAGCCCCCGTCATCCCGGCGGTAACGCAGGCGGTCATGCATCCGGCTGCGCCGCCCCTGCCAGAACTCCACCGTGTCCGGCATCAAACGATACCCACCCCAGCACTCCGGCCTTGGAATCACCGAGCCTTCCGGATACTGCGCGCGCAGTTCATCGTATCGCTCCTCCAGCACCTCCCGCGTCTCCACCACCGAGCTTTGCAGCGACGCCAGCGCGCCGATCTGGCTGCCGTAGGGTCGCGCCGCGAAATAGAGGTCCGACTCCTCCTCCGTCACCTTCTCCACCGTCCCGCGCAGATGCACCTGCCGCTCCAGATCCAGCCACAGGAAAGTCATCGATGCCTGCGGGTGTTCCGCCAGCGCCCGGCCCTTCTCGCTTTCATAGTTCGTGAAAAACGTCACCCCCCGCGCATCGATCCCCTTCATCAGCACCGTCCGCGTGCTCACCTCCCCGGCGGCATCCACCGTGCCCAGGATCAGCGCATTTGGCTCCAGCAGTTTCGCCGTCTGAGCCTCCAGGAACCACAGTTCCAACTCGATCAGCGGATCCGCCGCCATGTCCGCCCTGCGGAGCGGTTCGTTTTTATAGTCCCGGCGAAGCGAAGAAGGGTCTGTATTCATGAGGTAAGAGAGATCGTGGAGTCAGGGGGTTAAAGTAAGGAAGAAATGCTCTTGGCACCTCGCCCAATTAGTCCATTCTCTCGATGAAATCTCTCCCGTCCAGTACTCCTTGCCACACCTCACCCATCCACATCCCATGCAATCCAACATCGAAAAAATCCTCTTCCACGAATCCAACATCCACAACCGCCTCGATGCCATGGGCAAGACCATCACCCACGACTACGCCGGCAAAGACCTCACCGTCGTCGCCATCCTCCACGGCGGCCTCATCCTCCTCGCCGATCTCCTCCGCCGCATCCACCTCCCCTTGAAAATGGAATCCATCTCCGTCTCCAGCTACCACGGCGGCACCGAGAGCACCGGCATCATCACCTTCAATCAAATCAAACTCCCCGACTTCACCGGCCAGCACGTCCTCATCGTCGATGACATCCTCGACAGCGGCCGCACCCTCCACGCCATCGGCGAACGCCTCACCAAGGAATGCCACGCCGCCAGCGTCCGCTACTGCGTCCTCCTCAGCAAACGCAAACAACGCGCCGCCCCCATCACCCCCGACTACGTCGGCTTCGAGATCGACGACGAATTCGTCGTCGGCTACGGACTCGACTACGCCGGCCACTACCGCAATCTCCCCTTCATCGGCATCCTCAAGCCCGCCGCCATCGCCGCCGTCCCCGTCTGAACCACCGGCCCCCCCATGCCCACCATCCGCATCCTCTTCTTCTCCCTGCTGCGCGATGCCACCGGCACCGCCGAAATAGACTGGACCCTCACCACCCCCACCACCGCCAGCCAACTCTTCGCCACCCTCGCCGAGAAATACCCCGCCCTCGCCCCCTGGCGCCACAGCCACCTCATCGCCATCAACCAGGAATACGCCCGCCCGGACACCCCCATCCCCCACGGAGCCGAAGTCGCCATCATGCCTCCCGTGCAGGGGGGGTGAAAGAGGCCTCCGCGACGGCGAAACCGAACGCATCGCCCAACGCGTCCATGACACCGCCATGCGGTTTTATCCGGAGTTGCTCGCTTAAGGCGGCCTAGGCACCACGACGGAACGATGCCGATCCCCAGTTCAGGCGAGCCGATCTTCTTTCGAATGCTCCTAATGGTTAATATTTGCTAGGGCGACATCGAAGGCATCTGAAAGCACTTTTGTCGTCGGAGGCTTGTGGGTTGCTGCAATCAGCTCATGAATTGTACCATGAAGCGCGTCATGAACGTGTTTGGTAGGTTCCGCATTCCAAACCCTTCGGGAGTTGGGGTCGATGAGGATTTCGCCGGTCCATCGCCAGGTTTCGCCATCAACTGAAAGACATTCCCCTAGGGACTCATCGATAACGTGCGATGTCCAGTCTGCTTCTAATGGTGGAGATTTCGTAACACGCAAAAAGACGGCGGCTATCTCTTCAGAAAAACGGGTGTGAGTTCCAAACTCACAGTAAATAATTTCGCTCATTTTCGCCCTCTCAGGAGTAGAAGGAGGGAGCGAGAGGCTGGTTTGCCCGCCTCTATCGCAAGCGGAAACACCAATTAACAAAAAGGCTAAGAAGTATTTCATGATGGCAAGTTAAGGCAAAGGGACAGGTAGATCACGATTCGGTGTGCATGCGTAATAGAGTAATGGGCATCAATTCAACTTCCGAAAGACCAAGTGCCAGTGGTTACATCAAGAAAGCGTTTCGGACCGAGCGGCCAAATCTCGTAGCTTAGGCACGGCGTCGCGTCCACGAGAGCGGCTCGGATCAGCGTGCCGGGAATGGGCTGCCAAATGCGTTGAAGTGGATAGAATGGCGAGTCCTGTCGCTTCATCCGGATATCGTGAGCAATAGCGAGACAAGTCCGCTCTCGTCTGGAATTGACGGACGCATCAATAGAAGAACAACCCGGAAGCAAAAGCGCCAATGCCGCAATCCATAAACTTTTGCGTGGAATCTTAGACATTCAGGGAGTTGGGGGTAAAGGAACAGACAGTTTATTCGGAATTGTAGGCTTAGTCGCAAACGTTAAGACTCCGGCATTGAACGTCAGCGTCTCATGTCGAGTGGATATATTCTTATCCGCAGCAAGCTCCGCTTTTGTTGGCGGTCGAGTAAGCGATAAGTCACCTGAAAACCACGTTACATGGACTGCGAGCCCGCAGTCTGGAAACAAACGAGCAAGTGGAAACGGAGCGTAGGTTCGATCGTCAATTGTTCTCACGAGTCCAGTGCCAATCTCATCATCTGCGACAGGCACTTCAATACTTACCAGCCACAGCTTGCCTTCAGCAACCCGATACAACGCGATATGCCCCCTCTGTAAATTAGAGGACCAGATCTTGGATCCGCCAACAGGAAACTCTTGAGGCCATTTAGACTGATTCGCCTGTAAATACTTATACAGCGGACTTGAAAAATCACTTCCAAACTCATATACAATGCCGCCGTATTCTATACGATCAGGTAATTGCGGTGTGGCTCGCGCAGATGTTTGTCCGAGAAGGGACAGGCAGAGAATGAAGAGGATGCGCTTCGCTATTCTGGGTTTGGACGCTGAGCAACGGGTTGGGGTGGGCATTTGTTCGGGCGGGTGAGGCAAACAGTGACCCACAATGTCCGAAATGGGGGGGTAAGTCAAAGCCAAAACCTTCCGGCTTTGTTCCGGGCAAGTCGGCGGAGGGAGATGCAGGCGGTGCTGGTTGTTTGGAAAAAGTAGGGTTCGTGCTGGTCCCATCGGTACAAAGCGTGGCCGGAGTGCCAGAGTGGACGGATGATTCGCCTTTTTGGGGAAGGGGAGTGTGTAAAGCAGCTGGGGAAGCGCCTAGGTTGAAGGATGAAATGGGAGTGGCAACTTGCCGGAGGCATTTCAATCATTCCCAAGGCCATTTCATGCGTTACCAAAGGCTCTTCATGCGTTGCCAACGGCATTTCAGAAGTTACCAAGGCCTCTTCAACAGTTACCAAGAGCATTTCATCTGTTGCCAAAGGTCCTTCATTTGTTGATTCGAGTGAAAAATTTCTTGAATTCTATGCATCCATGGGATAAGGTGAGGGGCCTTGGGGTAGATTTTATAGACTGCTCTTTGGCATAGACGCCTGTTCTTCACATCCAAACCCTACAACCTATGGCTAACGAACAATCCTTCCCAGACCGCGTGCAAAAAGCGGCTGAACTCAAGGCGGCGGTGTTGCTGCTGCTGCCGGCTTATGCGCCTGCGGATATCAAATTTGCCGTTACCGCCCTGACGACGGCGATCAATGCCAGCACCACGGGCAATGCGACGGTGGAGAGCCTGCGCATCCCTTATCAGGATCTGGTGGATGACCGGGAGGCGCTGGTGAAGACGCTGGGGCCGCTGGTGACGCAGGCGCTGAACTACGTGAAGAGCAATACGGCGTGGGCGAAGCGCTATGACGCCATCAAACGCGCGGCGGACAAGGCGCGGGGCGTGCGCCCCAAGAAGAAAAAGAATGTGGACCCGGACCCGGATGCCAAGGTGCGTCAGAGTGGCGAGCGCAGTTATGTGGAGATCGCCAATTATTTTAAAGTCTTTGTGGATCGCCTGATGGCCCTCGGCGGCTACATCCCGCCGGATACGAAGATCACCACCACCTCCCTCTACGCGCAGCACACCCTGCTCGCCGGCATGAATACATCCATGCCCGGACTGGAGGAGGCGCTGGCGGATGCCATCTCAGACCGCTACGAAACATTCTTCAACGCCACCGGCCTGAAATTCGTCTTCGACGGCGTGAAATCCGCCGTCAAAGGCCAGTACGGTGTCTCGTCACCGCAGTACGGAATGGTCAAGGGGATCAAGTGGTAGGCTGGAGAAAGAGTGTGCAGAGCGGGCTTCCGTCGCGTAGAGTCGGGTGCTATGGAACCTGAATCTGAAAAACCACGCAATGTGCCTGAGGACTCCCCGGCTCTTCCTTATTGTGCCAGCATCATCTCGCTTGTGATCTATGTGGTATCAGGATGCTTCGTGATAGCGGCGGCGAACAGTTTATTCAACTCCGAAAAGGGCGCGGCGATCAGTCTTTTTGTCTTAGGAATCGTGCTGCTGGGATTCGGCAGGATCGTGTATTGTCTGGGGCGTCTGGTGCAACTGCGGGAGTGGGAGCTCACGCGGCGATTGAAGAAGAAAGAGGAGTAAGTTCCAATGAGGAAATCCTTCAATAATAGCCCCGCCCTTATCCTTGCTATTCTTGGGGTTTACTTCCTTGCCTTCAAGGTTCTGATGCCTGTGAGGGTAACAAGGGACGTTGACTATGATTGGATACGTAAAGGGACAGCCACCTATGCGGAGCGAGCTAATTTTCGATTTCCGGCCTATGCTCGGCATGAGCCAAGATGGGGAAGCAGTAATGATTCCTTGCAACGAGCCATGGAGATATTTTTTGCTCCATTGATTTGGATGGAGAGAAGTTCACGAGGAGGTCGCGATAGGGAATGGGATGGTTTGGGACCGGAGCCGGATTGGGTGAAGGAGTATCCTCACAGGCCGTTATGAAAATGCCGTTCCCTTTCCCCTCCATGCAATTTTGTTTTTCATTTCCTGCGGCCGTGGCGTTGCGGTTGGGGGTGGGGAGTTTTCCTTGATGAAAGGCTTTGAGAGAGGGGGCTGGGGTGATAGGGTGGGGGATGAAGAAGCATTTCACCATGAGCCTCGCCGTGATCTTTGCCGTGCTCGGAGTTTACTTCGTGGCCCTCAAGGTGCTGATGAAGGAGAGTTTGAGCCTTATTAGTCACGCTTCGGGAACGGTTAATGAATATTCCCTAACATATCACCCAAGATGGCCCATTCTTTATTGGGCAGATGAGGCCATGAGAACCTGTTTTTCGCCTATGATTAGGCTTGAGAGGGAAGTAAGGGGGGAGGATAACTGGAAATGGGATGGAAGTGGGCCAGAGCCGGATTGGGTGAAGGAAGGTGTGGCCAAATGGCCCAAGCCGTAGTCCGAGTGCAGTTCCCTTTCCCCTCCATGCGATTTTGTTTTTCATTTCCTGCGTTCATGGCCCTGCTTGTGGCCTTGCTTGCTGGCATGGTGGCGGGGGCGTGGGGTCGGGAGTGGGTGGATGGGACGGGGAGGGTGTTGGAGGGGGAGATGCTGGGGGTGGAGCGGGGGGGTGCGGTGGTGGTGGCGGGGGGGAAGCGGGTGTGGTTGGGGGTGGGGAAGTTGTCGGCGGTGGATCAGATCTGGGTGAAGCGGTGGTGTGAGGGGAAGTCGGTGGGGGAACAGTTGCCGCCGCCGGTGTGGGTGGGGACGGTGCCGCAGGCGGAGGTGCATGTGTCGGGTGGGGGGAAGGTGGGTGGGGCGTGGGTGTTTAAGAGCGCGCATTATGTTTTCCGGTGCGATGCGGAGGTATCGGCATCGGTGATGAATGATTTCGCGACGGTGGCCGAGGGGACGCTGAAGCTGGTGGGGAGTCTGCCGGTGGCGATGCCGGGGCTGGAGGGGCGGACATTGACGGCGCAGGTGGTGCAGAGTGCGGAGGCGTATGAACGGGGGGGAGGTCCGGCGGGGAGTGCGGGGGTATTTACTTATGATGAAACGGGGGATGGGGTGCTGCTGGTGCCATTTTCAAGTCTGGGGATCGAGAAGTTCGGCGGGAAGAATACGAAGAGCTATGGGTACAGTGCGAAGGTGCTGGTGCATGAGATGACGCATCAGGCGATGGGGGAGTGGCTGGCATGGATGCCGAAATGGGTGGCGGAGGGGATGGCGGAGTATGCGGCGCAGACGACGTATCGGAACGGGGTGTTTTATACGTCGGCGAAGGATCGGGTGGTGGCGATGAAGCAGCGGCTGGAGTATGTGCGGGCGGCGCTGGGTGGGGAGGGGAAGGCGCTGGTGATGCGGCCGAGTGAGGTGATGGCGGCGCCGGAATCGGCGTGGACGACGGAGGGGAAGAGTGGGGAGGAGTCGCTGGCGGTGCATCGGATGTATGTGTCGTCGATGTTGCTGATGCATTATTATTTGCACCTGGCAGACAAGGGGGAGGCGAGGCGCATCCGGTGGTATTTCCAGGAGTTGGAGGCGGCGAACCGGTATTTCCGGTCGGGTGGGAAGGAGGGGTCGCTGCCGGAGGGGCTGGGGGAGCGGGGCCGGGTGGGAAGGGAGGAGGTGCGGGCGCATTTCCTGAAGCTGCTGGAGGATCCGGCGGGGCCGGGGGCGCTGGATGCGGACTTCAAGGCGCGGTATGCGGCGCTGGGGGTGAGGTTGTGATTGCGTGCGGGGAGAATGGGTTATGATGCGGCGATGAAATGTGTGTGGCGATGGATGATGGCTCTGCTGGCGGGCGGTCTGTGGACCGGCTGCGGGGGGAAGGTGGCATCGCCGGTGGTGGAGGCGGGGCCGGTGGAGTGTGTGAGGGTGGCGGTGGAGCGGACGGGGGAGCAGGTGGCGATCACGCTGCGGCTGAAGATTCGCAATGCGGGCGCGGAGGGATGGAAGATAGGGCCGGAGACGTTCGCGCTGCATGCGGGGACGGAGGTGGTGCCGGTGCTGGTGCGGCCGTTTTCCACGCAGATGGAATTGCAAGCGGGGGAGTCGGGCGAGGGGGAATTTCGTTATTGGGGGAGGCTGGGGCAGTTGGGTCAGCCGTTGACGGTGCATTTCGCGGAGCGGGAGCTGGGCATCCGTGTGGAGGGAGGAATTTCACCAGAGCAGTTGCCAGAAGGAAAGATGGTGGTTGTATCCGGGGTCACACCGTAACCTTTCCATTTTCAAATCATGCCCAAGAAGAACTCCGCACCGCTCGCCATTGGAATCGACATGGGAGGCACGTCCGTGAAGCTGGGGGTGTGCCGGGGGGAGGAGTTGTTGTTCCAGGCGGACCCGATTCCGACGCAGGATTTCAGTGGAGCGGAGGATTTGCTAAAGGCGATGACGAAGGCGATCAAGGCGCTGAAGAATGCGTCGCCGGGTATCAAAGCGGTGGGCGTGGGAGTGCCGGGTTTCACGGATGTGAACACGGGGATGGTGTATCATTTAACGAATGTGCCGGGCTGGAACAACGTGAGCCTGAACAAGATCATGACCAAGGCGACGGGGATCCCGACGTTTGCAGAGAATGATGCGAACTGCATGGCCTACGCGGAATTCAAACACGGCGCGGGCATGGGATCGACGAACATGATCGGCGTGACGCTGGGGACGGGCGTGGGCGGTGGACTGGTGCTGGATGGGAAGCTTTTCCGAGGCTCGGCGTGCGGGGCGGGGGAGATCGGGCAGATGAGTATCGATTACCAGGGGTTGGAGGGCGCGTATGGCAACACGGGTTCGCTGGAGGTCTATGTGGGCAACCGCGAAGTGGCGCAGCGGGGACTGCAATTGTATAAAAAGGCGCGCGTTAAGAAGACGCTGGAGGATTGCTCGCCCGCGAAACTTTCCGCGGCAGCGGTGGCGGGCGAAGGACCGGCGCTGCAGGTGTGGGATGAGTTCACCACGCAACTGGCGTGCTCGCTGGCCAACTGCTGCTGGCTGCTGAATCCGGATCGCATCGTGATCGGCGGGGGGATATCCAGGGCGGGGGATTTGCTCTTCGGGCCGCTGGAGAAGAAGCTGCACGCGCAGTTGCACGAGACGTTCAAGGCATCGCTGAAGATTGTCCCCGCGAAGTTTGGCAACGAGGCGGGAATCATTGGCAGTGCGGCCGTAGCCCTGGAGCGCGTTTAATTTATGAAGACTGCCATCGCCATCGCCGCGCATCCCGATGATATCGAATATCACATGGGGGGGACGCTCCTGTGCCTGAAACAGGCGGGCTGGGAAATTCATTACTTCAATCTGGCGAACGGTTGCTGCGGCAGCCTGCAGATGGGGCCGGAGGAAACGGCGCGCGTGCGACGACTGGAGGCGATGCGCGCGGCGGAAATCATGGGGGCGCATTTCCATGAGAGCATTGGCAATGACATGGAGATCATTTACTCGACGGAACGCGTGCGTCAGGTGGCAGCGGTCATTCGCGAGGTGGGAGCGCAGATTGTCCTGACGCATTCGCCGCAGGATTACATGGAGGATCACACGGAGACGTGCCGGATCGCAGTGTCCGCGGCATTCACCCATGCGATGCCAAATTTCACGACGAATCCCCCGCGCGAGCCGAAATCGCTGGATGGATCCATCGCCGTTTATCACGCGATGCCGCACGGCCTGCGCGACAGCGTGAGGCAGCCGATCGCGCCCCATATGTTTGTGAATGTGTCCGAAGTCCACGCCACGAAACTGGCCGCGCTGACCGCGCATCACAGCCAGCAGCATTGGCTGGAGGCCAGCCAGGGCATGAATTCCTACCTGCAGGCGATGGAGGACATGAGCCAGGCGGTAGGCAGGGCATCGGGCAAATTTCCATTTGCCGAAGGCTGGCGCCGGCATTCGCACCTGGGTTTCAGTCGTGTCGACTGCGATCCCCTGAGCGAGGCGCTTCCAAATCTGGTCCACCACCCCTAACCCAATTCAACTATGAGAAAACTAAGCTCCATTGCCCCCGACTGGTGGGATTACACCACGCTTGATGAATCCCTGATCCAGGACGCCGCGAGTCTGACGATGAAAGACCTTGTCCAACTGTCCCGGCCTGGCTTCCGCATCGTGATGTATGACACGCTGGAGGATTTCTATCTCGCCGAGGCCCTGGAATACATCTCCGCATGGAAACAAGCGACCGCTGACAATCCCGTCGGCATCTGCGGCCCGATTGGTCCGACCGAACAGCTTCCGCTGGTGGCGCGACTCGTGAACGAACTAGGCGTGCACCTCCGGCATGGCCATTTCTGGGGCATGGATGAGTGGCATGACGGCACCAAGGAAACGCCCGTCACCCACCCGCTGTCCTTCGAGCGCTGTGATCGCGAAATGCTTTTCAATCTCATCCATCCCGAGCTGGCCATACCGGAAACCAACCTCCATTTCCCGAAGGCCGATGTAACGGAGTATCGCAACAGCTGGACCAGCGGCGTGCGTTGCGCCGTGATGCAGGGCGGCCAGGGCGATATCAAGCACTGGGCGTTTAATGATCCGGTGAAACGCGAAGGTGCCTACCAATCCGCCCCCCCCTCACCAGCCGAATACCGCAAGCTGGCCACCCGCGTGGTGGATTTGCATCCCGTGACCCTCATGCAAAATGCGCGCACCTCCGGCGGTGGAAATATCACGCTCGTGCCCACGAAGGCGATCACGGTTGGGCCAGTGGAGACGTGGCTGGCCGAGAAAGTCAGCATCTGGCATGCAGGCACGCACGATAATCCGCTCGGCCAGCGATTGACCGCAATGATGATTTCCAAGGGCATCGAGGACTCCGCTGTGCCGATGTCTCTGCTCGCATCCCACCCCAATGTGCAGTTCAATTATTTCCGCGGCGGCCTGGGGACCTGCGATCTGGAAATGCACTAGCCTCAGGAGGCGCGCGGTGTGCGCATGTCCTGCGCCGGGGACTTGGTTTCCTTCACGAATTCCGTTGGGGCCGTGAGTTCAAGCCAGGCCGGCAACTTGGCCGGGCCCTCATAGGGGACCTCAGCATCGATCAGCCATTGGGAAATGAATCCCTTATAGGCTTCGCGTAATTCCGGTGGCAGGTTGCGATAGCCCGTGATCATTTTCCGGCAGCGGGGCGATCCGCATCGGCAGATCATGAACCAATCGTTGTTCTCAGTCATGGCATAGTCCCAGGTGATTTGTTCACCGTTGGCGATCGGTCTCATGGCCACGAGGTCGAAATAATTTTTAATCCTAAAGAGGAAAATGAAAAGATCGCCCAAACGCTGCAAATGAAGTAATCACAAGGTCATGGACGCTTCCTTGCCTGTGATTTCTGCTCACCCAGCGGGTGAGACCAAAACTCCCCCTCAATACCCATCCGGATCTTGGCCGCTGGACACTCCTGGCGGGCGCTTTCATGCCGAGTGGGATGATCAAGCCCCGGTCACCCGCGAGGGGCAATTGATCTTCTTCTTCCAGTTCCTCCAAGCGGGTGGACGATGGGAGGAGTTGTTGCGCGAATGCCCGCTGCACTACACCGGCAATCGCGGCAGCGGGGCCGACCACATTATGGGCACTGTGTTGCTCAGCGTCCTCAACGGCCACTGGCGTTACGCTCACATCAACGGCATTCGCGGCGACGGCATCAACCCAGGATTGTTAGGGCTGCGTGGCACCGTCAGCGAGGACGCCGTGCGCCTTGCCATGGGTCGCATCAATGAAAGCGCCGGACTCGATTGGCTCTCCACCCAGATCCTCGGCTGCATCTCACCTGTGTTAGGACTGCCATGGATCCTCGACATGGACGTCACCGTCAAGCCCCTCTACGGTCGTCAGCAGGGAGCGCAAATCGGCTACAACCCACAAAAACCCGGTCGCCCCAGCCACGTCTATCACAGTTATTTCGTGGCAAACCTGCGCATCAGCCTCGGGGTCGAAGTGCGCCCTGGCAATGAACACGCCGCCACCAAAGGACTGCCCGGACTTTGGCAAACCCTCGAAAAACTCCCCCGCCACCAATGGCCCACCTTCACCCGTGGCGACTGTGGCTACGGCAGCGAAGCAGTCATGTTAGAGCATGAAGCCCGCGGCCTGCCCTATCTTTTCAAAATGCGTCACACCACCAAAGTCAAAGAACTCGTCATTCGCATGATGCGTCAGGGAGCGCTCTGGCAAAACTGCGGGGACGGTTGGCAATCCTTGGAAACAACCCTTCGCCTCAGCGGCTGGACGCGTGAAAGACGCGTCGTGCTCGTGCGCGAAAGCCCCAGCCGTGCGCCCGTCGCGCGGATCGGCAAGCCCCGTCGCGGCAAAGACCGCCAAAGCCCACTGCCCCATGCCCAAGGAGAAGGATGGGATGCCCAAGCCACACCCTGGTGCGGGAAAATCGCCGTGCTCGTCACCTCGTTAGATGCCGTCGCCTTCCCCGCCATCGTCATGCCCAAGCAGTATCGCGAGCGCGCCAATGCGGAAAACTGCTTTGACGAACTCAAAAACCAATGGGGCTGGGGCGGCTACACCTCGCATAAACTGGCCCCAAGTCGGCTCATGGCCAATCTCATCGCGCTGTTTTACAACTGGTGGAATCTCTACCTGCGCTTTTATGACGACGCTCACCACCGCGAAGCCATCCGCACCCGTCCGATGTTGATGGCCGGAGTCGGTCGGCAAGTCCAAAGCGGGGGGCAGCGCACCGTAAAAGTCAGCATGCTGCATGAAAAAGGAGACGTCATCGCGCAAGCTGTCAGCCGCATCAGCAATGAGTTGCATCAGATTCACGCCATCACGGAGCGATGGAGTATAGACCAACGGTGGACCCTGTTATTGACGCGATTATTGCGTCGCTGGCTGGGAGGAAAATGGCTTCCCGGCATGCCAGAGGAAGCCGCGCTACTGCTCAGCGGTTGAAAACTGCCCCGCTTGCCACCACCCGAATCGGAAATCAAGCGCCTTGCTCAAAAGGGATGAAGGAGTGCGCCCATTTTCCTTTTTAGGTTAATGCCGCAATTTGGCTCGCACGAATGGTTGGCATAGCGGCCCAATCCTGCCGCGGAATCGCGCGATTTTCCCGGTGCGTATTGGATGGTGTGGTCCCGCGTATAGTCCGGCGAATCGTTCGGGAGATCACTCACGGATTCATCCCAGTTCCAGTAATCGCCATCAAAGCATGCCACGATTGCCCCCGGAGCGATATCTGAAGTTGCAAACAGGCCTCCTCCGAAATTTGAGGTGGCTCGATATTCAGTTGGATAAATAATCAGGTGCTACGGGAATTGGCGGGGAGTCAATAGGCTGGACGGAGGTTTAGTTTGCCCAGGAAGAAGAGAATCCGAATGCGCAGTGACTTGAAGTTTACCAAGCCTCTGGCGGCGTGTTTGAGGCTTTGGATCGTGGAGTTGATGCC